>JAUSKK010000010.1 GCA_030649345.1 Candidatus Iainarchaeum sp. | reverse complement strand
CTTCTGCAATATTTTTCTTTAAAACAAAAGTATTTCCTTGTTTTTCAATTAAGTTGAATTTTTCTAGTTTTTCCAATTCTTTTTCAAGCAATTCTTTTTGCAAGTCATGTAGTTGGATTAATTCGTCTAATGTTTTAGGCTGAATTAAAGAATTGGCAATTTCGAGTTGTTTTTTTGTAAAAAGGCTCATATCATTTAAGAGTGCTGGCAAAAGATTATAATTATTTGTTTAATAGTATACTATATATAGTATAGGATATGGAGGATTAGATTTGTTTTGGGTTCAAACCAGTTTGCCAAAGATTGCTGCAAATATCCATCAAAATAATAGTTTGTTCTATTTACAGCAGCAATCTTTGCCTGGATCAGATAATCTAGGTCAAGCTATTCCAGATGCTGCCGCTAATTTAACTCAATCTCAGTTAACCAGCTGGGCTGGAAATCATTGGATTTTAATTGCAGGCATTGTCTTGGTTGTTTTGGCAGTAATTGTTTTGTTTTTGGTTCGTCAAATTTTAATTAATTCTGTTTTAGGATTGATTGTTTTTGCTATTGCAAAGTTTGTTTTCAATATTGATTTGCCTTTAATTCCTTCATTGATTTTAAGTATTGTTTTTGGTTTAGCTGGAATTGGCTGTTTGTTGGTTTTGAAATTTTTAGGTGTTTTGTAAATGGCTTCCGGTGGAAAAACAGTACAAGTATGCGTTCCTTTGTATGGTTACATTCCAGCTCCATCGGTTGCTTGCATGATTTCATGCATGGCTGAATTGAGTACTTTTTTTTCAAAATTCGGAGTATTAACGTATACCAATACGTATTTGCATTTGGCTAGAACTGAATTAGCTAAAAAAGCTTTGGCCAACAATCAAGAAACTCAGTTTGATTATGTTTTTTGGCTGGATTCAGATATTGTTTTTTCTTTTAGTCAAGTAAAACAATTGTATGAAACTGCAATCAGCAGTAAGGCTGACTTGATTTCTGGGGTTTATTACACTAAACAAAACCCAATTCACCCAGTGGTTTACCAAAAAGCAGGTTTGGGATATAAGGCAGTTTCGGATTTGCCGGAAAACAAAATCATCGAAGTGGATGCAGTAGGCTTTGGATTTTTGTTAATGAAAACTAGCTCTTTGCAGGCTTTGGCTTCCAAATTTGGATTAAACGAATTGTTTAGTGCCTATGATAAAGAAACCAATGCGTATTTAGGTGAAGATTTTATGTTTTGCAAATTCGCCAAACAAGCTGGCTTGTCTATTAAAGTGAATACAGGAATTCAAGTAGGTCATGCTGGAATGACTATGGAACATTCAATTTATCAGGCTTTGAAAAAAATAGAAAAAGAATCCAAGGAATAATATGTCTAATTTGAAATTATTGGATTGCGATATGCATGTGCATGGCCCGAATTCCGGCGGGGTAAGCAAAAACATGAGTATTCCTTTGATGGCTGAGCAAGCTCAATTGAAAGGCTTGCATGTTTTGGCTACAGGAGATTGTTTGAATAAAGAATGGCTGGTTCATTTAAAAAATTCTTTAATTGAATCCAATGGAACTTTTTCATTCAAAGATAGTGAAATTCAGTTTATTTTAAGCACAGAAATTAGTGATTTGCATAATGTACATCAATTGTGTTATTTTCCAGACTTTGCTTCAGTTGATTTATTTCGAGAAAAACTAATTCAGCAAAAAGTTAAGCTGGACGGCAAAGGATTCGGAAGGCCTTGGGTTAGGATTGGCGCAGAAAAATTGGCAGAAACAGTTATAGATGAATGCAAAGGATTGATTGGCCCAGCTCATGGTTTTACTCCGTATTTTGGAGTGTTTGCTCATTTTAATTCAGTACAGCAATGTTTTGGTTCAATGGCTTCAGAGATTAAATTTATGGAATTAGGCTTAAGCGCAGATTCAGATATTGCTGACTTGATTGAATCCAATCATTCATTGCAGTATTTTTCTTGCAGTGATGCTCATTCTGCTTGGTCGGATAAATTGGGAAGAGAATTTATGCGCATTCGAATGACTGAAGGAAGTTTGAATGAATTAAAGAAAGTTTTAGATTTAAAAGGAGAGCGAAGAATTGAAACCAATATTGGTTTGGATGCCAGAGAAGGAAAATACCATTGTACTGCTTGCAGTGAATGTTTTGCAAAATATTCTTTAGACCAAGCATTGAAACTGAAAATGAAATGCATGCAATGCGGTAAAAGCATTAAGCGTGGCGTCAGAGATTTGGCATTGCAATTGCATAATCCTGAAAGTAAAAGCAAACCAGAATATCGTGCAGAGTATGTGCGTTCCATTCCTTTGGCTGAAATTATAAAAATTGCTTTCAAGGCAGAGAATGCGCATTCTAAAAAAGTGCAAACTGTTTGGAGAAATTTTGTAGAAGAATTCAAAAGTGAAATTGCGATCTTATTGGATGTTCCGATTGAAAACTTGATTCAAAAAAATCCAGAAGTTGGAAAAAAAATTCAGGCTTTTCGCAATAACTGGGTTTTGTTTATGGCCGGCGGCGGTGGAAATTATGGTGTTCCTATTATTTGCGATTCATTAAAAGAATTGGAGCAAAAGAAAAAAGAACTCAAAAACAAACTGGACTGCCATTCAGAACTGCAAGCACAAAAGATTTTAACTGAATTTTAAAAAAAATAATAAAACTAGTTTGAAAAATAAAATTTATCGCACATAGCTTAAGCCACGGGGCTCATAGTCTTCGTCGTCTCTAGGCTTAGGCGGTCCTTGCTGGCTTAATTGACTGAAAGCATCTTCTATGTTTTTGCTTTCTTTTTTGATTTTATTCATATCCACTTTGAAATTGTATTTTTTCTTTAATAAATCAATTAAAATTTTGGCAGCTCCATGATCTCCGTAAATTAATTTGACATTGGTTTCTCCCATTAAGCAAGCTCCTTCAATTCCATGTCTTTTGGCAATTCCCAAGACCAAGCCAGCCACTCCGCTGATCAATCCGCCTTTGCCTATGTTTAAAGCTTTCCATTCTTTTAAAAGTTTTTCATTGGTAGCCGCAATAATGACTTCTGGTTCTTTTTCCATGCGCGCATCTCCAATATTGATTCCGGCTAAAGTGTAAATTTCTTGAACTCCTAAATCTTTGGCCATTAAAACAATTTGGGTTGCAAATTCAAAATGGGGTTCGTTTAAAGTTCCAGTCATATTCAAGGCTGGTTGAACTGGCCCGGCTAAAAATAAATAATCTTGTGAACTTCCTTTCAAGTAAAATAATTCATTTTTAATCATTTCAATTAAACCATTCTGAGTATGCACGCTGGGTGGAAAACTATCCGAATAGATTTCTGCAATTTTTTCAGTCTTCAAGTGCTTTAACATGTAGTCTAAAGCAATTTTTCCAACCAATCCAATGCCTGGCAGTCCGATCAATAAGATTGGTTTTCGAAGTTTGGGTTTTTTGGAAAAAATAATTTCAGTTACCATAAGAGTTCAATAAAAAAACAGATCAATAGCTTTAAAAGGGTAATGCGAATAATTAGCACAACAAAGAATGATGCAAATATTTAGCGAAATAATATTATTGTTTTCAGTGCGCTGAATCTTATGTAATCAGCATTACTGCAATCAAGTATGCTTTTTATTGTTCAGCACACTGATTATGCTGTGCATTACCCTTTTTTTAAATCAATTCAATGGATTTAAATTTTTGCAAATTCAACACTGGCTTGTTTGCGTTTGAGTTCTTTTTCTAAAACTTCTTGAAATTGTTTAAGTTTTTTTTCAGTTTGTTTATAATCTGGACCTGAAGCTTTGACTGCAAATTTTCCAGCACCCATATAATGAACTTCTAAATTAGTAGTTTTCACTGCAGCCATGGCTAGGCCTACACCTTCTTTAATAATATGAACTCCATCGGAAGCCATAGATTTTACCGTAAATACTGCTTTAATCATTCGAACTGGAATAATAATATTTTTTTTAACCAAAGCAACTAAATCAGCAATCCAATGTTTGGGGACCATGCTGGCGGCTGTTTCGCCTTCTAAAGCAATGGCTTTCAGTCCATCCGGTAAACTTTCATAATGTTCAATAATGGGCTCGGCTACTTCAGTCCAAACAGAATCAAAGGATTTTTTTTTGCTTTTGGCTAAAATTTCAATTAATACTTTACTGCGCTTGAGTTGTTTCCATTCTTCGAGTCTTTGTTTTTCTTCACCGGAGCTTATTTTTTTGAATGATAAATCCATTTGATTTTTTTCTACATCAATGGCCAAGACTTCAGCTACTCGAATTTGCTGGTCTTTGACAAAATTGCGGATATTTTTAACCCAACCTGAAGAAACGTGAGAAATGTGAACAAACCCTTCCAAGGGCGGATAGTCCACTAAAGAAATAATGACTCCATAGTCTAAGATTTTTACCACTTTAACAATTACTTGTTCGCCAAGACCAGGATATTCCATTCATTCACCGTATTTTCAATTTTGTTTTAATTTTTTAGTTTTATTTTAATAATTGTACAATTTGCCCTTGCACCAATTCCAATTTAGAACCTGTGGTTTTAGCCAAAACTTTGTCACAAACCAAACATTTTACTGGTTTGCTGGGATGCGAAAAAGTTACTTGTTCTCCTCCGCAGCCATTGCATTTGATTTTTAAAAAATCGGATTTTTTTTGACCGAGTTGTTTAACTAACTTTGAATCTATTGTCGCGTTTTCTTTCGAACTCATTATTTCACCTTCAAAATATTTTTTTAAACTGGAACTGCTGTTTCTGCAAACTTTCGATGAATCAGCAAACTGGCTGTTTTATCCGGCAATTCCAAAGTGACTCCAGTTTGAAACGGGCCGTATTCTGCCATGTCCGCTCCAACAAAACTAGGCACATCTTTAATAATTCGGATAAAAACTTTATTAAAAGGCTCTGCTGAATTTTCTGAATAATTGGATGAAACTTCACTTAAGTCTGTTTTTTCGCTGGTTTCTGCAAAACAAGCTTGGAACGTGTTTCTGTAAGTTTCAATTAATTCAATCATTTTGGAAAGCACTTGTTTTTCTTCTCGAGTCAAAAATGCATCATCTGTACTTTCAATTTTGTTGGCCAGCAAGACTTTGCTTAAAATCTTTTTTTCCCGCAAAGAAACAATTTCTTCCACTAATTTCTTTGTATTCGATAAATCATGCCCGTACACTAAATGACCTTCGGTTAATGCTTTCTGGTATCCTTTTTTTTGCTGTTGAATCAGTTTATGCAGGTTTTCAAAAAACTCGGATTCCAAAGGAGTGAGTTTGCTGGAGTTTAATTCATTGCGGTATATTTTTCGCAATTCTTCATAAGTAAATTCAGTCATAAAAAATCTTCTGCCAGCAGTGCTTTTTGTCTGGCCATTAAATAGATTGCTGCAAATTCAGGCAATTCTGTTTTCTGGTTTTGCATGGATTCAAATGTTTGGTTTCCTAAACTAAATTGTGGAGCGTTTTTAATAAAAACCTTTACTGGCTTTTCGGAAAACACAATACTATCGTTAAAGGGATTAAATTTTTTAAATTCAGGCAAAGGAATGCTTTTAGCCAAAAAACCTGTGCCCCCATGCAAAGTGTCTGGGACACGAATAATTTTATGCAAATCCACACTGGTTTGCCGGTCAATGGCTAAAGTATTTTGTTCTACAGCATAGGTTAGCAGAGATTGCCAGAATTTTTGGGTATCGGAAAAATTTCCAGGCAAAGGAAGCATAGTTCCTTGGCGTAATTTTTCAACAATTTTAAGTCGATTTTCTAAAAAAGGTTTTATTTTTTTTACACTCACCAAACCAATACTGGCTAAATCAGTTACACTTTTTTCAGAAATTACTTTCTCCAAATAAACCATAAGCCTGCGGTGCTGGCCTTTTGTTTTTTCCAATGACGGACAGTACACCATTTTGTCAACTGTGGTCAAAAATTGGGTTTGCTCAAAATCCATTTCATGAAAAGTTAAATAATCCAAAATTTGAATTCTGGCTTCTTTGGATAACATTCGAATTTTTTCAGAATCCAAATGCAAATGATAGCCTGCGTTACCGGAGAAATTAATATGCAATCCTTCACTAAATCCGAAATCGTTTTCAATAATTTCAATTAATTTCAACATTTGTTCTTTGGTTGCATTCAAGCATTCACTGCAAAACCATTGTTCTTGTTGGGTTCCATTCGAACAATTTGGGCAAATTTTTACTTCCCCTTTTCCTTCTGTTTGGCATTTAGGACATTTCCAGGAATCATGCTGGTTTTTGCAGTTGGTTGAAATGTCATCGGCATCAAATTCATACACTAAATCTGAACTCAATAATTTTTTTGCAGTCATAGGTGTTCTTGCAGGAAATTGATAGTATGCATTCGAGTAAGAAACATAGAATGGTGCTTCGGTTTGCAGAAATTGATTGAATTGAGCATGTGAAGAAAAACTTAAATGTCTTCGCGTAATCTTTTTGCCAAATTCTCCAACTCCAAATTCTCGTTTTTCGATTTCCAAAGGTTTGCCTAATTTTACTTTCCGATAGTATTCTTGGAATTTTTTCTTCAAAAAACTTTCCGATGTTTCCATAAGGATCAAATTATTTCTTTTTAGGTTTAATTTTGCTGAGTTCTTTTTTGTAATACGTTAACGGATGATTGTGCGTTACTCCACAGTCATTGCAAGCCAAACCATGTTCTCGTAGCTTAGCTGAACTGGGCGGAGTGTATCCTTTTTTTTCAATATTCAATAAATGGTACCGAGTTGTTCGTTCATCAAAATTGGGTGCTTTTCTAAACAAGTCCAGAATACTTTCTAAAGGCATGTGAATGGCTGTCAAAAAACTAGCTAAAAAAAAGCGAGCCATATGCGGCAAGTTTTCTCCGTTGTTTAACCGCAAATACAAGGAACGCATACATTCTGGAAATAATTCAATTTGAACTGCATGCCCTTCCAAAGAAACATCGGTTGAGATCATTTTTTGTCTGATTTCTTGAATTTGGTTTTCAGTTTGAGTAATAATGGTTTCCAAAGATTTAGGCAAATTTTTGGGTTTTTGATTTAAGCTTTCTTGAATTTGTTTTCTAGCCAAAGCAGAAATCCAGCGGGAAAGTAAATGGGACGATAAAAAAACTTTTCCGTTTTGAATGGATTGATTAATTAGTCTAAGTTTAGGATGCAATGGATTGGCAGACAAATAATCAATTACATTCAAAGCATATATTCCTTGAAGTTCTTGGAATTCAATATTGGAATCACGACAAATTTTTTTGAATATTTCAGATTTATTATTTTCTTGCTCTAAGCATTCGAATACAGAATCAGCCATGCTTTGTGAAAACCGTTCATTGAGTGTACTGTCTTGGATACTGGCTAAAATAATTTTAGTCACTGGAAAGGAAAGTAAATGGTTTCGCAAAATTTCCTGATGTTGAATATTTGGAGTCGTATTTTTTTTACGTTGAAATGCCTGCAGGATTTTATGAACTGCCAATTGTTGAATTTCTTGCGGAATATTTTCTAAAGGCAAATCCAATTCTTTCATGACTTGTTTGGCTGTATTGGTAAAAGAATATTTGACAGCAAACTGCAGTTCAGTTAAGGAAATCATATAGAAAATGCGTTCCTAAAAAAAGAAAAAGCCATGCATTAACTGAACTTAGCTGGCTGTTTTATTTAAATTTGCCTAAACCTGTTTTAGGTTTGTTTAATTTTGGCAAAACAAAAATCAATAATAAAGCAATGATTCCAGCTAAAACTGCTAAACCTATTAATAAAACTGAAGGCGGCTGGGGTTCTGTAGAACCTATACTGGAGTTATTAGCTACTGCAGCCCCTACTTGACCTGTAGGAGTATCAGTGGATACTGGAACATCTACACACGCATTTGAACTGCACACTTTATTTTCTCCGCAAACAGAACCTTCGGCTGCTGGGCTATATGCACATTGGCCGGTTACAAGATTGCATCTGCTTAATTGACATGTTTTTTGTTCACACACAACATTGGCACATAAATTAACTTTTTCAACAGGCACTAAAAATGCAAATGCTGGCTGTTGCTGCCAAGTTGTAACTTCATTTGAAAAGTTTTTTTCAGTATCAATCTGATAAAGTATTTCTTGTTTTTCTCCAGGATTTAAAATTGGAATTATAAACGCAACAGCAGGATCATCTTTAACTATATCAAATTCATGACTGCTGTTAGAAACTAAAGAAGCTGTTTCCGCAATTTCTTTAGGAATAGTTTCAAATAGCCAAATATTAGTTTGAGGTTTATCGGTTAAGTTTTCAATAGTTAAAGTAAGATTATTGTAGTATTTGGAATTATGGACACGAAGCTGAACTTTTCGGTTTACTTTAAACAAAGATGCTGAACTAACAGCTGAACTGGAAATACCTTTAAGGTCTTCGGAAGAAAAATTATCTGCCAAAACAGAACGAATATCTTCTGAAGTCAAACTAGGAGAATCACTTCCGTCATTCAATAAAACAGTTTTTCCAGTATCTGGATCATTGGGATTTGGTGGATCGCCGCCTGAATTGGTTACACCGGTTGTTACAGTATTAGAAGTTACAGCCACATTTACATTGACATCCACAGTTGCAGTGCTTGTATTTTGGTCATTTAGATTCATAACTTTAACACGATATCGATGAGTAGCATTGCTTTGACTGGAAAAAGTATACCGTAAAGCCAAACCATTATCCACATAAGATGTAGGCTCTGCTGAGTCTACGCTGATCCAAAATTTTTTAACAAAACCATTTAAGTCAGCAGTACTGGACAAGTTTGTAACATTATAATCTAAAGTTACAGTGGCAGATGTTTGAGTTGCATTATTTGTTGGAGAAACAAACGCCACTTGAGGGTTACTATACAATCCAGATGTTATAAAACCAAGTTGAATAGCATAAGAAGTGCCGTTCAGATTTCCGTCAAAAGAATTTCCTGCATTTACAATCAAATTATAATTGGTGGATGTTATTTCAGCACCCGAAGACTGAGTTGCCAAACTTCGAATAGCATAAGTTGTTCCAGTTGTTTCTGCAGAAAAAACATTAGGCAAAAGTAGAATTAGAAAAATTAAAGAAAAAAAAAATTTAAATTTTAAAGTTTTACAATTCATATACCCAACTCAATAAAATACTAAACTTAATAAATAAAAACAATTATGCTGGACTGCAAACAATCGCAGTATTATTATCAGTAGCACTTAAAGGGTAACAAGTCATCCAAGTTGCACTGTTTCGTTTAATCATAATATTTCCATCAATCCAAATACCCCGATTATCGGTTTGAGCGTTAATATTCAAATCAGTATTCACACGTACTGAACCACTTGTATTAATGTCACCGTCACTTAAACCACTATTCAAAGCAGAACCTAAAATCATAGTACCCAAATTAAAATGCCTGGTAGAATTCAAATCTCTTGAAACATTCAAATCATTCTGAACAGTCGAAGAACCTATTTGCACCAAATTATCTATACCACCATAAATTCGACCCGTCAAATTCAAATCACCCGAAGACAAACCAGACCATAACAAAGCTGAATTTGCACCAATTGTTAAAATTAATGGGCGAATAACTGTATTATTAATATCACTTGATGGCAAACTCGTCAAACCAGCACCTGAACCAAAAAACCCAACAGCCGAAACACCACCAGCAAAATTCACATCACCAGCAACATTCAAATCACCAGTAACATTCAAATCCACAGGAACAGCTAAAGAACCAACAAACAAAACAGACAAATTCAAAGGAAACAAAACACTCGAAAACAAACGAGAAGCATTCAAATCACGAGAAACATTTAAGTCACTACGGAAAGTTGAAGAACCAATATTCAAAGTAGTCAAATCCAAAGGAAAAACAGCACTCGTAAACAATCTAGTAGCATTCAAATCACGAGAAACATTCAAATCAGCTCTAACACTAGAAGAACCAACATTCAACACACTCAAATCCAAAGGAAACAAAACACTCGTAAACAATCTAGTAGAATTCAAATCACGAGAAACATTCAAATCAGTTCTAGCACTCGAAGAACCTACTCGCACCAAACTATCATTACCAACAATACTATTAACAACATTCAAATCAAATGCTTTATCTGAACCAATAGATTGGGGCGCGGCTCTTAACTTGACTCTTGGACTCATTTCAGCATCAAAACTAGAAGCACTGGTTAATTTAACTTGTAAAGTTAGCCAAAAATCCTGCAAAAAATTAACATCTAAAGTATTCGCATCACCTAAAACAGTTGAAAAATAACCATTGGAAGCTGTAACTGCATTGGTGTCCACGTAAACAACTGAACCACCAGAAGACGCATTGTATATTCTAGAGATTAAGTTTACATCACCGTTTACAAAATTTCCATCACTGGTAGTTAAAACACCTTGAATATTAACTTCTTTGGAGATAACACCAAAAGCAGAAATACTATAAAACAAAACTAAAACTAAAAAGCCTAATTTTAATAAATTCATTTAACAGTATAAGAAACTTACTTGTTAATATACCTTTAGTACAAAACTGAATCAAAATTAATTTTGCAAATATTTGTGGGATTGTTTAAAATTAAACAAAAAGCAAAAAAAAAAACAGTTTAAACTAATTTACAACAACATATGAGCTAAATAGAATTGAATTCTTGTTTTACTAATATCATAACTAATTTTCATAGGAGCTTCGTTTTTGAGTTCCAATAAAATGATTTTTTCACTGGAAGCTTCTCGGACAATGTTTTCTAGAAAACTTAGAGAATATTTGCTGACAATTTCTTGGTTTTTTCCTGAATTGTGTTTAACTTTAGCTTTGGTTTTCGCATCCATTTGCAAAGAACCTTGCGGACCTTTTCCTTCTAAAGAAAAATCTGTGCCATTTACTTTAAGGACTACACTGCTGCCAAATACACTGGCATCTTTTAAAGATTCTTGTAAAATTCCTGCATTGATTTCTACTACGGCATCAAATTCTTGTTTGGGTAATTCAATATCTTCTCCTGGAACATCAATTAAGGAAAGCTTGAATTCTCGTTTAACATCACTTTCTAAAATTAAAGTAATTTGCGAATCCTCTAAATGCATTTCCAATAAATCCTGGCTAAATCCTCGTTTGAGAACTTTGTTTAATTCTTCTACATCCAATCCAGCTAAAGTAGGTTCTTCGATTTCAAATTTTTCAAACAAATTTTTCGGAATACAATAATCCACCATTACAATTTGACTGGGGTCAATGGCTTTAATGGAAATTCCTTTTTCATTAAATCGAAAATTGCCTTCCGTAATAAAATTCGAAATTGCACGAACACTTTTTTGAAGTAATTCTAAATCTTTTAATTGAATCATTATACTATCCTAAGGTTTTGGAATTTAAAAAAGTAAGCCTTGCTTTAATTAATTAACACTTCGTGTAACTTCAAACCAATTGGTTCCATCTGTAACTAGAGTTAAAATATCTCCAGAACTTGCATTAAAATTCACGTTTAAGTCAACTGCCCCAGATCCACCACAGCTGCCATTGTTTGTAACTGCAGCAGCGGAATCAAATTGCAGCATAACCTGCGAACCAGCAGTCCAGCCAGCTATAGAAACACAATCGATAGTAGAAGTTCCAGTAATGTCAAAATAATTTCCATTGCCTAAAGTAATTGAATTACCACTTGAAACATCGGCTCCTTTAGCTCCTAAAATTCTTTGCTTAACTCTTAAATCTCCATGCACTTGAACATGACTGGCATTCAAGTCTTTGGAAACATTTAAATCGGTTAGATCAGTATTGGATCCAATTCGAATTGCATTCGTAGAAGAATCATCCAAAATATCTCCGCCACGCAAATAAATATCTCCATTAATTCCAATATCTCCTGCAGACAAACTGGCATTAAATGAACTAATATTTGCAGTATAAATTCTTCCGCTGGTAATGAAATCTCCAGCACCCGCACTAGACGCTAAAGCAGTTCCCATAATTACAAATCCTGGAATATAAATATTCGAAGCATTCAAGTCTCTTGAAACATTCAAATCAGTAGGATCGCCTGAGCTGCCAATCTTAATTATATTAGTAGCAGTATCATCCAAAATATCTCCGCCACGCAAACGCAAATCTCCATCCACATACGCATTCCCAGACAAACTAATATCTCCTGCATTCAAACTACTTGTATTAGCTGGACTTCCTACAAAAATATTATCTTCAACTACAATATCTCCGCCGTCCACACTGCTGGCACTAAGCGCAGTCGGACCAACCATTATTTTTCCAGAAACATTCAAATCAGTTGCAGTACTATTCGTTCCAATATTTAAATTACTTAAATTCAAGCCAAAAATTGTTCCAGTAAACAATCTAGTAGAATTTAAATCTTTTGAAACATTCAAATCATTCCGAACAGTCGAAGAACCAATTGAAACCAAATTATCCGAACCACCAAAAATTCGACCCGACAAATTCAAGTCACCAGAACCCAGACCACTCCAACCAGTCGAAGTGCCAACAACAACAATTGAAGGATTTACAACAGTAGAATTAATGTCCGCAGTCGGCAAATTCGTCAAACCAGCACCTGAACCAAAAAACGCAACAGCAGAAACACCACCAGCAAAATTCACATCACCAGCAACATTCAAATCACCAGTAACATTCAAATCCACAGGAACAGCCAAAGAACCAACAAACAAAACACTCAAATTCAAAGGAAACAAAACACTCGAAAACAAACGAGAAGCATTCAAGTCTCTTGAAACATTCAAATCATTCGGAATAACAGGACCTCCAATTCTAATTAAATTTGGATTACTGGCAGTTGGATTATTGGCAGTAATTGTACCAGTTCCAGCACCTGTAAAAGTTAACGACGAAGTAGTTCCAGACAAATAAAATACACCACCAATATTAACATCACCGGCAGCCAAACCCAGCAATAAACCAACAGCATTACCAACACCTAAAGAACCAGTGGCAGTAATATTTGAAGCATTCAAGTCTCTTGAAACATTCAAATCATTCCGAACAGTACTCGAACCAACAGAAACCAAATTATCAGAACCACCAAACAAATTTCCACTTAAATTCAAATCACCAAGGCCAAGGCCATTTGCAGTCGCAGTACCCAAAACCAAATTACCATCAACTATAATATTACTAAACCTTGAAAGATTTAGCAAACCACCCGAAACATTCAAATCACCAGCAACATTTAAGTCAGCCAATGCAGTACCACGGCGGCCTAAACTAACAGTAGTACCACTGCCAGATACATTTCCAGTCAAATAACTTTTCACATTAATATAACCATTCAAAATAATATTACCGCTAGTATTCAAATCACCATCACTCAAGGTAACCGCAGTAGCAGAACCTAAAATAACCGTACCTGCAACAAACACCCTAGAAGCATTCAAATCACGAGAAATATTCAAATCAGTTCTAGCACTCGAAGAACCAATTTTCACCAAACTAGCATTACCCACAATACTGCCAGTAACATTCAAATCTCCGGTTTTAGTAGTTGAAAGAGACTGTGGGCTAGGGGTAATTTTTATTCGAGGACTCATTTCAGTGTCGTAGGAACCTGCAGAAGTTAACTTGGTTTGCAAAGTTAACCAAACAGAATCTACAAAATTAACATCCAAAGTATTCGCATCTCCTACAATGGTTGAAAAATAACCATTCGAAACAGTTACTGCATTGGTGTCTACATGGATTGTACTGCCGCCTGAACTACCGGCATATAAACGAATAATCATATTTACATCTGAATTCACAAAATTGCCGTCTGCAGTAGTTAAAACACCTTGAAACGAAAACTCTGAAGAAATAGCTGAAAAAACAGGAAATGAAAATAAAACAAGTAAAGCCAATACTAAGCAAAACTTTCGATTCATTTCATTAACCCCAATATACTTTCACAGTATTAAGAATGAATTGTTTTAAATTTGTACTGTTTTTTGAGTTTATTCAAAACAAAAACAGTTATTCTGTTTCAATTCTTGGAGCTAAAAAATAAGCAATCGTGGCAGAACCAATGGAATACGATAATTTAACTGGAGCATTGGTTTTCAAAGAAATACAAACTTCAGTAGAAGAATCAGCTGCCTTTAACATATCCTGCAAGTAATCTAAAGGAAAAATACTTCTGCATTGTGTTTTTACATTAAATTTTTTCACACAAGATTCACTTTTTTTGGTTTCACTATTCAAAGTTCCTTTACTGCTGTGCGCTTTAATGCCCATACTTTCCAAAGTAGCTTCCAAGATCACATGACTTGAAATTAAAGCTGCATCTTTTAAAGATTCTTTCAATACATCGGCTTGCACAACAATTTCGGCATCAAATTCAATCTTAGGATTCGGCAATTGTTGTTCAGACACGTCAATTAAAGGAATCGAAAACGAACGCTTGGAAGAACCTAGAAAAGTAATTTTTAAATTCGATTTATCTTTATCCAAAACAAGCGAAAGCTGGTCTTCTTTTTTAGCTCTAGATAAAACTTGAGACAAATAATCTAAATCCAAACCTAGTTTGGTAGTTTCCGGAACTTCAAATTTGGAAAAGTTTTTTTTGCTTAACTCAAAATCCACTAAACTAATTTGACTTGGATCAGTAGCTTTCAAAGTCAAACCTTCGCTGGCAATGACCAATTCAGCTTCGTCAATTAAAACAGAAACTGCTTCAATACTGCGCTTGAAATCCAATGCATTGGTTAAAATTAATTCCATATACTTGCTCCGTCTAACAATTACTGAACAAACTCATTTAAACCTTAAGGTAATATGCATCCTTCTGCTTGCCTGCAGCCCAATAATAAAACTTGAAGGTCATCAATTAAAATCAATTTCAAATAACCCAGCCAAGGAATTCGAAACAAAGTTTTTCCTTTGAGTTCAGAAACAGGAATTGGAGAAAAACTAATGCCAGACTCTTGGTCAATCAATGGATTGAATACAGAATCTCCTTTAGTTAAAACAAACATTCCATCTGCTGTTTTAATTTTAGCTACAGCTCGGTGAATCACTGGTTTGTTTCCTTGCAGGTCTGAAAAATAAACAATGACATCCCCTAAAGACTGAATTTTAATTATTTGATTTCCATCAAATACTAAACGCGTAGTAACAATATCTGAAGTTCTCAAATCAGTTAATAAAAGTTCTTGTTTTGCCTGGGAACACAAAATTTCTTTTTCTGGTTCATTTTTTTTAATGCAGTAACTAGTCCAATGAATGGATTGGCTGGAAAGAGTAATTAACGGAGCATTCAAAGATTCAGGATTGGTTCCTTGCAGAACAATTAAGTCTCCGCGAAAATAAACAGGCTCCATGCTCCCCGAAACTACAATCACTAAAGGAAACGAAGTTTGTAAAATAAATCCAATAATAGAATATAAAAGAAAAGCAAAAACAAAAGCAGAAATTAAATAAACAGTCCAAGAAATCCAAGATTTTTTTTCCGGATTAATTTTTGGCAAAACAAAAACATCAATATACGTAAATGGATCCAGCCATTTGAATAAATTTTTCAAATTTTTAAAAGACCCTGATGCGTTAGTCAAATCATTGGACTTTGGTTTTTCTCGGATCTTCATAAAATCCATTACTTGGCTGCTTTTGCATTTTTCTTAAATTCAGTTAATTGTTTTTCAATATTTTTGCAGGCATCATCCAATGCTTTTTTAGGATCTTTATCAGGAGATCGAATGTAAAAAACTGAATAATTATCCAAGGGATGATTTAATTTATAGGATGCAAATTCTACTTTCGGGTCTTTTAATAATTCCGATTTTAATAATTGAGGCAAAGTATGTCGTTCGCCCAATAATTTGAATTCCAATTCTGTTTTACTTTTGCTTAAAATTTCCAAATCCAATTCTACAACTCATAACAAAATTATAAAACATATTCTGTGCTAATTTTTCTGGTTTCTTCTGCATTGCATTTCAAACAGCGCAAATTTTGTCCATTCAAATGCAGTTCATTTCTGCAATGACTGCAAAATCCTTTGATTACACCTAAAGAGGGTTCGTTGGTTCTTAATTTGATTCCATACGGTGTAACTTCTGCAACCATAGCTTTGACAATATCTCCTTTTCTGAATTCATCCCGTAAATTTTTCACATAAGATGAACTTACATGAGCCACATAAATACTGGCATAGGTTGGAGAAAAAACTCTTTTTTCAGTATCCTTAAATGCAGTCATTACTTGAACCAAGACAGCACTTTCTTTGACCAACATTACGCGAGCCAAAACATGAGTTCCTACTCCAGCAGCTCTAGCTGACTTAATGGCTTTGACTCCAACAATGCGTTCATTATCATCAAATTCAGCATAGCCTACCAAAGCAGAATATACTTGGCCATCTAAAGAAAATGTATTTTTTCCAGGCATGAATTCTTCTTCGTAGCTTAAAAATTCGCCGGGAACTACCATTTTAGAATTACTCATTTATTCACCAAAAAAAGCATCAATACCTGTAAAGTCCACTATACTAATATATACAATAACTAAAGTAATACTATAAGGGAAATTATTTAAAAGGAACTTAAATTGACTTAGAGGGAAAAAAATGGTCATAGAAGAGCTTTTAACCAGTCATTCGGCTATGCGTAAGCCTTTGTATATGACAGTATTTGGCATTGTATTGTGCAGTGTAGCCTTATTTTCTTCGTATTTAATTTTTCCAGAACATGCCAGTATTTTGACGATTGCATTCATTTCAATTGGTGCCACAGTCATTATGCACAATACATTTATTGAAACCGAAGAATTGGATGAAAAAATTAGAACCAAAACAGCCATTCACCCTGAATTGGTTCGAATGTATGTATTCTTTTTTATTGGATTAATTATCAGTTTCAGTTTCTGGTATGCAGTTCTGCCTGAAGAGCCAACCGATGTTTGTTTGCTGGAAAATCAAATTTGCATCAACAATGTTTCCAACAATACTTTTTTCAAAGAACAAAACAAAACCTTGGGACAAATTGATCAGCTGAGAGCACGGTTAACCGGGCAAGCCACAGGAATGGTTTCAGGAACAAGCGCGTGTGAACAAGATGCTTTGTGCTGGTTTAATATAATTTTTTTAAATAATTTAGAAGTTTTAGTTTTGGCATTATTTTTTTCTTTCTTGTATGGAGCTGGAGCCATTTTTTTAATTGCATGGAATGCCAGCGTGATTGCAGTAGTCATAGGTCAAAGTATTTTAGCTGAAAATCATTTCCAATTTATCGGATTACTGCCTCATGGAATTCCTGAATTGGTAAGTTATTTTGCTGCAGCCATTGCCGGCGGATTACTAAGTGCAGCCATCGTAAAAGGAGCCATTCAAAGGCGTTCCTTTTTTCACATTTTTGATGAAGTAATTTTATTTATTATTATTGCAGCTGCCAGTTTATTGGCTGGAGCATTAATTGAAGCTTTAGCCATTACCGGAGAACAAACTCTGGCACCCATAATTTCTGTTTTATATTTGGTTGGATTGCTTTGGTTTTTGATTCGAATGAAAAACCAGCCAGTGCCCAATGTATCGAATAGACTATTAAACAAGTAATTTTAATTTAAAAAAAAATTTACATTAAATAAAAAAATTAGTTTTCAGATTCAAGTTCTGTTTGCACTTCGAGTTTGATTTCATTCTTGTTTTCTTTTTCAACCCCTGACCGGGTTGGCAGGTCGTGGTGCTAAAGCACCACTGAACTATTCATTTACTTCGGCACTTGCTTCTAGTTTGATTTCTTTTTTATTTTCTTTTTCTTTGGCTTTCTGAACAGCTTCTTCCACATAAGTCATCAGCAAAGCTTTGTAAGGTTCTATATCTGCTGGATTAAATTTTATTCCGCTGGAAGAACTGGAACTAACTTTGCCGGATAAATTTTCTGCAATTCTGCTTAATTCTAAAGGAAAAATAAATTTAGTACTTTTCCCTTTGCTTAATTGTTCTAAAGCTTTCACATAATAGTAAGCCATTGTGCTTTCGCTTAAATTAGCTGTAGATTCTTTAACTGCTTCAATTTCTCCTTGATGGGCTTTGGCTTTTTCCAGTCTAGCCAGGCGTTCTTGCACTGCTGCTTTTTCTGCATGCATGGCATCCAATACAATTTTCGGAATATCTACATCTTTGACTTCTACAGCTTGAACTTCCACACCCCATTGTTTGGTAAGCTTAGCTAAACCCAATTTGAGTTCAGTATTGAATTGATCAATATTGGCAATAATTTCCGGCAAAGTTAAACTTCCGCCTTTGTTACGAATGGAAGAAATAATATACAAACGCGCAGCTTCTTTGTAATCTTGTACTGCAATCACAGAATTCAAAATATCTTCATTGCTTTTTCCAACCCGTAAATAAATCACAGCATCTACTTTGAGTTCAATGGAGTCTTTGGTAATCACATCTTGCTTTTCTAAATCAATCACTTGAGTTCGTAAATCTACAGTATGCGCTTTTTCAATCAATGGAAGTAAAAAAGTCCAGCCTGGTCCTCCCACGCGAGCCACTCGGCCAAATCTAGAAATCACAGCACGTTCGTATTCTTCTAAAGTTAACACAAAACGGCCTTTCCATAAAATTAAAACAAATGCAGCCAATAAAACCAGCCAAATTGAATTTTCCATGATTTCTTTTTCGAAAAAAACAATGCCTACAACAGCAATAATTAGAACAGTTATAATCCCTAAAAAAACAATGTTTTTTTTGCCTGAAGTACTTGAATGGCTTCCGGAATATGATGTATGCCCTGAATTAGGACTTTCATGGAGATTGTGCTCTGCGTTCATGGTACCCTTAAAATTAAATTACCCAATACTTATATATAATTAATATAGTAAGTAAATAAAGTGAAAGCATGGCCAAAGATAAAGAAAAACCCAAAACAGTCATTGTAGTATGCGTTGACCGAGACAATGATTTAGGACGAAAAACAGGGATTGAAGGACCAGTTATTGGACGGGCTAGAAATGTAAATGCAGCCAAAGCTTTGGCTTTAAAGGATCCAACCGAAAGCGATGCCAACACCATGTTTGCTGCTGTTAAAAAATTGGAAGAAATCAAAAATGAATTTCCCAAAATTGAAGTTGTAACTTTAACTGGGAAAGGAAAATTAGGATTTGCTTCCGATAAACGCATTAACGAACAATTAGATTTGTTGACAGAAAAATTTAATATTCAAGGATTTGTTTTAGTTACCGATGGAATGGAAGACGATCAAGTTATTCCTTTACTGCAAAGCAGAGCTAAAATTATTTCCAAAGAAACAGTCATC
>JAUSKK010000022.1 GCA_030649345.1 Candidatus Iainarchaeum sp. | reverse complement strand
TTTTTTAATTCTTTTAAAAACTTTGGATTGGCCTGAGTTCCAATAATTACTTTTTCGGCATCCCATTCAATTAATTGTTGTGCTTTTTCAATGCTTCGAATTCCTCCGCCGACTCTGCAGTTTCCAAGTTTCAAAATTTCTTTAACAATCTCTTGATTGTTTCCTTGGCCCATGGCGGCGTTTAAATCAATTAAGTGTACCGTAGACCAAACATTGAATTTTTGTGCCAATTGCACTGGATTGTTGAGTTCAAATTTTTTTTCTTTTCCTTGAATTAATTGAACTGCTTTTCCATTCAATAAATCTATGGCTGGATATACTGTCATAGTCTCACACAAATTCCTTTTTTAGTCAAATATTTTTTTACTTCTTGTACTGTAAATTGATTGAAGTGAAATAAACTAGCTATCAATACAGCGTCTGCTTTTCCTTGAATAATTCCATTTTTGATATCCTTTAAACTTCCAGCTCCGCCGGATGCAATGACTGGAATTTTTACTTTTTGGTTTATTTTTTTCAGCAATTCATTGTCGTAGCCTGTTTTCATTCCATCATTTCCAATTCCTGTAACCAATAATTCTCCGGCTCCTAATTTTTCTGCTGTTTGAGCCCATTCAATTGCGCTTCTTTCAGTATTCCGTGTTCCTCCATAACTGAAAACCAACCATTCTTTTCCTATTTGTTTTACATCCATTGCAATTACACAAGCTTGTTGTCCAAATTGCTGGCTTATTTCTTGGATTAATTCAGGATTTCCCAATGCAGCTGTATTTATGCTGACTTTATCTGCTCCAGCTTGAAACGCTTTTTGTGCATCTTTCACTGATTTTATCCCTCCCCCGACTGTCAAAGGAATGAATACTTCTTGACTGACTTGTTTTATTGTTTTTAGCATGGTTTTTCTGCTTTCTTGGCTGGCGGTAATATCTAAAAAACAAATCTCGTCTGCTCCTTGGTTATAATATTTTTTAGCCAAGTCTACTGGATTCCCTATTTGTTTTAAACTTTGAAATTGTATTCCTTTGACTACTGTGGCCTTTTTTCCAATGAATTTGCAGTCCAAGCAGGGAATGATTCGAATGGTTTTCATTTTCTCAACCCTGCAAAATTTCTCAATATTTGTAAACCCAATGTTCCTGATTTTTCCGGGTGAAATTGTGTTCCATAAATATTTTTATATTGAATAACACACGGAAATGTTTCTCCGTATTCTGTTGTTCCAGCAACGATTTTTTTGTCTTTAGGTTTGGCATAATAACTGTGTACAAAATACATGAATGCTTTATTTGGAATTTTTTCAAACAATGGACTTGTTTTGATTTTTTGTATTCGGTTCCATCCCATTTGTGGAATCTTTTCTTTTCCTTGAAACTTTTGAATTTTTCCCTTCAGTATTCCCAGTCCTTTGATTCCTTTGCTTTCTTGGCTTTCTTCAAACAAAATCTGCAATCCTAGACAAATTCCCAGATAAGGTGTTCCTGTCTGAACTGCTTGTGTCAGTGATTGTTTCAATTTTTGTCTGCGAATGTTTTTCATGGCTGTTCCAAAATTTCCAACACCTGGAACAATAATTTTTTTTGCCTTTTGTATCTGCTTGGGTTTACTAATCCATTCATATTGGATTTGCATTTTTTCCAGAGCATTGGCTAGGCTTTGGGTATTTCCCAGTCCATACTTTAAAATACTTATTTTTTCATTCATATTGTCCCTTTAGTGCTTGGAATTCCTTTTAGATTTGGGTCTTTTTGCATTGCCATTCGCAAGGCTTTTCCGAATGCTTTGAATAAAGCTTCGGCTTTATGGTGCTCGTTGTCTCCTTCCAATAACTGCAAATTAATGGTCATGCTTGCATTTTCGCTCAAGCTTTTGAAAAAGTGTTCAATCAAATCTGTGCTCATTCCTTCCACTTTTTCATATTTAAATTTACACTTGAATACTAGAGTACTTCGATTGCACCAATCGATTGCACATTGAGCCAAACATTCATCCATGGGTAAAAGAAAAAATCCGTATCTTTGAATTCCTTCTTTGGTTCCAATGGCTTGCTTTAATGTTTGCCCTAATGCAATGCCTGTATCTTCAATCATGTGGTGCTCTAAATCTCCCGAGACTTTGACAGATACATCCATAGCTGACGTTTTTGCCAATAATTCTAACATGTGGCTGAAAAAAGGAATGGGTGTGTTAATTTCGTATTTTCCAGTTCCATCCAAATTTATCTCAACCGAAATATTGGTTTCGTTTGTTTTTCGTTCAATTTTTCCAATTCGATTCATGGTAACACCTTTTCAATTTGGTTTACGTTTTCAATTACTTGAATTTTTTCATTCAAAAATAATTTCTTTAATTTTTTTTCTTTTCGTTTGGCAATTCCAATAGTTTGAATTCCTGCTTTTTTTGCAGCCCAAATATCCTCCATGCTGTCTCCAATATAGATTGCGTTTTTGCGGTTATATTTTTTTAAAATTAAATTTAATCCAAATGGGTTAGGCTTCATTTTTTCCCCAGTATCCTCTAAGCAAATTATTTCCTTAAAGTACCGTGCCAATCCTAGTTTATTCAGTGCAAATAAAGCTTCTTTTTTAGGCCTTCCTGTGAAAATGCTTAAGGAATATTGCTCCGATAACTTTTCCAATAATTTGAGCTTTACAAGTATTCGTTCGCTTAAAATTAATCCAGCCCAGTTTTTTCCTAGATAATATTCTTGAAACTTTCTTCGAACCTTTTCAAATTTAACTTTTTTTCCATTGATTTGAATTAGCTTTTGTGAAAGTTTCCAGTCATTGTTGTAGTTTCCTGTGTTTTTTAATTCTTGAATTTCGTTTTCCTTTATTTTTTTTCCGGTAAAAAACTGTACTGTTTTTTGAATGGCTTTTCTATAAGACTGTGTTACATCTATCAATACGCCATCTAAGTCAAATATTAACAAGGGTTTGTTCAAAATTTGGTCTAATTTTTGAATTAAATACTTTGTCTGATCCACAGTTCCCACTGTGATTCGCAGGCAGCCTGTTAATCCCAGTTGCTGGCTTACATCTCTCACCAATACTTTTTCGTTTTTTAATCCATTAAATACTAAATCTTTCTTTTCTCTAAAATCAATTAATACAAAATTGGTTTTGCTGGGAGTAAACGAAATTTTTTCTTTTTTCAATTTTTTGTATAATATTTTTTTGCTTTTTTGAATTTCTTGAACATAGCGTTTCATTCCAGTTTGATCTGTTAATGCCGTTGGAATAATATCTGCTGCAATAGTATTGACTGTGTAGGGTGCTTTGACTTTTTTTAATTCTTGAATAATTTTTTGATTTCCAATTATATACCCCAATCGTATTCCTGCCAGCCCATAGGCTTTAGCCAATGTTTTTACTACTCCTAAGTTTCCATATTTTTTAGTTAATCCAATACACGTAGTATTGTTGAATTCTCCATAAGCTTCATCCACCAGTACTAATGCATTCTTTGCTTTTTTGAGTACTTGTTCTAATTCTTTTTTTGAAATCATGGTTCCAGTTGGACTATTGGGATTGCAGATAATAATCAAAGCTGTTTTTTTGTTTATTCCTTGAATTATTTTTTTCACTGGAAATGAATAATCTGCGTTTAGTTTGATTTTTTTGATTTTTCCAAAACTGGCTTGTCCATAGACTTCGTACATCTTGTAACTGGGTGTCATCAGCAAGATTTCGTTTCCAACTCCAACCGCTGCATCCATGCAGACTTTAATGGCTTCATTGGATCCATTGGTTAACAAAACTTGTTCTGTGCTTATCTTCCAATATTTGGCCAATGCATTGATTGCCTTTGAATAACTTGGATATTGGTTTAATTTTTTAAAATCCATTTTTTGCAATTGTTTTAGAATCTTTTTGCTGGGCTGGATTGTTTTTTCATTAAAATCCAAACACAAGTAATTTTCTCGTCCTTCCAAAGGCGGGCTGTATGCTTTCATTTTTGTTATTTCTTTTCTGAATTGTATCATTTTTTCACCTCCGCAACCGGAGTTCCGGTTGATCGAACGTGCTGCAATCAAAATCAGCAGATTTTGATGCACATTAAAACGTGTTCGTTTTAATTGTGCTTGCAGCAGCACTGATTTATTTTTTCATTCTTAATTTCATGGATTTTGCGTGTCCATCCAATCCTTCCATTTCTGCAATGATTATTCCTGTTTTTGCCAATTTTTGGGCTCCGGATTTGCTTAATTTTTGATACGTAATTTGTTTGACAAAATCTCTTGTGCTTAATCCTGCCCGATATTTGGCTACTTGGGTTGTCGGCAATACATGGTTGGTGCCAGAACAATAATCTCCAAAAGCTTCACAACTATATTCTCCGATAAATATACCTCCTGCATTGTTGACTTTTTGAATTCCGTTTTGGATTCCAATTATTTCTAAATGTTCGGGTGCAAAATCATTGGCTAATTCAAATGCTTGATTTTCATTTTTTACTAAAATAATTCCGCTATTGTTTTGAATTGATTTTTCTGCAATTTCTTTAGTCTTCAATTCAGCCAATTGTTTGGCCACTTCTTTTTGCACAGTTTTGGCCAAAGTCTTGTTCCAAGTAACCAGAATAGCGCTGGCGCGTACATCGTGTTCTGCTTGCGCCAATAAATCTGCAGCAATTCGTTCTGAATTTCCTTTTCCTGCAATTACCATGACTTCTGTTGGTCCTGCCAAGAAATCAATTCCGGTTTCTCCAAATATTTCTTTTTTTGCGAGTGTCACATAAATATTTCCAGGTCCAACAATTTTGTTGACTTTTGGAATTGTCTTCGTTCCATAAGCCATTCCTGCAATGGCTTGGGCTCCGCCTATTTTAAATATTTCTTTTACTCCAGCTAAATCACAGGCTACTAAAATTCCTGGATTGATTTTTCCTTGCTGATTGGGAGGACTGCAGGCAATAATTTTTTCCACTCCAGCTACTTGAGCAGGCAAGGCATTCATTAAAACCGAGCTAGGCAAAGGAAATCTTCCAGCTGGAACATAAATTCCAACACTCTCTAAAGGCCGTATAATTTCTCCTAAAATAATTCCTTTTTCAAGTTCAGTTTCAAATGGTTTAGGTAACTGTTTTCGTGCAAAAAATTTAATATTTTTTTGTGCTTGTTTGAGTGCCTGAATTTCTTTTTTGGAAACCTTTCCATAAGCTTTTTGTATTTCTTTTTTGGTCACTTTAAGCCTATTTTCCTTTAATTCTACTTTGTCAAATTTTTTTGTAAACTTAAAAATTGCAGTATTCCCCTTGGTTCGAACTTCTTGCACAATGCGTCTTACTCTTTGTTCAATTTCTCTTAAATCAGTCTGCCCGCGCTCTTTGAGTTTCTGAATTTTTCGTTTATTTTTTAATAAAATTATTGGAATCATTTAAAATTCCCCCTTAGAATTTTAAAAGTTTTTAAATTTTGCAAATTTAAAATCATTTTCCATCCCCCACTATGACTAAATCGCTTTCAAATACTTTGTCGTAAATTTGCAGTCCATTTTTTTGCAAACTAGAACCCGTGCAGACAATTTCAATGCATAAATCCGTTAGTCCTTGTTTTACAGTTTGTTCTGTTTCTCCGCTGAAATACCTGCATTGAATTTTTTGTCCTTCTTTTTTCCATTGCTTTAAGTACTCCTCGCTAATGCAGGTGTATTTCCGATTGATTCCAATTCGTATGCGTTTCGATAAATCGTTTAAAGTTTTATTTTCCGGTCCTAATAGGCATAAAGTGGGTTTTTTGAACAAATAAGCTTCATTGTTCCATTCAATTTTTTTCAGAACTTTTAACTTACTGGATGTTCTTAAACAGTATTCTGTAAATAAATCATTCCCTGTTATTCCAATAACATTCGTTCCTTCTTGGGTAAATTTGTCAACCAGTTTTGGAATATCTTCTCCGCGGAACAGCAAAATATCTTTTTTTGAAATATTTAGTTTTTCCAAAGTTTGTTCTGCAAAGGTCTTTAGCCCAGTATTTTTAGGCAGTAAGACCTTGATGAAGTAAATCCCTTCTTTGTGTTAAAAAATCAGTTTCTTTTTTGGGGCAGGTGAAGTAAATCACTTTGCATTTGTGGGTAAAAAGTGGGATTCATACATACTAATTAATGCATGGTTTATTTAAACCTTTCTTTGGCCAGTTCTTGTTTGAGTTTTTCCATATTGGATTGACTAAAATCAGCAACCACAATCCAGACTGCTTCTTTTCCGCGTTTACTGCTTCTAGACTCACTGTATACTAAGTCTACTTTGTGTTTGGCTAGAATATTGGCTGCTTTGGCTAAAGCACCTGGCTGGTCTCCGAATTTGATTTCCATTTTTTTGACATTTTTTTGGATTGGAAATACAATCATTCGCTCGTTTTCTTTGTCTAATTCAATTACAATATTTTCACTTATTTTAATTCCCAAGCTTTCTCTGAATGAATTTGGAATAATAATTCGGCCTTTGGAGTCCAATTTGACTGTTTGTGTATTCATTGTATGCTTTGATGCAAGACCTTTATTTAAATCTTTTTTACTGCTGATTTGATATGTTTTCTCAAGTTATTGTATACGGTGCTGGTGCTGTAGGCTCTGCATACGGTGCAATTTTATCCAAGCATTTGCCAGTGACTTTGGTTACTCGAAATCAAGCGCATATTCAAGCTGTTCAAAAAAATGGATTAAAGTTAACCGGAGAACTTAGTGAAACATTTCATCCAACAGCTGCTTATTTAATTTCTGAAATTATGTCCAATACTTTGGTTATTCTTTCCACTAAATGTTTTGATGTAGCTCAAGCTTGTCATGAATTAAAAGATTTAGTTCAAGCTGACACGGTTGTTTTATGCATTCAGAATGGCTTGGGTTCTATTGATGAAGCCCGAAAGATTTTACCTTGCTCTGTTTTGCAAGGCATTTCTAGAATTGCTGTAACTTTTCCTGAACCCGGGCGTGTGAATGTTTCTTCTTTTTCTGCTTTGCAAATTGAGCCATCCTCTTTGAGTTCAGAAATTGCAGAACTTTTTTCAAATACAATTGCCAATGTCTTTGTGGAAGAAAATTTCAAACAAGAAATTTGGCTGAAATTAACCAATGCTTCTATTATGAATCCTTTAACAACTATTCTTCGAGTCCGATATTCTGAATTGATTCATCCTTATTTTGATGAAATGGCTTCTAAAATTTTTAAAGAATGTCAACAGGTTGCTGGCTGCGAAAACATTGCGATTCCAGATTCTCATTTAACTTTTCTATTGGAACGTCTGCGTAAAATTTCACACAAAACATCCATGTTGCAAGATTTTGAAAACAAACGTAAAACCGAAATTGATTATTTGAATGGTGCTGTTGTTCGTTTGGGAAAAAAACATAAAATTTCAACACCTGTAAATGAATTTGTGGTTTCTATGGTTAAATTTTTAGAGGAAAAAAATGGTTGCACCTAAAAACATTGCTTGGCTTGCTTGGAGTAAAGAAACCTTTGAAAAAGCCAAACAGGAAAACAAGCCGATTCTTTTGTCCATTTCTGCTGTCTGGTGCCATTGGTGCCATATAATGGATGAAACCACATTTTCAACTCCGGAAGTAAGTCAACTTATTAATCAAAATTTTATTCCCATTCGCGTAGACACAGATGAACGACCGGAGATTAATGAACGCTATAACATGGGCGGCTGGCCGACTGTAGTTCTTTTAACCTCTCAAGGAGCTCCCATTCAAGGCACAACGTATTTGCCGAAAGATTCGTTTATTTCGTTTCTTCAAGAATCTTTAGCCATTTATGGTTCTCAAAAAGAAATTTTGAACAAAAATTATTCTGAAAACTTGCAGGAAAGAATTCAAACCAAATCTGTTTTTGTTTTGCCAAGTTTAGATGTTCTTCAATCTATTCAATTGTTTTCTTCTAATGTTCGAAATTCATTTGATTTGGAAAATTTTGGTTTTGGTTCTGCTCCCAAATTTCCGCATACTCCGTTACTAAAGTTTTTATATTTTAACCAATTGCATTCAAAAAATCCAGAATATTTAAAGTTTTTTATTCAAACTTTGCAAAAAATGGCTCAAAGTGAATTATTCGATAAAGAAGCCGGCGGATTTTTCAGATATTCTATGCAAGCAGACTGGGCCCAGCCTCATTTTGAAAAAATGTCCGAAGACCATGCCGAATTATTAGACTTGTATTGTTTTGCATTTCTTGAAACCAATCAAACTTTTTTCAAACAAATTATTGAAAAAACAGTCAATTTTATTTTAACCGAATGGCAAGACTCTAAAACCAAAGCTTTTTCTGCTAGTACAGACGCAGACGAACACTATTACTCGCTTTCTTTATCCGAACGAAAAAAACATCCGCATCCATTTATTGACCAACGCCATTTTACAGACTGGAATTCTTTGCTGGTAAGTTCTTTGCTTTTAGCCAGTGAAATCTTAGAAAAACCTGAACTAAAAGAAAACGCGCTTCAAACACTGGATTATTTGCTTTTCCATCATTTCCAGAACAATCAAGTTTTTCACTTTAATTCTCCGCAAGCTCCTGTTCATTTGCTTTCTGATTATGCTTTTTTATTAAAAGCTTGCTTGGATGCTTATTCGTTTTCGTTTAATTCAAAATATCTAGATCAAGCAAAAGCTTTGCTGGATTTAATTGTTGAAAAATTTTACTCTGATTCCGAAAAAGCTTTTTTGGATATTTCAAAAAACTTTCAAGACTTCGGAGAACTAAACCATAAAACTGTTTCATTTAAAGAAAATGCAGTTTTAATTACTTGTCTAAACAAGCTTGCTTTTTTGCTGCAAAAATCTGAATATGAAACAAAAGCAGTTGATTTAAGCAAGCGTTTTCTTTCTCAAAGTTTGTCTGAAAACTTAATGGCAGCTTCTCTTTTTTCAGCTTTGTATATTATCAAAAATGGTTTAACTGAAGTAAAACTAGTTGGTTCTTTTAAAGATCCCGAAACCCAAAAAATGCTATCTATTTTACGCAAGCATTCGAATAATTCTCTTGTATTTGAATTCATTGAAAATTCAGACAAATCCAAGCTAGCCTTGTTTTCTTTGCCGGAAACTTTAACTCAAACCCAGGCCATTGTCTGTAAGAAAAAAGTTTGCTTAACGCCTGTAAAGATTGCAGTTGAATTGGAAAAAATCCTGAAGGAATAATATGGTTAATAAAGAAATTCATGGTGTAAAGGTTTCCAATCCAAGAATTGTTTCTTTGGCTCCCAGCAATACAGAAATTTTGCTGCGCTTGGGTTTGTTGAATCAAATTGCCGGCTGTACTGCTTTTTGTCCAAAATTCAAAAACAGTTTTGGTCCATTGATTTTAGGTTCTTGGCTTTCGATTGATTTTGAAAAACTAGAATTTCTTCAGCCGGACATTATTTTTACGAGTACATTTTTACAAGAATCCATTGTTTTTGAACTAGAAAAACGAAAACTTCCAGTTCTGCATTTAGATGTTCGTTCTTTGAATGATGTTTTTCAATCCATTAATTTTATTGGAAAAAAAGTAAACCTGCGAGACAAAGCCTATGAAGTAATGGCTGGAATGAAAACAGAATTAAATGATTTGAAGAAATTAGCTCAGTCGTTTCCTAGAAAAAATGTTTTAATTGAAGAATGGTTTGATCCTTGTATGGCTTCTGGTAACTGGGTTCCGGAAATTTTAGAAATTTGCAATTGCAATTCAATTTTAAAAGCTGGAGAAATTTCCAGGAAAGTTTCCTTGGAAGAAATTGAACAATTTAATCCTGATTGTATTTTGCTTTCTTGGTGTGGCTTTAAAGAAAAATCAGACGTGTCTCATGTCTTTGCTCGAACAGATTGGCAGAATCTGAAAGCAGTTCAATCCAAACAAGTGTTTGCCATTAACGAACAAAACCTGAATTCGCCGGATCCGCGTTTGGTTTTAGCATGTAAAGAGATTATTCAAAAAGTGCATGGGGTGGAGGTTTAACGATATTTTAGGCTGTTTTTGACTGTTTTCAGGATTATCTAAAGGTTTATAATTAAGTCTTTGTATTAGTACTTTATCAGGTAAATCCTAAAAGCCAGTGTACCTTGAGGTGCACGTTTTTGTGCTTTTAGGTACTGTGTTTTTTACCAAACATGATAAACTTCTTGTTCTATTTTTATCAAATCTATAAACTCTGAATTGTTGTGCTCAAACTTTTGAAAACAAGCCCAAGCAAGTACATCTGCAAATTGCAAACCGCTCCAGCTATGTGAGTTGCTGTGGAAAATTTTTGGTTTTATTTTTGAGTCTTTGAGTTTCAAGTTTTTTAAAAAATAATTATTAAAATCGTTTTG
Organism: Candidatus Iainarchaeum sp.; assembly: GCA_030649345.1. Classification (GTDB taxonomy): domain Archaea; phylum Iainarchaeota; class Iainarchaeia; order Iainarchaeales; family 0-14-0-20-34-12; genus JAUSKK01. The sequence continues at coordinate 32,323 of JAUSKK010000022.1, read as the reverse complement.
AAGCAGTTGTTTTCCTTTTGATTTATCAATTCGTATTTCAATTTGATTTCCTTCCAAAATGATATTTTTTGCAAGTTTTCCTGCAACATAATTGTATAATTTGTCTTTATTGTTTTTTAAATATTCACTTAAGATTTTTTTCTTTTCTAGAACGATATAGAATACTTTTAGGGTTTTGACTTCATTTAATTTTTCTAACATATATTTGACGACTGCATCCGATGATTGGTTGGCTTTTATTTCGCTTGCTTTTCTCAGTTCTTTTTTGAATTTATGTCTTCGCATATTTTTTAGAATTCGATCTAATGATTTGTACTCAGTTACTATAACTGCTGCTAGAATTAGGTAATTTGAACCATTTATTCCCAAGTCCCCGCTTTCATCAATAAAAACAAACTGAAACATTCAACCACTTTCTTAGCATAAAAATTAAGTATAATCAATTAATAAACTGCTGGTTGGTTTAAGACTACTTTTTTCTTGCCCATTGAACTGCCTCGGAAATATCTTTTTCTGAAATTTTTTGTTTTTTTCTTGTAACTGCTTTTTGTAATCTTTAATCTCTACTGAGACTTCTTCTTCGGCTTTTTTAATAGCGTCTTTCTCAAGCTTTTCTTTTTGTTGAATAAATTTTGTACTAAACTCTTTCTCTAGTTCATGTCTAGTCGCTTCTTTTAACTGATGATTTAATGTTTCAGTAATTGGAATGAATGTGCCACAGTTTGGGCACTTAATCTGATCTAAAGTACCGTGGTTTTTATGACTCTGAAGACTCGATTTTCTTTTAGCCATTACTGTCCCCTGCTTTTATTTTTGAACCTAGTGAGATTTTCTTTTCTTAATTGCAAAATGTCTTCTGGTACTTTAGTGAATTTAAAATATTCTAAATATGCTTTTTCGTCAATACGTGCATTTACAAAGTCCTCCGTGCATTGGTCTTCTTCGCCACTGTGGACATCATCAACAAATGTCTCTAATGCTTCACGGATGAATTCAGCTCGTGTACTTTTTTTCTTATTTGAAAAATCATCTAATTCGTCAAGTAGTCGTTTATCGATCCGAATGGAGAGAACTGTTTCCTTTATGCTACTCATATAATCACTACATTTGTATTTGATTGAACTACTTTTGTGCGTATGATTATTTAAACCTGCTTTTGTCTTTGTTTATTGGCACTTTTGCACCAATATACTTAAATAATGCCATATGACCTATATTTCATATGAGTAATGTTTCTGTTTCCGCTTCCAATCATCGTTTAATTCAAGTTCCGTATAATTTGTGTTTTGAGACTTTTGCCAATGAATTGCGTGTAGAAATCATTCAAGCTTTAATGAAAAAATCGTTGACTGTGAATGAATTATCCAAAGAATTGAATGTAGAGCAAAGCAGATTATCGCACAGTTTGCAAATGTTGAGAACTTGTAGTTATGTGGATGTCGAACAAAAAGGAAAAGAACATGTATATTCTTTGGTTGCACAAGTGAAAGAAGGCTTACAGTTTCCGAGTGAAAAAGCCAATATTTTTCAAATTATACATAGACACGCGCACACTATGTGTGCTTCGGGTTGTAAAAAAGTTTAATGGAGAATTTATGAATTTAAAATTTTTAATTTTAAAATATTTTAAAAACCGCGGGTTTTTCAAATGAATAATTTATTGGAAATTAAAAACTTGCATGCCGAAATTGAAGGCAAATCCATTTTGCGTGGAATTAATTTAATCATTCAAGCCGGAGAAATTCATGCCATCATGGGTCCCAATGGTTCAGGAAAAAGTACTTTGTCAAATATTATTATGGGTCATCCTAAATACAAAGTAACTCAAGGACAAATTTTATTAAATGGTCAAAATGTTTTAACTTTGCTTCCCAATGAACGAGCCAAAGCAGGATTGTTTTTAGCTTTCCAGTATCCAGTGGAAGTTCCAGGAGTAAAAATGAGTACTTTTTTGCGGCGTTCTTATTTAGCTGTTCACAATGTTCAATTAGACAATAAAGGAAATGTTTCAGGAACTGGTACAAGCACAGCAATCCAATTTCAAAAAGATTTAAAAGAAAAATTAAACCAATTGCATATTTCTGAAGATTTTGCAAAACGAGATTTAAATTTAGGTTTTTCAGGCGGAGAAAAAAAACGAGCTGAAGTACTCCAAATGTCAGTTTTGAAACCTAAGCTTGCAATCTTGGATGAAATTGATTCAGGCCTAGATATTGATGCAGTGCGAACAGTAGCTCAAGGAATTAATCTTGTGTTTGAAGAACGCAAAACTGAAATGGGAATATTAATCATTACTCATTACAAACGAGTTTTGGATTACATTAATCCAACTTTTGTTCATGTTTTGGTGGATGGAAAAATTGTAAAATCTGGTCCAGCTAGTTTAGCCAATGAATTGGAAACTACAGGATACGAATCAATCCAGGAATGGCACAAAGAATGGCAAGAAACACACACAGTTGAATAATTAAAATTAAAGTTAAATAAATTTTAGGTGAACAAGTTATGGTTGAATTAACTCAAGAACAAGTCAAAGGAAGACAAGAGCTTGCTGAAATGGAACTGGAAAAATACAATTTCATTACTCAAGATAAACTTTCATTTCGTTCTCAGAAAGGAATTTCGGAAGCCATTGTGGAAGATTTATCTAAACAAAAAGATGAACCTAAATGGATGCTGGATTTGCGCTTGAAAGCATTAAAGCATTTTTTAGAAAGACCTTTACCAGAATGGGGGCCTAATTTGCATAATATTGATTTTGAAGAATTAACTTGTTATATTCGTCCGGATTCCAAAAAAGTAACCAATTGGGAAGATGTTCCCAAAGAAATTAAAGACACGTTTGACAAAATTGGTGTGCCTGAAGCTGAACAAAAATATTTAGCCGGCTCTGTTGCTCAATACGAAAGCGATACCATTTATCATAACCTGCAGGAAAAATGGGCCAAGCAAGGAGTTATTTTCACCGATGTAGATACTGCCATGCAAGAACATCCGGATTTAGTGAAAAAATATTTTATGCAAGCTGTGCCCATTCATGACAACAAGTTTTCTGCTTTGCATGCCGCTTTTTGGTCTGGCGGAAGTTTTGTGTACGTACCCGAAGGAGTGAAAGTAGATTTGCCTTTACAAGCTTATTATCGAATGAACGCTGCCCAAGAAGGACAATTTGAACATACTTTAATTATTGCAGAACCTAAATCCAAAGTTCATTTTTTGGAAGGTTGTTTTACTGCTGGAACCAGCATTCGAACAGAACATGGTATTCAACCGATTGAAGAAGTTCAGAAAGAAGACAAGGTTTTGACTCATGAAGGAAATTTTAAGCGTGTTTACTTTACTCAAGTGCGACCGTATACTGGTGTCTTGCATAAAATTCATATTTATGGAGATACCACTCAAGAAATTGAAGCTACAGAAGAACATCCATTTTATGCAGTTCGAAGAAAATATTCAAATGAGCGAAACAAAGAATGGAACCCCGAATGGGCTGAAGCTAAAAATCTTCAACAAGGAGATTATGTAGCGATTCCAATCAACAAAAAAATTATTTCCAACAACTTTTATGACTTTGAAATTAGTATGTCTATCTCTGACAGAACACGTCAATTTATTAAAGTAAAGGAAAAAGTTAAGGCCAATAAGGATTTCTTCAAATTAGCAGGATATTTTTTATCTGAAGGCAGTACAAATCGTGGTTTTTCTTCATCGGTTTCATTTAATGTTAATGAAAAAGAATACATTGATGAGACGAAGCTCTTGTTTTCAAAAGTTTTTGGTGTCGAAAAATTCTGTGAATCAGTGCATAAAACAAATCATGGTATTTCTATAACTGTTTCCGGTGCAAAAATTGCACGTGTATTGGAACACTTTGGTCATTCCAGCAACACTAAACAAATTCCTGAATGGATGATGCTGGAAAGCCCAGAAAAACAAGCTGAACTTATTAAATCTCTGTATTTTGGAGACGGTAGTTATATGAATAAAAAGTATGCTTGGGGCCGAAAAGAAATGTTTAGAATTAATACTGTGAGCAAAACTTTAGCTTATCAAGTTCGTGAAATTTTGCTCCGTTTAGGTATTGCTTCTTCTATTAACAAACAAGTTAGAAAAGCACCCAGACAAATTATGTACGCAATTGTTATCGGCGGAGAATATATGCAAAAGTTTGGTGCCCTTGTAGGCGAATTCATTGAGACTAGTTTAAACTCTAAGAAACGGGCAACCATGTTTTTCGTAGACGAAAACTATATGTATGCACCTATTAAAAAAATTGAAACAAGAGTTGTTGAAAACTTGCCTGTTTATAACTTTGGTGTAGAAGAAGACGAAAGCTATTCTGCAAACATGGTTGCAGTTCATAATTGCACGGCCCCCAAGTATTCTGAATATTCTTTGCATTCCGCTGTTGTAGAAATTTATGTAAAGGATTATGCGGATGCTCGTTATACTACGGTGCAAAACTGGTCCAAGAATGTTTACAATTTAAACACAAAAAGATCTTTGGTTGACAAAAATGCAAAAATGGAATGGGTGGGCGGAAGTTTAGGTTCATACATAACTATGCTGTATCCTTGCACAATTTTACGCGGAGACAATTCTACAGCTACTCACTTAAATATTGCTTTTGGAAGCGGAGGCACTTGGAAAGATGGGGGGGCAAAAGTTATTCATGTTGGAGAAAATACGAAATCCAATGTAATTGCCAAAAGTATTTCCATGGGCGGAGGAACCTCAGTATACCGCGGTCTTTTAAGAATCAACAAAGGAGCTAAAAATGCCAGTTCGTACGTGTGTTGTTCTGGTTTAATTTTGGATGATTTTTCAAAAAGTTATGCTTTTCCTCACAATGAAATTTACGAACCCACTGCCAGCATTGCACACGAAGCTACAGTCAACAAGATTTCTGACGAGCAAATTTTTTATTTAACTTCCCGCGGTTTAACCGACAATGAAGCGCGTTCCATGATTGTTTTGGGTTTCTTAAACGAAGTGGCACGAGAATTGCCTTTAGAGTATGCTATTGAATTTTCCCGCTTAGTCAATCTAGAAGTTGACAAGCTAGGCACAGTTGGATAAGGATAAATAATTATGCAAACCTTGCAGCAAATTTCTTTAACTCAAGTCAAAGATTTTTCCAAAAAACGAAACGAGCCAGAATGGTTAACTCAAAAACGAATTCAGGCATTTGAAGCTTTTCAAAAACTTCCTTTGTTGGACCTTCCCGATAGTCCAATTGAAAAAAATTACACTAAACTCGAAGGCTTTGATTTTTCGAATTATTCTTTAAGTTCTTCCAGCAATTTGACTGTTTTGAATGCTGAAAAATTAAAAAAGGAAGGATTGATTGTTGAAACTTTTTCGGAAGCATTGAAAAATCATCCAGATGTTTTGCAAAAATATTTTTTAACTTCTTGTGTTAAACCGAACGAAAATAAAGCTACTGCTTTTCATTCTGCTTTTGTAAACCAATTGCTGTTCATTATTGTTCCTAAAAACAAACAATTTTCTGAACCTTTGCATTTCCAAGTTCATTCCAATGAAAATCAAAACGCGGTGTTGTATTCTTTATTGGTGATTGCAGAAGAAAATTCTAAATTGGATATTGTGGAAGAATGCATTTCCGAAAATCCAGAAACTAACTCGTTGTGTTCGGATACTTCTGAATTTTTTATTCAATCTAATGCACAAGTTAGTCTTTCAACTCTTCAATATTGGTCTAAGGAAAGTTTTGGTTTTTCCGCCAAACGTGCTTTCGTGGAAAAAGACGCTAAAATGGTTTGGCATACTGGAAATTTTGGCTCTAAAGTATTCAAACAATTTACAGACACAGAATTAATCGGCCAAGGTTCTAGTTTGGAAAATTTTGGTTTCTTTTTAATCAATGGCCAACAACACTATGAATTGGTGAATAATAATTGGCATAAAGCTTCAAAGACTTCAGCCAATGCATTCAATAAAGGAATTTTGAACGATCGTTCAGTTTCGGTCTATAAAGGTTTGATTAAAGTTGACTTAGAAGCCAAGCAAGTTTTTTCTGAATTAGCAGGTCATGCTGTTTTGTTAGGTTCTCAAGCTAGAGCCAATGCTTTGCCTGCTCTGGAAATTGACAATAACGATGTTTTAACCAAGCATGCTGCCAGTGTTTCTCAATTGGATGAAAAACAAATATTTTATTTAATGTCCCGAGGCTTTAGTGCCAGCGAAGCTGAACGATTGATTGTGGATGGAGTATTTGAACAATTTTTAGAACGCATTCCATCACATTTATTAGTAGATAAAGCTAAAGAAATTATTGAAAAGGAGTATTCTAGAAATGTTTAACGTTAAAAAAATTAGAAAAGATTTTCCTATTTTGAAACGAAAAGTTAACAAAAAACCTTTGATTTATTTAGATAACACTGCTACCACTCAAAAACCCAAACAAGTCATTCAATCTTTGGTTGATTTTTATTCTAACTATAATGCCAATGTTCACCGCGGCTTGCATACTTTGTCTGAAGAATCTTCAGAAGCCTATGAACAAGCTCATGCTAAAGTAGGTAACTTTATTCATGCTAAATTCAGTAAAGAAATAGTATTCACTCGAAATACAACCGAGTCCTTAAACTTGCTTGCTTATTCTTTGTATCGAACTCATTTGAGTAAAGGAGACGAAGTTTTAATTTCTCAAATGGAGCATCATTCCAATTTGGTTCCTTGGCTTTATTTATCTAAAAAACTAGGATTCAAACTAAACTATATTCAGGTTACTCCTAACGGGTTATTGGATTTAAATTCTTTGCAGAATCTTTTAACTCCGAAAACAAAAATTGTTTCTTTAACTCATGCATCCAATGTTTTGGGAACCATTAATCCAATTCAAGAAATTGGAAAAACAGTTCATGACAACAATTCGTTATTCATTGTGGATGCTGCTCAATCTGTTCCGCATTTCCCAGTGAATGTCCAAAAATTGAATTGTGATTTTTTGGCTTTTTCGGGCCATAAAATGTTAGCCCCCACTGGAATTGGTGTATTGTATGGCAAAGAAGATTTGTTGAATGATTTAGAACCTTTTTTGTTAGGCGGTGACATGATTTCTGAAGTTTTTTTTGATTCTGTAACTTTTAATGAAGTTCCTTGGAAGTTTGAAGCAGGAACATCCAATATTGGAGACGGAATTGCTTTGGGTACTGCAGTAGATTACTTGTCCAAGTTAGGAATGGAAAATGTTCAAAAACACGAACAAGAATTAACCCAATATGCTTGGAATCAAATGCAAGACTTGGAAGGAATTCAATTGTATGGCCCTAAACCCAAATATAGAACTGGAGTAATTTCGTTTAACTTGAAAGGAATTCATCCGCATGATATTGCTTCTTTAATGGATCAAGAAGGTATTGCCATTCGCTCCGGTGATCATTGTGCACAACCCTTAATGCGTGAACTAAAAATTTCAGGCAGTGCACGCGCTAGCTTTTATGTTTATAATACAAAACAAGAAATTGACAGGTTTATTTTTGTTTTAAAAAATACTATACAGATGTTCAAAAAAAAGTGATTTTATGTCCAATGAATTGTATTCTGATTTGATTTTGGAATTGTATGAAAATCCGTCCAATAAAGGAAAGCTTTCCAATCCAACTCTTTTTTTGCAAGGCGGCAATCCTGTTTGTGGAGATAAAATTTCTTTTTATTTAAATATTTCCAATAACATCATTCAAGAAATTTCTTTTGAACCCGAAGGCTGTGCCATTAGCACTGCGTGTGCCAGTGTTTTAACTGAACTAATTAAAGGCAAACAAGTTTCTGATGTTTTGGACATGTCTTCTACTGATATTTTTGAAGTCACTGGAACCATTATGCCTTTGCGAATTAAATGTGCTTTGCTGGGTTTAACTGTAGTTCAAAAAGGCTTAAAGCAATGGTTGGAGAATCCAACTCAAACTAAAATTGTTACTGGTTTGAAGATTTAGTTTCACAATTCTTTATAGATATGACCACGGTCGTTTACTTTTAATAAAAATACCTGTTTTGTTTCTTCATTTATTTTGTAAATAATTCGATATTTTCCAACTCTTAAACTCCAGTAAGGCAAACCAATCAAATGTTTTCCTAATCCGGGATTTTCTTGCAATTCAAATAGTTTTTTCTTAATTTGTTGTTGAATAGGACTATCTAATTTTTTGAATTCTTTTTTAAAGTCTTCTTCAAAGACAACTTGATACATAAAATCAGAGATCTTTTAAATTTTGAAATTTTCCGCTTAGAATTTGTGTTTCTCGTTCTTGAAGTTCTTTTAATAGTTTTTTATCGTGCATAATTTCCAATGCTTCAACCATTGTATCATACTCTTCTCTTGGGATTGTTATTAATTCAGTTTTATTCATATTAATCTATTAACTAGTGATTGAACTTTATTTAAACCTATTTCTCTAGTGCCATTTTCAGTAATTTAGGATACGGGCCAAATCCTGATTGGACATTAATGTGTCCTTGATTGTGTTCTAAAATAAATTCACTTTTCAAGTACTTGGAGATATGTTCTCGACCTTTTTCTTTTTCATAATAAGGATCATTGTCTGAATTAATCACAATAAATTTTTCTGCTTGTTTTTGTATTTTTTTCCAATCAAATGATTTTTTGTAAAAATCTCTTAGTTCTGGAATACTGTGATCTCCTCCAACCCAGCCAACTACAAAAACAACTTTTCCAACTTTTTGTGTTTCTGGTAATTCTTCCAATAATCTCAAAATCGCTGCACAACCCAAACTATGCCCTACAAGAATTGTATTTGAATCGTAATTGGTTATTTTTTTTAATTCTGACAGCCATTCTTTTTCTAAAGCAGGATTGGGCAATAAAGGCAAATATACTTCGATTTTTTTGTCTTTTAACTGATCTCTCAGCCATTCAACCCAATGACCCGAAATCCATCCATGCCATCCGTGCACTATAATTACTTTCATATTTTCACTTTTTATAAATTTTCAATTTTTTACTTTTTTTATTCCAATTCATTTATTTTAGCAGCCATGATGAAATCGTTTTCAGTTAATGCATGAATGGCTTGTGTGCTGAATTCCAGTCTTAGTTTATTCCAGTCTGTGATATGGATATTCGGATGATGTCCTTCGTTTTCTGCTATTTCTCCTACTTTGTTTACAAATACTATGGTTTCTTTAAAGTTTTTGAATTTCCATTCTTTGAAAATTTCTTTCCCATCTTCTTTTAATTGCCATTTAGGCAGCTGTGCTAAAAATTCCATAGCTTGCGTTTTACGAATTCCAGATACTCCGCCTTTGCAGGGTACACAGTTTTTTTGACTTAAGTTCATTTCCATAATTTACCTCGTTAGTATAACTCCAAACTGCTTCCAGTTTTTACTAAATAACTTTCATAACAAATTTTCGTAACTTGTTGTGCAATATATTCTGGCCGAATTAAATTGGCTGGATTGTAGTTTTTGAAAACTGTTTTGTACATTTCTGTATTCACGCCCCCCGGACACATAGCCAATACTTTGATTCCTTTATCCTTTAATTCATCCGCTAAGCTTTCCGTTAATCCAATCACTCCAAATTTGCTGGCGCTGTATGCTGAGAATCCTTTCATTCCTTTTTTTCCCAAACCAGATGCAATGTTGACAATCACTCCAAATTTATTTTGCTCCATGACTGGCACAACGTATTTGCAGAACAAAAATATTCCTTTCAAGTTAGTATCTAAAACTTTTTCAAATTCTTTGGTTCCTGTTTCCTTTAATTCTTTCATGACTGCAATGCCTGCACAATTGATTAAGAAGTCAATTTTTCCAAATTTTTCCAAACCCTTCTCCGTGGTTCTTTTTACATCTTGTTCCATTCTGACATTGGTTCGAATTCCAATAGTGTTTTCATTGATTAATCGTATTTCTTTGACTGCTTGTTTTAATTTTTTAGTATGCGTGTCTGCCAATATTAAATTGGTTCCTTTTTTGGCTAAAGCAAAAGCAACCTCTTTTCCAATGCCTTGCGCTGCTCCTGTAACAATTCCTGTTCTGCGATCAATCTCTTTTTCAGTATACATTGTATGCTTTAATTGTAAAAACCCTTTTAAAAAGCGTTTATGGAAAAATTCTTCGCAAAAACTCTTTTATTCTCTTTCTTTCTAATTAGTGTATGCTTGAAATTGGAAAAAATGCACCGGAGCTGGCTGTTTTAAACCAACACAATAAACAAGTGCGTTTGGTTGACTTTAAAGGCCAATGGCTGGTTATTTATTTTTATCCCAAAGACTTTACTCCAGGCTGTACTTTGGAAGGCTGTGATTTTGCTGCAGCTTATTCTGAATTCAAATCATTGAACTGTGAAGTCTTGGGTGTAAGCCCAGATTCAGTTGATTCCCATAAAAAGTTTGCAATTGAACACAAAATTGAATTTAGTTTGTTGGCAGACACTGAATCCAAAGTATGCAAAGCCTATTCTGTTTGGGGGCAAAAAAATGTGGCTGGCAAATTTTTCTTAGGCGTTAATCGCACTACGTTTATTATTGGGCCAGATGGTTTAGTAAAAGAAGTTTTTCGAAATGTTCAGCCTAAAAATCATGTGCAAGAAGTTTTAACTAAATTAAAATATTTGCAAATGTAATTTTTTATTCAGTGACTTTGCAGTTGGCACATTTTTCTAGAACTCGTTTTCGTGCAATTTTTACTGCAACTGTTCTTGGATCTATTCCTTCTTTTTTCGATTCATTCATGGTTAGTTTTGTGTTTCTTTGAATTCGTTCTTTAACCATTTCAAACATTTGTTTTTCGGTTCCTTCAATAAATTCTACGTAACTTGAAATTACTCCGCCGGCATTGGCAATAAAGTCTGGAACAAGGATTACTCCTTTTTCGAATAATTCTTTTTCAACTTCATGCGTCATAGGAATATTACTTCCTTCCACAATCAATTTTGCTTTCACTTGATCTACTTCATTGATTTTAATTAAATCAGGAATTGCTGCAGTAATTAAAATATCTACATCCAATCCAACAATATCGTGGTTGGGCAAAATTTTTCCGTTTTTGTATTTGACTACACTTCCTTCGTGTTGTACTGCTTGCATTAATTTTTCGTAGTCCAATCCATTTTGGAAATCTGTAACCAATCCTTGAATGTCTGAAACTCCAACTAGTTTGGCTCCTTTTTCGGTTAAAAATTTTCCAGCAAATGTTCCTACATTTCCAAATCCTTCAATGGCTACTGTAGCATCTTTCAAGTTTAATCCAGTAAACTCTGCTGCAACTTCAGTTGCTTCCACTACTCCAAATCCAGTGCTTCCCAATTCATGAGGCAGGCCGCCCATGCTTTTAGGTTTTCCAGTACATGCTTTATTGGTTCCAACAGTTTTGGCAAATATTTCCATTTCTTTTTCTGTAGTATTAATATCCGGTCCAGCTACATAATCTTTGGGAATAAATGGCTTTACTGCTTGAGCGTATGCTTTGATGATTTCGTATTTTTTTTCTACACTCATTTGTCTAGGGTCTGCAATAATTCCGCCTTTAGCTCCGCCAAAAGGAATTTCGGCCATGGCATTCTTCCAAGTCATGGTTCTGGCTAATTTGTATACTTCTGTTTTCGTGACTCCTGGAGTCATTCGAATTCCGCCTTTTCCAGGCCCTAAAGCAGTATTGTCAATTACTAAAAATCCATGCATTCCGACTTTGGGATTATAGACTTCGATAACTCGTTCCGGTCCAAATCCATCAAATTCAATTGTCAATTCAAATCACTTGGAAATATTAGAAATGAAATGTTTAAAAAGATTCAGTTACATTCTTGAACTAGTTTTCTTTGACTCGAATCGAGAATAAAATGATTGCAATTACGGAAACAATGAATCCATAATAAAAGATTCCTGTGGGTGCGTAATATTCCCAAATTAGTCCTGCCATAATGCTGGCCAGCATTGCACTAATTCCAAAAATAAATTGATAGGCTCCTTGAGCACTGGAAGCTACTTTGGATGTACTTAAGTCTCCAATCAATGCATTTTGTAAAGGAATCAGCATTCCATAATGCAAGCCATAAATGGCAAATAAACCAAATACTAAAAAAGGAACATTATTCCAGCTGGATAAAATAAATCCAAAACACATAATGGAAAACAAAGCCATGGAAAAAATTAATACTTTTTTTCTCCCCAGTTTATCTGAAAGTTTTCCTCCCTTGAATGAAGCAAACGATGAAACTACTGTATGCAAAAATACAGCAATTGCAATACTGGTTATAGAATAGTTTAGAATTTGAGTTGAATATAAAATCATAAATGAAATTGAAAACCAGCTTAATCCAAAAATTCCTGAAATAAAAATTGCGTTTTTAAAATTGGGTGACATTTTGTTGAATTCAAATTTTTCTTTTTTAATAAGCTCATCTTTTTTGGTTTCTTTTACAAATAAAATAATCAAAAGTACTGCCAATGCACTGGGAATTACGGCTAGCAAAATTAAGTTCTGGTATCCTATTAGTCCAAATAAAGCAAATGCAATCAATGGTCCCATTGCAGCTCCAGCTCGATCAAATGCTTTTAGTATTCCAAAACTTTCTCCTCGTTTTTCTTTGGGAATTGTTTGCGTTAAATATCCATCTCTTGCTGGTTCACGAATTCCTTTTCCTATTCGATCCAAGCTATGCAATGGCAAAATCCAGGCTATAGTTGAACTAAAAGCATACCCAATTCTAGCCACGGCTGGCAGTAAATAACCTAATGCAATCAATGGCTTTTTTTTGGTTTTGTCAGCCCATATTCCTGCAGGATATTTAATCAATGCAGCCATAGCTTCTCCTAAACCTTCAATGATTCCTAGAAAACTAACCGGTGCTCCAATAATGGTTGTAATAAACATTGGCCAAATAGGCGTAATCATATAATGGCCTAAATCATTCAAAAAAGCAGCTATGGAAAATAGTTTTACTGTCTTTTTTTCTTCGGTCATGTACTTTAATACAAACCAATCCTTTTTAAACAAAATTCTCTTTTATTTAATAGAACTTATGTCTATAGATTTTGACCGCATTGAACAACGAAAATTGGTAGAAGCTACTTTATTTATGGCTCCCAAAACAGTATCTTTTGAGTACTTGCGTTCCAATTCTGGATTAGCAACGCATGCCGAAGTTTTATCTTTATTGAAAGAACTCAAAAAAGAATACGACTCCCAGCAAACTGTTTTGGAAGTATATTTTAATGAAGAATCCAAAGAAGCCTTAATGCGAGTCCGCTTGCCGTATTTAGACAAAGTAAAACATTTGGCTTCCGAGTCTGGCTTTAATAAAGGAGTTCAAAAAACTTTGGCTTTAATTGCTTACCGCCAGCCAGTTAAACAATCGGAAATTATCAAATATCGAAACAACAAAGCGTATGATCACATTAAAGAATTGGATGAAAAAGGATTTATTGCACGCGAACATAAAGGCAGATCATATATTTTGCGTACAACCAAAAAATTCTTAGATTATTTTGGTTCGTTTTCTGAAGAACAAAAAAAAGAAATTCAGGAAAAAGCCAAAGAAGCCATTGCACAAGCCGGCCAACCCGATACCGATTAATTTTTTCCGTTCAATAATTGTGTTTTTCTAAACCGCGAAGGAAACCAAGGTTTCCTTCCCAGTTTTAAGTTAATCCTGACCATCCTTCCTAAAGTTACTACTTATTTCAATATTTCTGTTTTTCCTTTATAATATTTTTTAAAGTTTTCAGCGTCTTCTTTTGTGCCAATCACTCCATCTCCGTAGTGAATGGGAATCGTTAAATCTGCCTGAATGGCTTCCGCTGCATGCACTGCTTCCTGCCAAGTCATTACAAAAGTTCCAGAAACCGGCAGGCAAGCAATATTTACTTTCAGGTTTTTCATTTCCGGAATAAAATCAGTATCTCCTGCATGATAGACTTTAACTCCATCCATTTCCACAATAATTCCAATACCCAAACCTTTCGGGTGAAATGGAACTCCCGGCAATCTAAATTTGTCAATATTGTACATTTCAGTTCCAGTAATTTTAATTCCTAAAACTTCAATCGTTTCTCCAACTCTTAAAATTTTTGCATTTCTATCTTTTGTTTTTTTACAAACTCCTTCCGGCCCAATTAGTATTGTTTCTTTTTTTGAAATCTTAAAAATATCTTCCGGGCTATAATGATCAAAGTGTTCATGTGTACAAATCACAATATCTGCTTTTTCCATACGGGTATCCGTTAAATACGGGTCAATGTAAACTATCAATCCTTTCTTGTTTTTTAAGAAAATAGTAGCATGCTTGAATCTTTGAATTTCAGTTCCTTGATAGTCCATAGTTCCTTTAATTCTGGAATTAAATACTTTTAAATCTTCCGAGTTCCATATTTACTGTATGGATCAACCTGTAAGAATGATTAATTCTAGAAAAGTGGCCGAAGGAACCTTTGAAGGAGTTTCTTTTGAAGTCCATGAAACTTTAGCTGACCGAGAACCAACAGCTCAAGGTTCTTTGTCTGCAAGATTTTCGTCCGTAACCTACAATGTAGTTTCCAAACATACAAGTTCTTTCTTGTTTTCTTTAACTGGTTTTGTTCGAAAAAAAGATATCTTGGTTCAAGGAATCAGCACTTTGCCTCAACGAACTTTGTTTGACCAAGAATTGGTGAATAATTCAAAGTTTGCTAATTTTTGCAGAACCCGTTTGCTGAATTCAATCAAACGGCATGCAAAAATTCTTCAAAAACCTTCACTGGTTGTAGATGCTCGTACTCCGAATGTAAAATTCTTTTTAGAATCTGGATTTAAGTTAGCAAAAATTCGCAATGCTTTTCGACTTCCTTTTTCAAACCGTTCACGTGAACGCACAACTTCTTTGCGTCGTGCAATTTATTTAAAAAAGAAAAAACAAACCACTTTAGTTAAACGAAAAATAAATTTAATGCGAAGACCCTGATTGTTTGTTTAGTTCCAGTTGCAGGCTTGTTTTAGTTCTTGGCTGACAGAATCCATTGCAGTAATTCCTGCTTGTGTTTCTTCTATACTTCCTTCAAATTTTAAAATTCCAGCAGTGCTGGCTTGTTCTGGAAAGCTTTCCGTGAATTCATTTCTTTTTTCAGTCAATGCAATTAATTCATTCAAATATTCTTTTACTTTTCCAATGCTGTTTTCCACCGAACTAGCACAAACTTCTAAAGGATTTACGGTATCTAGATTCACAAGCACTCGCAAGGCTGGTTCTGCGTCCATCCCAGTTTGTACTGCATTCAATGCAGCTAAATACAATTTTGTCAATTGCCGCAAACTTAGGTCTTGAGTCCTAGTTTGAATGTTTGCAATCTGTGTTTTCACTTGCTCTAATTTTGTTTGATCCAAGATCCAAGGCAAATCCAATTCAGGGTCTGTATTTACAAAAGTACTCAAATTAATCATTTGCTGGTCTTCGATTGCTTGAATTTCACTCCATCCATTTTCAAAGCTTTCAATTTGGGTTCCTGTACGTCCAGCTTCTGTTCCTGCAGTGCATCCGAATAAAACTAAAATTCCGATCAATCCAAGTACAAGTTTTTCGTTCATAAATTCACTTCAGAAACTTGTGCCCGAACAATTATATAAATCAATGCCTTAAATTAGTACATGCGATTTTCAATTATAGTATTTTTTGTATTTCTTTTCCCAGTTTTTGTCTTGGCTCAAGATTCTTCTTTTTCTGAATTTAATGCAGAATACACCATTCACGAAAACGAAGTTCAAGTTGGCTATGCTTTAGTGTATGAAAATTTAACAGATTTGAATTTGGTTTTGCCTTTGGATTCCAAAAATGTTCAAGTTACCATTCCCGGTATGGCTTCTGTTTCGTTTGATGTTGTAAATTTTCAAAAAGAAAAAATATTAAAAATTCCATCTTTGCCTAACTCAGGTACTTTGACGATTGCCTATTCTACAAAGGAATTGCTCCAGTATTCCAATCGTTCATTTTTTTTATCCGAACTCCGTGCTTCTCTTCCTGCGCAGATTTTAAATGTTCAAATTAAGTTAACCGAAGGCCAAGCTTTATTGAATCCAATTTCTTCTTCCGATCAGCCGGTATTTCCTTTACCGGACTCCATTACCAGCGATGGCCAAAATATTTTATTGCAATGGCACCGCTTTAATTTAAAGAAAAATGAATCCATTGTTTTTTTGGTTTTCTTAAAATCCAAGAATGATTCTATTTCTTTTTTATTATTCATTATTTTTTCTTTGGTTATTATTGCCGGGGTGGTAGGGTATTTTTTTAAGCACAAAAAACCTAAATTTAAACTGCCTTCTTTTTTATCTCAGCCCAATTTATCTGTTCAAAACACTGATTTAGAGTTTGAGTCTCATTTATTGGAAAAAGAAAAAGCCATTCTTCAAGCTTTAAAAAATGCACCCAATTTTACGGTTAAACAAAAACAATTGCAGGCAGAGCTTAATTTTTCCAAAGCCAAATTGTCTCGTACTCTTAAAGATTTGCAAGTCCGCGGCTTAATTGAAGTAGTGCCTTATGGTAATACTAATTTGGTAAAGTTATTGGAACAAGTGAAAAAATAGCTCGTTCCATCCTGCTGGGGTTGTTGTTCCATCTTGTTCCAAGAAGTTTATATTAACCATTTCACCGCAGTTTTGTTCAAGGTGATTGAATGAAGTTTGCAAATGCAAGTATTTTATTGGTTTTCTTGATAGCCTTTTCGTTTACTGGATTGGCTCAAGAAGGGGTATTGGTTCAAGAAACAAGTATTGAATCCAATGCAAGTATTGAAACAGAATTAGACTTAGATAGTTTGCCTAAATTAGAAGGAAATTTAGATAGTTTGCCTGGAACTGAAGTTATTTCTGGTTCTGGAGGAATAGGCCCAGGTCATTTTTTGTATGGCTTGGATAAAGCTTTTGATAAAGTATCTTTGGCTTTAACTTTTAATAAGCATGCCAAAGCCAAAAAAGCTTTGCTGATTGCCAGAGAACGTTTTTTGGAAGCTAAAACTGCAGCCGATGAAGGAAATGATGCTGGCGCAGAAGAAGCTTTAACTGAAGCGGAAACAATGGAATCTGAAGCTGAACTTGCAGTGGATTTAGTCCCAGTAGAAGAATCTTTAAATTCTGAATCTATTCAAGTAACTGAAACTCTTTCTTTGGAAGCAGATTTAGCAGAACATGTAAGCATTCGTGCAATGGTTTTGCAGAGAGTAAAAGAAAAATTAGCCAATCGTTCCGGAAAAGGAGCTATTGCCATTGAACGTGTTTTAGTTAAATTATCTGATTTAGAAAACAAATTTGAAGCACGCAAACAAGCTTTGCAGGAAAAATTTGAAATCAAACGCGAACGCTTGAAGCAAGTTTTACAGGCTAAAACTGGAAAAACTGTAGACGAAATTGAAACCGAATTGGAAGGTGTTCGAAACAAAAAAGAACTTTTTTCAAAATTAAAACAAGGTTCTGTAGTTCGATCCAATCGTGCCAAAGCATTTTTGGTTTTAACCAAGCAAAGACTGCGTTCTGCTTTAGTAACTGATTCAGAAACATTAAGCGAAATTGAATCTTTAATTTCTGAAACCGAAACAACTGTTTCTGATGTTTCGTCTAGTGAAACGGAAACCAGTGCAGAAGTTGAAATTGAAGCAGAAGTTTCAGCAGATGCCAGTGAATTGGCTGACAAAATTAATTCTTTTGTTTTAGAAGTGAATGCAATTCGCAAGCGCTGCAGTTCATTGGAAGGACTTGAACAAGAAACTTGTTTGCAGGAATTGACTCAAAAAAAGAAAGAATTAAAAGAAGAAATTCGTGAACGCCATATTCGTGTATTGGAACGAGTTCTTGAAAAAGTTCCAGTTCAAGCTAAGTCTGCTTTAACCCAAGTTGTTCAAAGAGCTAAAACTCGTTTGGAAAATTTGGATCAAAATAAATTTAGTCCAAAACTTCGTGCATTGGTTGCTCAAACTTTGGAACGTAGAGCTCAACGTGTAAGTGAAAAAGCTGAACGTATTGAAAATCGCGGAGAAAAAGTTTCCGACCGATTAACTGTTCGTGCAGATAATCTTCGAGAAGAAGGACAAGAAACTGCAGCAGATCGTTTAGACTCTGTGATTGATCGAGTAGATGAACGCACAGAAACTAGGGCTGATCGATTGAATGAACGCGCAGAAAATTTAAGAAATCGCGCAGGCACAGTTTTGCCACGCTAAAAACCATTCAAACCACACAGTACAGGGCTGAAAAGTCCTGTACTTTTTTTTATTTTTTAAATCAATTTGTTTTCAATAAAAATAAAATAAAAATTAGAAAAAAATAAAAACTGCATTTTGTTAATTACACTAAATGCAGCCATGTTACCAAATTGTATTGAATAATTAAAGGCGCAATTACAATAGCTAAAGTATTCAATACTTTAATCAAGGAATTCAAGCTAGGTCCTGCTGTATCTTTGAATGGATCCCCAACTGTGTCTCCAACCACTGCTGCTTTGTGTACTTCACTTCCTTTGCCTCCAAAGTGTCCTTGTTCAATGTATTTTTTGGCATTGTCCCAGGCTCCTCCAGCAATACTCATATAGATGGCTAACATTAATCCTGTGATTAAACTTCCAACTAACAATCCAGCTAAACCTAAAGGACCGAAAGTAAATCCTATAATTAAAGCACTTCCAACTGTAAGCAATCCTGGTTTCATTAATTCTTTCAATGCTGTTTGTGTGCTAATATCTACACATTTTGCATAATCTGGTTTTCCTGTTCCTTCCATGAGTCCTTTAATTTCTCTAAATTGTCTGCGTACTTCGTGTACAATTTGTTTGGCAGTCACTCCAACTGCTTTCATGCAAAAAGAACTAAACAAAAAAGGCAGCATGGCTCCCAACAATAATCCAACCAATACTCGTACATCCATAATGTTTACAATTGGAATTCCATTCAAGTCCATAGGCAGTCTGCTTTCTTGTGCAAAAGCCAACAACAATGCAAGTGCAGCCAATCCTGCACTTCCTATTGCAAATCCTTTCGTTGTTGCTTTAGTTGTATTTCCAACTGCATCCAATTCGTCTGTGACTTTTCGTACACTTTTATCCAATCCAGCCATTTCAGCAATTCCGCCGGCATTGTCTGTGACTGGTCCAAAAGTATCAATAGCCACCATAATTCCTGTAATGGATACCATGGCTAAACTGGCTACAGCAATTCCAAAAATTCCTGCACTATAAAATGCAATTAATATTCCTACTGCAATTACAATTGCAGGCAATGCTGTGCTTTCAAATCCTACAGCCAATCCAGAAATTACGTTTGTTCCAGCTCCAGTTTGGCTTGAGTCTGCAATTTCTTTAACTGGTTTGTGTTTGGTGCTAGTGTAATAATCTGAAATCCAAACAATCAACAAAGCAACCATTAATCCTGTTATGCTGGAAATAAATACTCCGAATGGATTAATTCCATCTCGTAAAGGAATTCTTTGGCTTGCAAAATAAAAAATGACTGCAGCTAAAACTGCGCTCACCATAATTCCTTTATTTAAAGCGCCCATTACATTATGGCTTTTTCCTAATTTTACAAAGAATGATCCAACAATGGTTGCCATGATTGCAATACTTGCAATGGCAATTGGAAAAAGTACTCCTGCGTTTCCAATGATTACTTGGCCTAATAACATGGTGGCAATAATGGTTACAATATAACTTTCAAATAAATCGGAACCCATTCCTGCACAATCTCCTACATTGTCTCCGACATTGTCTGCAATGACTGCAGGATTTCTGGGGTCATCTTCTGGAATTCCTTTTTCTATTTTTCCAACTAAATCTGCTCCCACATCAGCTCCTTTGGTGAAAATTCCTCCGCCGACTCTGGCAAACAAAGCTACAAGCGATGCTCCAAATCCCATTCCAATAATTGCCTGTAGTATTTCATTGGGTAATAAAATTATGGAATAAAAATAAAACATTCCAGTAACTCCCAACAATCCTAAGCCTACGACTGCAAAGCCCATTACACTTCCTGCTTTGAATGCTACATTCATGGCTTTGCTTAATCCATTTTTAGCTGCTTCTGTGGTTCTTACATTGGCTAGAGTTGTAATATGCATTCCAATAAATCCAGCCAAAGCTGTTAGGATAGCTCCTACTGCAAAACTAATTCCAGTAAAATACCAGCTGGAACTTACAAAATATCCTAAGCCTAAAAATACTAAAAATAAAATTATGGCAAATGTTCCCACTGTTTTGTATTGGCGTTTCAAATAAGCCATGGCTCCAGTTCGAATGGCTTGGCTAATTTCCTGCATTTTCTTGTTGCCGGAAGGCAATTTTGTAATTGAAAAAGCCAAATAAATTGAATAAATTACTGCCGCAATTCCTGAAACTAAACCTAGTAAAACTTCAGCTTGAACCATTCAATAACCCTCCAGTGTGTTGAATACTTTATAATCCAACAAATATAAATCAATCATAAGCTTTTTATTCATTCAACACACTGCCAAAAACCCACATTTATCTTAAAAACAAGTAATAGTTTTTTTAACAAAACAATTTAAAAAGGCATTTTCTTCAAAGTATCCTGATGTTATGGTTGCTTACACCTCTTTAGTCCAACTCAAATCTTTGCAGGTTCGTTCTTCAAAATCCCATAAAGGAGAAAACGGCAGAGTCTTGATTGTTGCTGGTTCTCAACAATATCATGGCGCCAGTATTTTTTCTGCTTTGACTTCCAGTTATTTTGTTGACTTGGTTTATGTTCTGACAGAAAAATCCAACATCCCATTTGCAAAAAATTCTTCTCCAGAATTCATTGTTTCTGAATTAACGAAAAAGAATTTAGAAAAATTTGCCGAAAAAGCAGATTCTGTTTTGCTGGGCCCAGGCCTTTCGTTAAATTCAAAAAACAAATCTTTAATTAACGGATTTTTGAAAACTTTTTCCAATAAAAAAACCATTTTAGACGCAACTGCTTTGCGTTTACTGAATCCAAAACTCTTGCACGTGAATTGCATTCTTACTCCGCATGCGCAAGAATTTCAATTCTTGTTTAAACTCAACCCAACTTCCAAAAATGCAATTTTTTGTGCCAAAAAATTTCAGTGCACAATAGTTCTCAAACAATCCATTGAAACTATTACCAATGGTTCAAAAACTTTTTTAGATCAGCAAGGAAATGCCGGCTTAACCACAGGCGGCACAGGAGATATTTTAGCAGGTTTAATCACAGCTTTTGCTTCCAAAAATGAATTACTGCTTTCTTGTTGTTCTGCCTGTTTTTTGCTAGGCAAAACTGCCGATCATTTAGCTCAGAAAAAAGGCTTGAATTATACTGCAGTTCAAGTCATGGAACAATTGCCGGAAACCCTAAAATCTATAAAAAACCAGTAAACTATTTACTTATAAATAGTACCCTATACTATTGTATATGGACGTGCGTAAAGTTCAAAAGACTGGCAATATGCATTATGTGTATTTGCCAACCCATTGGTGCAAAAAGCACAAGATTACTTCTGTTTCCAATGTTTCTTTAGAAGAAGGTTCGCGCGGAGAATTATCTATTTTTCCGGACATTAAAGAACATTTAAACAAAGACTTAGTTTTGCATGTAAAAGAAGACAATCTGGATACGATTGCCAAACTAATTGTGGCTTGTTATATTAATCCTGCAAATTCGTTCAAAATTAAATTGGATACCGATATTGATTTGAATAAATTATTATTGCAAAAAAGAGTATTTGCTGTAGAGTTTGTGGAATTGGATAATAAAACTATTTTTTGTGAATCCGGCTTATCTGTTTCTGATCCTGAATCTTTGTTGAAAACTTTGTCTCGCAGGATTAAGAGTTTGGTTCATGTAATGGTTTCAGACTACGATGAAAGTTTAATTGAAAAATACGAAGAAGAAATTGATAAAGGAAAAGTTTTATTGGAAAAAGTGGTGATTTCTTCTTTGGCTTCGAATCGTATTCTGAAAGTGAAAGCCATTGATTTGCATTACATTTCTTTAATTGCGTATAATTTAGAAAATTTGGTAGACAACTTAATTCAATTGAAGAAAACGGAAACTGCTTTTTTGAAATCTTTGGTTTTAGTGGTGGATAGTTTAAATCAAGTGATTGAAAAATTAACCACAGTTCACGGTATTGGAGAAGAAGAGGCTATTGCGTTTATCAATCAAGTGAATTCTTTAAAAGAAATTGAAGTTACCAATGTTTCTGCGTATTATAAAAAAAGAATTCGCGATTGTTTAATGAATGTCTCTGAAGTTTTAATTGATTGGGCTATTACCAATAAACTGGAAGCGGACTAGTTATTTTTTCAGTGCTTCTTTTCCAAACGCATATTGTATGGCCATAGTAATTCTTCCTAACGCAATTCCTGCCGCAAAAAATAGAAAGTATAAAACGTATGCGATGAAAGGATTGGCCATATATTATTGTATTTTTTGTTTAATTTATCAAATCGGCAAATAGACTACTGAAACTATTTATTCTATTTATTTTATGTAAACCATTTGGTTTTCATAATTTGGCTTAATATTCCAACCAACAAAAGAGTTATTCCATAAGCTAAAATGGTTCCAATCCAAATTCCGTAAATTGGGTACATGTAATGAACCATGAGTACATACGCCAATAATCCTGCAGCGCCCAATGGAATATTTTTAACAATAGATTGTGTAAATTCAATTCCATGTTTTTTGGTAACCAAATACATTGTAGACGTATATGCTGCTGGAAAAGTTCCAAATACCCCGCCCCATAATGGACCGGTATATCGTGCAAGAATTACTGCCAATGCAATAATAGTTCCAGCAAAAACCATTCGATATACTATTTCAGTTTTACTGGCTTTTTCAATTGCAATTTTGTTAGGTACTTTTCTCATAATCCAAATTACTATGAGTATTGTGGTGAAACATATTCCTGCACCAATCCATATTTGGTTGGCGTTCAAGTATACTAAACTTGCAGCTGCTAAAAACCAAAAACCTAAAGCTATTGCTATGGATGAAATTAATTTTTTCCATTTTTGGTAAAGTGCAATAAATCCAAGTAAATAAAAAAAACAAATAGCAGATACGTAGGGTGAAATTTGAGCTGCTTGGCTTGCGATTTTAGGTCCTTCCGTGAATCCAATAAAAAATAATCCAACTGCGCTGGTGGTTGGCAATCCAATTAATAGTCCGGCCCATTTGGGTCCTAGTTTTTCGCCTAACCAAATGCTTCCGGAAATAATAATTCCGCCGGCAAAAAAAGAAAGTACTAATTTTGCTAAAAATAATGAATCCAACACAAACAATCCTAAAAATAAGAATATTTTAAATACTTCTTATTGGCAATCATTTAAATAGATTCATTTCAATTAATACTATATTATTTCAAAATTATGTGATGGAAATTTCAAATACGTGTAATTGAATTGTGATTTATATGATGGAAGCTTCGAAAAAAAGTGAATTGATTAGTTATCCTATTCGGGATATTGTTCAAGAAGCCAAAGTTTTGCAAAAACAAGGCAAGGACATGATTTACTTAAACATTGGAGATCCTGGGCCGTATGGTTTTAGGCCGCCGCAGCATATTTTAGATGCAGCTGAAAAAGCATTGCATGCAAATTATTCTGGTTATGCGCCCAGTGATGGAGACCCTGAACTCAAGCAAGTTATTGCAGATTATGAAAAAGTTCAATCGGATGACGTATTTGTTTGTAGTGGTTTGAGTGAAGGAATTGATTTTTTATTTCAAGCCATGGTAGATCCAGGCCGTAATATTATTTTGCCGTCTCCAACCTATCCTTTGTATTTGACCAAACAGCGCATGAGTTTTGGAAGCGAAGTATTTTATGAATCCGACGAAAATTGGGAACCCGATGTTGAAGACATGCGTAAAAAAATTAACAAATACACTAAAGCAATTTTGGTTGTTTCTCCCAACAATCCAACCGGTGCTGTTTATTCTAAAAAAACTTTGCAGGATATTGTAAATTTGGCTGGAGAATTTAAACTGCCCATTATTTCCGATGACGCATACGAATTATTGGTTTTTGATGGCTCTAGTTCTAATTTGCGTGACTTATGCAAAGAGGTTCCTATTGTGAATGGTAATTCTTTGTCGAAAAATTATATTTATCCTGGAGCTAGAGTTGGGTATATTGCTTTCCGCGGTGAAGGCTGGGATAAAATTAAAGACGCAGTTCAAAGATTATGCAATCAACGCTTGAGTGTAAACTGGGAAATGCAGAGAGCCTATATTGCGGCTATTCAAGGAAATACTGATCATGTAACTCAATTTAATTCTGAACTCAAAAAACGTTGTGATGTTTTAGATCAAAGAATCAAAGCAATTCCTGGATTGAAAATGGTGAAACCCAAAGGAGCTTTTTATGCTTTTGTGGAAGTCGAAGCTCCGTTTAAAAATAAATGGAAATCCGACTGGGCTTTTGTTCGAGCTCTTTTACATGAAGGTGTTGTCGTAGTTCCAGGCACTGGTTTTACCAGTACTTTGCATGATCGAATGTTTTTCAGAATTGTTTTCTTGCCGCCTGTTGAAAAACTAAACCAAGCCTTGGATCGAATTGAAAATTTTATGAAAAAAAACTAATTCAATTTTTTTTTGAATAATTAGTTTTGTTTTATTGGATTCTTTTTTCTAGAAAATAAAATTCCTGCAATCAATACCAATACTGTAACTGCAGCTACAATTTCCCAATCCATTTCTGGTTCAGGTTGTTGATCAGATCCTTCTTTGATGCAATATCCATTCACACAATTATATCCATATGGGCAAGCATTTGTTTCAGAACAAAAAGTTCCCGAATTTTCTGTTTCATCTAAATTTCTTTCAGATTCATTGTTCGAAGATTGTGTTTGCAAATCTAATTTTCCTGAAGTTTCCAATAAATTACTGAAATAACAAGTGTGTTGTGAACTGCTGCATTCATTGCCGGCATTCCAGTATTCGCATTCTGAAGTATTTGTGCAAGAAACTGATTGTAATTCAATGGTTGAAGTATAGGTTCCAATAGGTTGATCTGGATTAACATTGGTTTGCATTTCTTGACTGGTAATGGTAAAAGAATTTTCTGCAGTTTGTTCTGTTCCACCTTCCAATGCTGTGACTGTAATGGTTCCAGAATATTGTTCTGGAATTAAAGGCAAACTAATTTTGTTATTCTGTACAGGCACAATGTAATCATACGATAAATATTCATTCGGTGAATCCAAGCTTACTGTAACTTGTGCTAAAAGATTTGTAGCTAATAAACTTCCGCTGGTGCTTTGAATATTGAATACTAAATCTGTTCCAGGTTCTGGTTCAACTTCTTCTCGCATTAATTGCCCTTTGCCTGAATAACCTATTTGTTCTCCAGTACTCCAGTATCGATTGGAGTCTATGTCTTGGAATACTTTATGGCGCACAAAAATAGTGTCCAATGCATCCAAACCATTAACTCTGTCTGGAGTATGAATTCCTTGATTGTCTGCTGTAACTTCATTCAGTGCTACGTATAAATCACGTACTGTGTGTACGTGTCTTGTTCCTTGTCCGTCTCCAAAGTCTCTTATTTCAGAAAATGCTTTCCAAATTTCAGACAAAGGCAATGCAACTGCATCATCGTCGTGTGCTCCATAGTCATTAACTGAATCTCTTAAGTCTAAAAAAATTCCTGCAATTGCAAATTCTTCAGAAGTCTTTGGCATTTGATTGGAATCCATTTGATAATCTAGTTCTAAATTATCTTGACGATTTCCATATTCGTATAACCAAGGTTTTCCAATTTTGTAGTATCGTTTCATTTCCAATGCACAAAATTCAGCCCAGCCTTCAATTAAGCCCCATTCAGTTGAAGGATTGTTAAAGTAACCATTATGGTCTCCGCCCAATGGAATTCGTTTTTCGTTAAACGATTCTTCTTGAATATGATGGCAATATTCATGAAATTCTCGATTGGTTGGAGCTTCGGGGTTGGCAAAACGAGCATCTGAATATTTAATGCGCATTCCGATTTGTGCATTAGGGCTACTGGAATAAACTTCTCCTAAATGAGATGTTCCATGGACATTGGTGTAAGCCAATATATTTTCTAAAGTAGTGGGTGTTTCTTTTAATACATTTTCTTTAAATGCAACTGCTTTCAATGCATGAATGTAAATTTTCCCCAAAGATCGGTTATCCCAATTGTCTAAGTTTTTTTCAAAATTATTCCAAATTGAATCTGTGGGTGAAAGACTTCTTCCCAAATAAAACATGTTGGAATTATCAGTGACCATTTTTATTTTTCCATCTTTGTCTTCAAATGAAATCAAGACATCAATTGTGTTTCCTGGTGCGAATACTGTGTTATTACTCCAAGAAAATTTTCCATCTACATCCGTCCAAGTAAAAAAGTTATTTGCATTTTCATGATGATTTCCTTGAGGGTCATTGTATTCAAAAACAATTTTAGCATACGGTATTGGAACAATATTGCTTTTTTCGTCCACATAGTAAACAATTCCTTTCACTTCTTGAATCAAATTCTGCACTGGTTGTGTTGGCTGAACTGGATCAGGCTCAGGTTCTGGAGTGGGTGCACATCTTTCAGATAATTGACTATACGGATTAATTGTATCACATTGATTGGATTCACAAATTATTTGGGTGTAATTGCAAACATATCCGGCTGCTTTTGAGCTGTCTGCAGCACAAACTCCATTGGTGTAAGTAACTCCATTTTCACAATAGGCTTGGCAAATGACTGCTCCACAAGGATTGCTGGTAGCGGCTGCTGGCGTGCAGGCTCCCCATGTACCCATGCTCATATCACATTCTGTTCCTGTAGGGCAATCTGAATTTGAAGAACATGCCGCAGAAACTGAATTAGAGAAAATTAAAAGAACTAAGATTAGAGAAAACCAAAAAAAGAATTTGAATTGCATATTTTATTTGTTCAATAATAAAATAAAAATCAATCATTTTTTTTGACTATTTCTGTTTGCTAGTTTCCTAAAAGATACTGCTTTTAAATTTGTTCAATTTGCTTTAGTGTGTACTTGATTTCAATACTGACTTTATTCCCATTCAATGCATGTTCAAAAAATAGTATTTCTTAAAAATGGACTGTGTCTAAAAATTCTTTGGGTGTCATTATTTTTATTCCATATACTTCTTTCAATTTGTATAAATCCGGGTCACCGCTTACAATATACTCTGCGTTTGCTGTGATGGCTGCTTCAATTATTTTGTTGTCATCTGGATCGTCTTTGATAAAATTAACTTTTATTACTGATGAACTGTGGTAAATGACTCAAGTATTCTTTCTGTTCTTTTTTGAATTTCTTCTTCACCTAATTGAAAGTCTCTTTTCAAAACTTTTGAGTATTCTTCTAATATCTCTAATGTTATATTGCCTTGAATTTTTCTCTCCAACACGAGGTTGAATACTTTGTAGGGATTGCCTTTCCAGAAGGTTGCTGAAATTAAAATATTGGTGTCCAATACAACTTTAATCATTCATTTTTCGCCTTCTATGAATAATTTTATTTACATCACTTTCTTTTATGCCTAATTTTTTGGCTTGTTTGTTTGCTTCAGTTACCATTCGATCCCATTGTTTTAACAGTTCCTGCTTGGAAGGAGTAATTATTTGTTTTAACAGTACAGTGTCCCCGCTTCGGATTACTGCAAAAGCTTGTCCTTCTTTCAAATTCATTCCCTTTCGTATGTCTTGAGGTATTACAATTTGTCCTCTTGAACTCATTTTGGTTAACTCCACTTCAACCATATCTCAATCACCTAACAATAGTGCCTACTGGGTTTAATGTGCTTTTCGGAAAATAAGAAAGTAAGATTATTCCCATTCAATCGTAGCTGGTGGTTTGTTCGTAATATCGTAAAGTACTCCGCTGATTTTTTGTTTTCTTAATTTTTCCACTAATTCTTCTAAAATCTTTTTTTTCATTTTATAAAAATTAGCTGTCATGGCTTCCGTGCTTTCCACTGGTCTTAGTACAACACTTTCATTTAGTTTGTAATTGACTTGAACTGGAATTAATACTGTGGGAAACTGCCAAATTTTTTCCAATAAATTGTGTTTTTTCATTTGTTCGTTTACTGTTTGATCTAATTTTCTTGCATGTTCTATTCTTTTTTTATCCAATCGTGCTTTTTTGACTTTCAAGCTAGTTAAATTTTCCGGCCAAACGCAATATAGTACTCGGTTGATTTCTTTCACTTGATTGGTAATCAGTATGCTGAGTTTTTCCAATTCGTTCCAATTCAATTTTCCGCAAAGTATTGCTGCATGTTGATAACTTCGTTCGTCTCCTTGGACTCCTACACTTTTAATGGGTAAAATTTTTGCAGTATACTCTGTTCCACGAATTACCTGATTCACTTTTGTTTCCAATAACTCTAGTTCTTGTTCTGGTTTTCCAGCACTGCAAACAATTCGAATGGCTAAACCTGGGCCTGGGAATGGATGTCTTTGCACAAGCTCTTTGGGCAACCCTAATTCTATTCCTAATTTTCGTACTTCGTCTTTGTATAATTCTTGAATGGGTTCAATGACTTTTCCTTGTTGAATTAAATCCAATATTTCTTGGACTCGGTTATGGTGTGTTTTAATTTTATCCGAATGTTTGGTTCCAGCACTTTCAATAGTATCTGGGTAAATTGTTCCCTGACACAATAGCCATTCGTTTTCATTCAATCCTAGTTTTTTTATTTCTCTTTGCTTGATTTCTACAAACTTTTTTCCAATCATTTTTCGTTTTTCTTCAGGATCTATAATTCTTTGGAGTGGAAAAAAGAATTCATATTTTCCATCAATGACTTTCAAATTCCAATAACCTACTTTGTTTAATGCTTTTTTGACTTCTTTGCTTTCATTGAATCTCATAAATCCTGTGTCAATATGCAATCCAATAATTTGTTCGGAAGGCAATGCTTTGGCCAGTAAAGCCAAGCATACTGTGCTATCAACTCCTCCGCTGGCCAAGACCAAAACTTTTTTGTTTTCTGTTTGTTGTTGAATTTCTTTAATTTTGTTTTCTAAAAAGTGTTTTGAATTCCAATCCTTTTCAGTTTTGCATATTTTGAATAAAAAGTTTTCTAAAATTTTCATTCCATGTACTGTGTGTTTGACTTCTGCATGAAATTGCAGTCCATAAATTTGTTTTTGTTGATGCATGATTCCAGCATTCCGCAATGTATGGGTTCGAGCAATTTCTTTAAAGTTTGCAGGCAATTCGATAACTGAATCGCCGTGGCTCATCCAGACAATTTCTTTTTTTTCCAATCCATCCAATAACTTTGTTTTTTCAATTATTTCAAGTTCTGCTTTTCCATATTCTTTGCTTTCTGCATTTCCTACTTTTCCGCCCATTAATTCTGCAATTAATTGATGCCCGTAACACAATCCTAGAATCGGTATGCTTAGTTCAAATATTTGTTTGCTGATTTTGGGTGCTTTTGGATTTTTGACCGAAAAAGGAGAACCGCTTAAAATAATTCCTTTAAATTTTTTGAATTTTTCGAGTGTTTCTTCAGGCAAAAGTATTTCAGAATATACGCCCAATTCTCTAATTCTTCGTGCAATCAAATGTGCATACTGTCCGCCGAAGTCTATGACTGCGATTTTGTTTAGGCTCATACTCAAACTTGCAAGGATTCGTTTTTATTCTTTTCATACCTTTTTTTAGTATATGGAAATTCCAGAACGCAAATTCAAGTATTTTGACTTAATCATGGCTTCTTTTGTAGCCATCTTAATTATTTCCAATATTACTTCTACTAAAATTACTCAGTTAGGCTTTCTGATTTTTGATGCTGGAACCCTATTGTTTCCTATATCTTATATCTTTGGCGACATTTTAACTGAAGTCTATGGTTACAAAAAAGCACGTAGAGTGATTTGGACTGGTTTTTTCTTGACTGCAGTAGGCTCTTTGTATATTGGCTTGGTTGGTTTTTTGCCTGTAGGTCCTGGTTGGGAGTTTCAGTCTGCGTATGAAGCTATTTTAGGGTTTGTGCCTCGCATTGTTTTAGCTTCTTTGATTGCTTTTTTTGCTGGAGAATTTTCGAATTCATATATTTTGGCTAAAATGAAGATTTTAACCAAAGGAAAACATTTATGGTCTAGAACCATTGGTTCAACTATTGTCGGGCAAGGAATAGACACTGGTTTATTTGCTTTAATTGCCTTTTACGGTGTTCTTCCAATCGATGTATTGGTTGCTTTGATTGTTTCTAATTACGTGTTTAAAGTTGGAATTGAAGTTTTATTCACTCCTGTAACCTATTGGGTGGTAAACTTATTGAAACAAAAAGAAAACCAAGACTATTACGATACAAAAACCAATTTTAACCCATTTTCCTTGAGTGAAAAAGAAACCCAGTAATTTTTTTGTTTTTTCTTTAAAAGTAAAACTCTTTTTCTTTGTCTGAGTTTTTGTGACAATTTTTTTTGAAATTTGCAAAAGGTATATAAATTATTTCAATCACTACTGGTACAGTGTGTTGGGAGTTGAGGAGGTAAAGTCACACTGCTTTGCAACATTTGTTAACTGTTTTTCAAAAAACAGGTGCAGATCCCTGACTTTGCCTTCCATATATTTATTTTTTTCTAAAATTCTTATTTTCTTTTAATTAACCTTTTATAGTGCTTAATTCCTTATTGGTTAATGAAGTCTGCTCGTTTTTCTATTCGAAAACTAGTTGTTTTAACTGAAAAAACAAAACGAAAAATCAAAGCTTTAACTAAACCCAGATCTGTTGGCACTCGTTTTTCTTTTCGCGGTCCTTGGGCACGTTTTTTAACTGAAATAAAACAATTGGATGTTTTAACTCCTTCAAAGATGGCTTTTTTTGCCAGTCATTGGGTGCATTTACCGTTTCCTGTTTCCGGTGTTTTGGCTGCTCAAGCTGTACGCTTTCATGTTTCCAGAAATTTGTTAAAAGATTTTCCTGCTAAACGAAAATTAGTTAACCAACTTTTTTCAACTAAAAAAATTGAACAAGCTTGGCTGTACTCGTTTATTCGAAAAGCAGGATCTAAACAAGCAGCCTTGGATGCTTGCAGTGAAGTGGCCAATGCTTTGCGTGACTTAGCTCATCAAGCCCGCGAATATGCTGGGAAAAAAGTGTATCATGTTTCTTCTAGAGGTGAACGCATTGATTTTGTGCCTCATTTATTTGGCAATGCTGTTTCCGGTCCTATAGGGTTTGCGCAAATGATTCGAGATAAAATTCAGCGTTTGCAGGATTAATTTTTTAGTTTAGAATAATCCGGCACAAATTTAGGTTCAATAATTTCCGGAATTTCTTTTAAGTGTTCTATGTCTTCGACTGAAATTTTTCCATAATATAACATTTTGGGATTGTTTCCTTTTTCTACAAATTCTTTGACTGTTTCAAGTCCTTGCAAATAAAAATAATCTTTGGTAAATGCTCCTTTTTCTTGAGTGTCATGCATTCCTCGTTTGACTCTTTGCGTTATTTGATAGGCTTTGTCGTCTTCGAAAAAGTTTTTCAAAAACAAAAAAGTTTCATAAAATGAATGCTTTAATCCATATTCAATTCCTAAAACGCGTCCGGCATAATCCCGTAAATTGTCATTGTTGTGTACTGCAAAAACTTGTTCATTGTATACTGCCAATCCTTCTTCGGTTAATTGCCAATTGCGGTCTGTTCCATTGGTAAAAATCTTGTATTTTTGGGCAGCTCCATTCAAGTACCTGTAAATATGGGTTTCAATTTCGTGTACAATAAGCCTTTGAATTCCTTGCTGGGAATGAAAACTTCCTTGGCGTATTTTCATTATTTTTTGAAAAGTTTGCACACTGGCATTGCTGGCTAAATTTTCATCTACCACAATTCTCCAATCATAAATATTTCTATTCAATAAAGCTTGGTGTAATTCTTCCATGCAGTCCCAGTCTCGAATGTTTTGCAGTTCATTTCCTTTTTCTAGTTCCATGACTTCTTCGGCTTTTTTGACTAGTTTTGTTTCCGGCTTTCCAAAAAATTCTATGGCTTTTTCTGTGAATGTTTTGGATCCAATGCTTCGAATGAATTCCATTTTTTTAATTAAATCTATTCGTTTTTTTCCAATTAATTTTCCCAACCCAATTTCATCTAATTGAATTTCATTTAATTGTTTCATAATGCGTGCAAATTCTGGGTTTAATGAAAAATGTGAAAACACTGGATTTTTGGGCAAGTAAACAAATCGCGGATTGTATTCTTGTCTTTTGGCTTGTTCTTGGAAAAAGCGTTTTCGTTCGCTGACTGCATTTGATGGATTAATAAACTTTAAAAAGTCTGTTTCCAGTTCTTCGGTTATGCTGAACAATTTTTGTTCAATTTCCAAGAAATCTTGCTTTATTTCA
>JAUSKK010000049.1 GCA_030649345.1 Candidatus Iainarchaeum sp. | reverse complement strand
CGTAGTATCTTTGAAAATGGTACACAGCATAGCTAAAGATTAAGGTTTTCCTTAATGTTTTATTTTTATTTTTTTCTATTTTTATTCTTTTTCTTTCACACTACCTTAATGGATCCATTGCTTGCAATTATTCAGCCTTTTCTGATTCAATACGGATACTTAGCTTTGCTGTTCATTGTATTTGCTGAATCTGGATTATTTTTTGGATTCTTTTTCCCAGGAGATTCATTATTGTTTACAGCAGGTCTTTTAGCTTCACAAGGAATTTTTGACATATATTTAACAATCATTGGAGTCAGTATTGCAGCTATCTTGGGAGATCAAGTAGGATATTGGACTGGAAAAAAATTCGGCAAAAAATTATTCAATCAACCCAATTCGTTTTTCTTTAATCCAAACCATGTAACAAAGGCAGAAAAATTTTACGAAAAATACGGAAAAAAAACAATTATCCTTGCCAGATTTGTTCCAGCTATTCGCACGTTTGCTCCAATCGTTGCAGGCATTGCTGAAATGGATTACAAAACCTTTGTGAAATACAATATTGTTGGAGGAATTTTGTGGAGTGTACTTTTTTTGAGTTTAGGATTTTTTTTAGGAAAAGCCATTCCTAAAGCAGAGGAATACTTGACTGTTTTAATTTTGATTGTGATTGTTTTATCGTTTATTCCAATTATTCTAGAAATTTTGAAAACACGAAAAAAATCTGCTCAATTGGTTTGTCCTTTTTGCAGAACTCAACAAACAGTTACAATTCCAGAAAATCAATGCATGGCTTTTTATAATTGCACAAATTGCAAAAAATTAATTCAGCCCAAAGAAAACAGCTGTTGCGTGATCTGCGATTACTCAAACAAGAAATGCTCTGTTTCAAGAACTAAAAAATAGTGTTCGGTTTCTTTCTTTTTCGTTACCAAGCAAAGTCTCTGACTTTGCGGGCTTCACAAATTCATTTGTGAAGAGGTTTTTCTTTCTTGTTGAAGAAAGAAAAAGGTTATGCCTCAGACAGCCCATCAATCGTCATTCCTTCCGGTCGGCTTCATCGTCGTTGTCATCATTGGCAACCTATTTAATGTTTGAAAATGTTTAAAAGAAGCAGTTAAAAACAAAAACAACCTAGTTAAAATATGCGAAAACCAAAACCTACACGATTACCTAACCGAGTTGCTGTCGGAAAAACACACGGAGTCATTCGAGAAGGAAAATTTTTTCCCAACAATACACAGCCCAGAATACGAAGAAAAACTTGGTTCACGGGAATCACTGCAGGACTTGTTGGAGTTGGTTTAGCCAGCGCGCCCATTGTACAAGAAAATTTGCATGTGCAAAGACAAGGAATTGCATTAATTGAAAATTCCAGACAAATAAAAAAAGAACATGCAGAACGAAAAGAACAAATTGAAAGATTCAAACAAATATTCAAACTCAAACTAAGGCCCATGGCATTACAAGAAAGCATGTTTAAAGCAGCCACAGTATTTTTTGCAGAACAACACGGAGTTAATCCTAGATTGGCTTTGGCTTTAGGGCATGCAGAAAGCGCATGGAATTGGACAGCTGAAAGCAGAACTGGAGCCCAGGGATTATTTCAAATATTGGCCAGCACAGACAAAATATTGGTTGGAAAAGGATTAAGAAAATGGATACGAAAAACCAATGGAAAAGGATTGGTAGAGCCCTTGTACAATATTGAAGGCGGAATTGCATTTTTTGCAGAACTCCAAAGACAAACAAAAGCAGAACACCCAGAATGGACCCAAACACAAGTTGAAAATCAAGCATTGCAAGAATACAATCAAGGGCAAGATAGATTGAAAACAAAAAAAGGACAAATTAAAGCAAAAGAATTTGTAAAACTAGTTCGAGGAAAACTAGAAAAATATTATTTGAAAATCAATCCAAGAGATTTGTTTGTAGAATTTGAAGAAATACTGGATCGTTGCAGAGGATTTCCAAAACACAAATAATTAATTCTTTTTTAGTTTATCCCAAAACGAGCCAGCAATTAATAAAGGAAAGGCAATGGTTGCATCACAAAAAACTTTTACAGAATTTTCATTATGAGCAGCTTTACCCCAAGATTTAGCTTCTTCTAAATTAGCACCAGAATCAGAACCGTCAAAATCTGGATGCGAATTAATGTACACTACAAAATCAGCACCTTCGCGTAACTGATTGGCATTCATAATAAAATGTTTTGGTAAAGAGCCCCCTAGAATAATTGCACCGGTTTTTTCAGCCGTTAAAGCCAAATCATCCATTTCAATCACATCTTTGCTGGAGTCCAGCAAAAAATCAGAATGATCTTTTTTGAAAAAATAAATCTGGTCTCCAGCAGAACCATCGATGATGCCTGGACAAAACACAGGAATATTGTTCTTGTACGCCCAATACAAGTAAGAAGATTCACAATTAGGATAATTTGAAATTTCTTTTCCGATTTCATACAATAGTTCACGAATATGAATAATTTTCCCAGTCTTTTTTTGTTCAGCATAAATTCGATTCAAAAAAGTACGCATAAATTTTTCAAACCAAATATAGCGTTCATTGGGAACCAATAAATTTCCAATCCGATTTACTCCTTTTTTTCGAAGTTTGGCTCCATCCAAATCAAAAGAACCCAACAAAAAAGGCTTATGTGTTTTAGCTAAATCTTCTTCAATGCCTCCAGCCGTAGTTACTAAA
Source organism: Candidatus Iainarchaeum sp. (assembly GCA_030649345.1). Classification (GTDB taxonomy): domain Archaea; phylum Iainarchaeota; class Iainarchaeia; order Iainarchaeales; family 0-14-0-20-34-12; genus JAUSKK01. Next base: position 14,062 of record JAUSKK010000049.1, on the reverse strand, counting down.
ACATCTACTAATTTTCCTTGGGTTAAAAAAACAATATTTTCACGCAAGCCGGAAGAAATAATATTGGAAGTAAAACCTAAAAAAATTCTGACTTTTTCTTTCCGCATTTGTTTAACTAAATCAATGGCTTTACTTAAATTGTGGGCTTGAAATCCAGTAAAATAAAAAGATTGCAAAAATTGTTCAAAATTAAAGGATTGCGAGAAATCAAAACCATGAACTGCAATGGCTTGTTTGGGTTCTAACGATTTCTTGAAAACAGATTTTCTCGGATCTTTCATAACAATACTAGAATATTGGATAAAAAAGGGTTAAAAAATAAGCCGGAAAAGAAAGGAATTTAAGCTCAAAAAACAAAATACTATAATGATTCCAGTAAGACACCTAACTCTTGTAAGGTTACCTAAACGAAGAAAAATTATTGAAAAACTCAAAAAGCCTGTTTTACCCAAACCCGGGACTAGGCAAGCTATTCATCAATTAACTCAATTTGAAAATGCGGCAACCGATATTTATAACGCCTATGAAGAATTCAGACACCAAGCCAGAAAATTAAATACAAGAACAATGACTGTAACTAAAAAAGAACGACACAACTTAACAACACTTCAAAGAACCTGCATTCAGCAATTAAGGTATGTTTTTGAACACCATTGGGATATGCAAGAACGAAGACATGCAGCACAATTTTTGCGAAGAATTGCACGATTTGCATCCGAACCTAAAAGCATGGAACAAAGACTGGCTTTACGAATGCTGGAAAAAATGCGGGTTCCCTTAGAACCCAAATCTTTTGAAACTGAACCTAAAAAAACACAAACAGCAAAAAGATAACCTAATTTTTTAATTGATTTTAGTTTGAAATCCGAACTCTTAAACCCTAAATATCACTCCGAAGGTAGTATTAGGGTGATAAAAGAATGGTAACACATTATATTGATCCAGTTGATGAAATAATTAAATCTCGACCGGATTACAGAGACGATTCCAGATGCCCTTGTTGGAGCGGAAGAACCTGGAAAGCTTGCTGTAAATAAAACTGCAAGTTCCTCTATTTTCTATTTTTTCAAAAAATTTATTTAATTTTCTGTTTTTCAGTTAACTAAATTCGCTTAAAAGTGCTTTTTTGTTCATTTTAAAGAATAGGTTTAAATAGGTTTAGGATTTTCTTATAGTTAAACTGCGTTTAAACGCATGTTTCAACGCTATTAATTGGAGGTAGATGTTAATGGCTGACTATGTAGTAAAATCTAAAGTAAAAGAATTAGCAAGTAGTAAAGGATTCCGAATGGGTTCCGATGCATTAGATACATTAAGCGACCATGTTGCTCAAATTATCGAAAAAGCCGGAAAAAGAGCAGACGAAAACGGAAGAAAAACAATCAAATCATGTGATTGTTAAAGGAAAAAAGCAAACTATTTGTTTTGCAAGACTGTAATGCTTTCAAAGGCATAACAGTCTTGCATCCTACCAAATTCAGATCTATTTTTAAAAATTTCAAAAACAAATTTACTAATTAGCGTTGAAGTATTCTTTTAGGATACCTTTTTCCAGTTCTTTGAATTCGTTTTCGGGTACGATGTTTTACAACATACGCCAACCAGCGAGCACGTAAACCAGAAATATATTTTGGATTTTTTGGACTGAATTTAAAAGATTCAAAACGATTCACTACAGCATGCGCGTCCACTTTTTGATGCGTAAATTCAATAACTGTATTTGCTCAACGATTTGCCATTCGTTCAGTAATTAATCCACGGCTCAATAAATCACCAATCTGAAGCAAACGAAGTTTGGCACGTGTTTGAATAGTTTTTTCTTTAATTTTTCCTCGTTCACGAATCACTTTTCGAAATTTAGAATAAGCATCTTCAATCAAGCGTTCAGTTCTAGCCCAACGGGCTTCCAAATCGTGAGTTAAAGTTTGTTTGCGTTCCATTTAAATCACGCTTGAAATCCGCCTTCAGGAATATGGCCAATGCGATAATGCGCAGGAACTACAGCAGATTTGGGAACTGCTTTGGCTCTTCGTTTTTTTATTTTGTGTAAAAATTCAACAAAAAAAGCATTAAATTTTTTAGCTTCACTTGGGCTGCCTAAGAAACCGGAAAGTTTGGATTGTGTTGCTGGACTAAACAAAAAAGAATCTGCATTTTGCCCAGAAATTAAAACAGAGTCTACTGCGGTTTGGGCTAAAAAATGAATTTCTGCACGAATGGTTGGATCTTTGATGTTTAATTTATTCAAAGCATATTGCACAGCACCTTTATGAAAAGTTTTCATGGTTTTTTGCACGCCTTTGGCTGGATTTCTTTGAATTTTTTTTCGCATAATCCTACGAGAACTTTGATCTGTTCTCCGAACCAGATTACGGACTCGCGCAGAAACTTTTCGAGCTAAAGTTTTAGGCATATTAAAACTAGAATTAAAGAAGTATAAAAATCAAGGCGTTATTCTTCGCAGTTCATAATAGTTAATATCGTCTTCTGAATCTACGACAGCTTGCAGTACAATAGTATGAATATTTCCTGCCAAGCGGACCATTCGGCTAATTTCAGGAAAAGAAACTTTTTCGTCTTGCGTTGAAACATGAATCACCCAATAGGTGTGTTCTTCTCCTGGCTTTTTTCCTTTAGGATAAACGCGGAAATCAAAACCAAACTTTAAGCCAGTACGCACCACAAAACCTTTAGATCGCAGATCACGAAAAACTAAAAATTTAGAATAAAATTGTTTGTCTAACTTCAAGCCTAACTTTAGCAAAGATTTCTCATCCACATCTTTTCCAGTTAAGCGCTGGATTTCAAGTTTGTCTTTTTCCATCAAAAACAAGGATTCAAACAAATCTAAAACAAGCTTGCGTTCCGTTAATTCTCCAAAACCGCGTTGAATTAATTGGTCTCGTTTGCGTTTTTCTTCTACAAACACTTTATTTTCAACTAAAACAGTTGCACTCGCCATATTCATGTTTTTCCTGATTTATTAGTAATAATTAGTTGTAAGGCTTTTAAATAAGTCTTTCCTAAAGTAAGAATATGCCTGAAAAGATTGATCCCTGGAGCAGCCAGCAATTGACTAAATACGAGCATGTATTCAAAGAATTTGGATTAAAAGAGTTTCCAGAAGAATGGAGCAAACACTTAGATCACTATTTGTTTAAACGAAATTTAGTGATTGCACACAGAGATTTTGAAAAAATAATGAAATGCATTCAAGAAAAAAAACCATTCATTAACATTACTGGAATTGCCAGCTCTGGAAGACTTCATTTAGGACACAAGTTTGATATTGATTTATTCAAATTTTTTAAAACAAAAAAAGCCAAAAATTATTTCACGATTGCAGATATTGATGCTTATGTAAGCAGACCGAATGAAAAAGTTCCCAGCCTAGAAAAAGCCAAAGAATTTGCAGTCAACAATTTAGCACACGTACTTGCGTTAGGCTTGGATGAAAAAGATGTGTATGTACAAAGCAAATACACTACACGATATTACGAGTTTGCATTTGAGTTAAGCAAACGAATTACGCGCAATGAATTTGAAGCAGTCTATGGTCATGTTGATTTAGGAAAAATTTCTGCAGCACTATTGCAATACGCAGATATTTTGCATCCACAGTTAAAAGAATTTGAAGGAAAAATGCCGTCCATTACAGGCATTGGTTTAGATCAGGACCCCCATGCAAGGATTGCCAGAGATTTAGCCCAACGAGTCACTTATCCAATGGAATTACCAAGTTTTGTTTATTTTAAACACCAGCAAGGATTACGAGAACATGGAAAAATGTCTTCCAGTGATCTAGAGAACACCATTTTTTTAGATGACTCGGAAGAAGACATTAAGAAAAAAATCAACAAAGCATTTACAGGCGGAAGAAATACTTTAGAAGAACAAAAAAAATTAGGAACCAATATTGAAATTGACCGAGTGATTGAATTGTTAAGATTTCATTATCCGGATGAAAAAAAATTGAACGAAATTATTGAATTGCAAAAAACAGGAAAACAAATGAGCGGAGAACTCAAACAATTTGCAATTGAATTTTTACTGGATTGGAGAACAAAACATTTGAAATTGGTTGAAAAAAACAAAAAGACTGCAGAAAAAATAGTATACGGAAAATAATCAGGTCATTTTATGGGAATTACAAAAGGAAGAACCCGAAGAAATCTAGGTGTTAAAGCAGCTAAACGAGTACTAGAAATAAGTCCACGAAAAACACGGAGTATTTTAAGAAAATTCGGCTCTGCTGGCGCAGTGCAATACGATAAATTTTTACGAGGAAAAGTTACTACTGCAGTTCTCCGGGAAATGATCGAACATTTACCAGTACCATTATTAAAAGGCAAACAAAATGCAGTGCGCAGAGGAATAGTGTATAAACTCGCAAACCAAATTGTTGATCCAACAACACCCATGGAGCGCAGAGAGCAAATAGCAGGAGAACTGGGACGTGCAATTGGAAATAAAGATGTAGCATGGGATTTAGCTAGACGCGCAGAGACTGTTCGAAGAGTCATGCATGTTGTCAGCCATAGCGGCTCATTTAATTTAGAAACACGTGAAGGAAGAACTGCATTCATTAAGAAAGTCAACGAAATGCTTGCACAAACTAGAGCACAAGCACCCAATTAGAGATTGAAATAATTCTCAAACTATTTAATCATTCACAATTACACAACTTCAACAGAATACGCAGTACTTTCTTTTAATTTTTCAAAAATTTCCTGAAAGTAAACAGTGGTTTGATTAACTAAAATAATTTTTTCGCATTGCTTTAATTGAGCTAAAGCATCAATTTTTCGCGCAGGATCTATACACCATTCCACTAAATCTACACAAGGAATATTTCGTTCAATTAAAATTTTTTTTAATTCACTGATTTTAGTTTGACATTCAGCTGCTTCTTGAGTGGCAAAAGCAAAGCCTCGCAAAGCAGAGCTTTTATCAATCGGCAAAAACAAGATAACAAAATCTTTCGAATTAAATTGGGTTAAAAAATCAGTTGGAAAATGAGGACTTAAAATTGGAATTAATACATTCATAAAATCACTTATGAAACATATTGATAGGTTTCGTGTTTGGCTTCTACAATATCTCCTTGTTCGCTTAAAAACTGGCACACTGTTTTAACCAGCAATGGAGAAATATTCAATTGCTGGCTTAAATCAGCTAAAGTACTTTTTTTAACAGATTTTAAAGATTTCAAAATTTTGTCAGAAACTTGAGTCAATAGTTCAGTTTTGATAACATAATATCTTCCATCAAAAGACTTTAAGCCTTGAATTTTCCCGGATTTAAAACGTTCAAAGTTTTTTTGAGAAAATTCTTTAGCTGCATTTTCGTTTACAATAATTTGAAAACCTTCTTGGTCTAAAAGAATTACCGAAGGATTCTGAGGAGTAGAAACAGGAATTACCACTACAGAAGCTGAATGAATTTCTTTAGGCTGAAAATTAATAGGTTTAGATTCCAATTTAGGTTGAGTAATTGGTTTTTCAATTTCTTCAGGCAATTTGTAAATTCCGTGCTTGTATTGCGTGGATAATTTGAATAAAATAATTTTTTTTTCAACAATCAATTGTTGAAAGCGATTGGTTTGATCTGGATTTAAAAATTTTTCAAACTTTCCTTCCACCCGGTCTTTCAAATCTTTTTGTTTCAATAAATGAATAATGGCCAAATCTTGCGTGTTTTCTTTGGGTTGTTCTGCTGCCAAAACCCAGATTCCTTCTTGGGCTTTTGAAAACGAATAATTCAAATGTACGGACAAATTAAGTTCAGAAAACTCTTGAACAGACAATTCAAAAAAGTATTTTCCTTCACGTTCAATTAACTTAGGCATATTAGTCTTGGGAAAAGCAAGTATTAAAAGCAAAACTGAAAAAGGAATGGACTCAAATTCGGAACGAATTTGAGAACCTTAAAAATTCATGATTTTTAAGTGGACTCGGCGGGAATTGAACCCGCTGCCTTTTCGTTGCGAACGAAATGTCATGCCGATAGACCACGAGCCCTTATATAAAATGAAAAGAAATGTTAAAGAAACAGAGTTTTTTAGAAAAGTTATTCTAAGGCTAAATCATCCAATAAGCGATTGGTTAAAGTATCTACAGAAATTAAATCGTTGTTTTGTAAAGCAGTTTTTAATTGATCTACAGTTTGAACAGAATCTGGTTTTCCTTGAGCTACAGCAATGGGTTTAATTTTATCCAGTTCAGTTAAAGCAGTATCCAAGTTACCGGCTTGATAGGCTACAAATGCATTTTCTAAAATAGTTTTAACTTCAGGATTTACTTGAGTAAGTTTTTCTTGAATAACTGCAACTTTAGCTTCAACCGATGAACCACCAGTACCACCCGCACCACTCACAGTTCCGCCAGACACGCCAGGAACAGCACCTGCTAAACCTGAAGCCACGCCTGTTGCTTTTTGAACAATTGGACCCAATTGATTCACTGCAGTAATGGTTGTTAAAATCATTAAAACCAAAAAAATAATGGATACAATAAACAAAGAATCTCGAATAATTCCTGTAATTTTTCGAATTTTAGATAAATCAGCCATGCACAGTCACCTAAAAGTTAGCTCCAATTAAAGGAAGAGATTTAAGCATATTTTCAAGCAATCCTGGAATGGATGCAATAAAGGAAGTTAATCCAATCAACAACAAAATAGTTACCAAAAACAATACAATCAATAAAATATCGCGAACAATGGCTAACACATCGGAAACATTGTCCAAAGTATACCCTTTGGGTTTAGATGTAGATTCACCGTTCAGTTTCTCATTTAAAGAATTGGACAAAGCATCCAAGTTTTTAGTCTCCATATATTCAATATATTTAGTAAATAGTAGTATTTAAACTTAGCTTACCCAGTTAATTTGAGCAAAAAACAAAAATTAGAGAAAATTATTTATTAGCAGTTCCCCATATACTTGAAAGGTGTACATTTGCCAGACTTAGATCGAATTAAAGAAACTGAATCTGAAGACTCAGAAGACATTGTTGAAAAACACGTGGATGAAGATACCGAAGATGACTTGTTTGATGAAGTATTTGGAGACGATCCAGAAAAAGAACAAGCCAAACAAAAAATGAATCAAAAAGTCAGAGAACAAAAAGAAAAAGAAGAAGCAAAAAAAACCAAAAAAAAGGAACCTATAACAGAAAAAATAGTTCTTGAAACTGAAAACAAAAAAGAAGAAGTGAAAACAGTTAAAGAAAAACCAGAAAATAAAAAGAAAACTGCAATTACAAAAGAAAAAACAGAAAAAGAAAAAAAGAAAGAAATGATAAAAGAAGAAACGGATGACGGCACAGATTTTATCAGCGATGACCATGAAGACTTGGGAAATGTTAAAGAAAATTTAGAAGACAAAGCCATTCAAGCATTAAAGTCTTTAGAAAATGATGGAGATTCATTGCGCCCTGATTTAAAACTATTACCTGGAACGAAAGCCAACACATCATTTATTGGAAGGAAAAAATCCATTCAAGGAAAATACGGAGACACGGCAGGATTGTTTGTTGGAAAAGTTTCCGAAACCAATTCTGAAAATAATATTTTATTAGACTCCATGAACCCGCACGTAGTATTTGTATGCGGTGCAAGAGGCGGCGGGAAGTCATATTTAATGGGAATCATAGCAGAAGAACTGGCGCTTAAAAATTCCAATGTTGCCGGAGTTGTAATTGACCCAATTGGAGTATTTTGGAGTATGCGGTATCCAAATCGCGAAGAACGAGAATTGGAATTATTAAAAAAATGGAATTTGAAACCCCAAGGATTGGAAAACTTATACGTATTTGTCCCCAAAGGAGTAGAAAACGAAACACCCAGAGACACATTTGACAATACATTTTCAGTTCAACCCAGCATGCTAACTTCACAAGACTGGTGTTTGACTTTTGGAATTGACCGGTTTAGCCCCAGCGGTTTAATGATGGAAACTGCTTTGGCTAAAGTTAAAAAAGGATATACCAGCATAGATGGGCAGGTCATTAAAGGATTTGGAAAAGCCTATGACATTGATGACATTACATTATGCATGGAAAAAGATTCTGAATTAAATTCCAGAGAAAAAGGATTCAAACCAGATTCAGTACGAGCTTTAGTCAGCCGATTTGAGGCCGCAAAATCCTGGGGAATTTTTGACAAAGAAGGAACTCCTTTAGCAGAAATATGCCGCGAAGGACAACTGACAGTTATTGACACTTCTTTTTTGGATGAAAATGTAACTGCATTGATCATTGGATTATTGGCTCGAAGAATTTTAGCTGCACGAAAATTAACTACACGCAAAGAAGCAGCAAAAAAGTTTGAACAAACCACCAATGTCAAAGAATTATTGGAAATCGATATTCCACCCACATGGTTAATGATTGATGAAGCCCACACATTAATTCCCAGCGGAAATATTAAAACTCCAGCCACAGACTCAGTTATTGAATATGTAAAACAAGGACGAAGACCAGGCTGTAGTTTAGTGTTTGCCACCCAGCAACCCAGCGCCATTGACACTCGAGTGCTTAGTCAATTGGATATTATTTTTGTACACAAGCTTGTGTTTAATGATGACATTAAAGCAGTCATCAAAAGAACACCCACCATTGTTCCATTGAAATACAAACATGCCAATTTCATTAAAACTCTGCCTTTAGGGTTTGCAATTACCGGAGACAGAAATGAAGAAAGTTCAAGAGCATTCAAAGTACAAATAAGGCCTAGAATGAGCCAACACGAAGGAAGAGAAGCTGAAACCATTGATTTGAAAAGAAAATTAAAAGCAGAACAAGTTTTAGAAATTGCATTGGAAATGGCCATGCGGCCTTTGCGAAGAAACGGAAAAGTAAGTTACGAAGAATTGGATAAAATTTTAGCACAACTCAATGACAAATATTCCAGCAATGCCAAACAAAGACCCTTAATTGAATTATTGATTGAAAAAGGATGCATAGAAGAAAAAGAAGGATTAATTTTACCTGTTGAAAAAGAAGAAGCAATCAAGGAACTGGAAATTCCAGAAGAAAGGCCTAAGAAAAAAATTTCCGAAGACTTAGAAAAAACAGCTGAACAATTAAAAGAATTACAAAAAGAACCCAAAGTAAAAATTCAAAAATTACCGGAAGAAATACAAGAAATGGTTCACGAAAAAGAAGAAACTCAAAATAAGTTAGCTTTAGCACCGCAAATTAGTCAAGGATTGGCTCAAAAAATGCTGGATAAACTGCGAGGGAAAAAAATATTGGGATTAATTGGAAACGAAGAAAGACTCGAAGAAATTCAACTCAAAGGAATTCCAGTTTTAAGTTTAGAATTTAATTTTTATAAAAGCAAACAAGACTACAGAAAAGGAAAAGTATTTGTAAATGCATTCACTGGAGAATTTTTACATTTTGTGAAAAACAAATTTGAAGAAAGCCAAGGACTCAAAAAATTGTACAATTTAAGCAAAGAAGAATTAAAAGCATTAAATTCTGTGGGAAGAAATGAAAAAATATTCAAAGCAGTACTGCAAAGAAGTGAAATGAGTGAAAGTGCATTAAAAGAAAATTTACAAAAATTAATTAAAGCCAAAATGGTGGAAGAAAGAAAAGGAACCAAAGAAACTACGTATGTTTTGAAAGAAAAAATAGACTTGCCTTCGTCTCCATTCCATGAAATGCACGGCACTTTAAACCAGTTGCATGTACGAGAACAAGAATTAAGCGGAGAAATTAAAGGAAAATATTCTAAAGAACAGGCCATTCAAATATTGCAAAAAATATGGCCGGCTTTAATTGTGCAAAATGTTTCAACCATTTACTGGCCAATCTGGGAAGGACAATTCAAAAAAATCAACGGAAAAACACGAACTGTTTATTTAGATGCAGTTACAGGAAAAGAACTAAATCTGTAATATTTATGGTAATTTTAAGAGGCGGAATTAAACACCGAAAAAGAATTCGACCTCAGGGCACTAGAGTAAGAGAAATAAAACGCGGGAAATGGATCGGTAGTGGAAACGAAGGCACTATTTACGAATCTTTTGTAACACTAGAACGAAACGGTCGCCAAAGGACAGTTCGATTGGCGGAAAAAGAATTTGATTTAGATCCATCTCGTCCAAGGTCAATACTTGCACATAAATCAAATTGGCAAAGACCTCTGTCTCAATTTAATACCATGAATCGACTTATACAATTAAATCGTGCAAAAAAATTAGGCTTGCGGATTATTCCCACAATTCGATTATTAAAACGAAAAGGACAAAAGCCAACATTAGTAATGACTCGATTAGAAACAGACTTGGAAATGAATAGCCGGACTAGAGGAACTGAACTAGATGAATCTATTGAAGATCAAAACAGACAATTGGACATACTACGTCGGGAAGGCTACTCCGCACATTTGGATGCATTTATTATTCAAATGAACCCAAAAACTGGAAAAGGCATTGCAGTTATCGCAGACTTTGGAAACATTAAACGCTTGAGAAAGAACTAAATTTAAAAAATTAGATATTTTCTTTCACTAATTCAGCCGGTAAAATTTTTGAATTATTGGAAATAAAAATTCCGCAATTAATACTGGCATTGATTCCAATTTTAGTATTATGGCCAATGCAGGCTCCCAATTTTCTTCTTTCAGAATTTATTTTTTCACCATTTAGTTTAACTGAGATTGTTTTGTCATCAAATCTTAAATTTGCAATTTTAGTACCTGCCCCTAAATTTACGTTTTCTCCAATCACGGAATCGCCCACATATGAATAATGCGGAACATTGGAATGCGCTAAAATAATTGAATTCTTAATTTCTGAATTCGAAATATGACAATCATTCGCAATCACTACATTTTTGCGCAAAAACGCATTCGGGCCAATCACAGAATTTCGGCCAATAAAAACATTGCCTTCAATTCTAGAACCTGATTTAATCACAGCACCCTCTGCCAAATACACTTTGCCTTCAATATGCACAGAATCTTCAATTTTTCCTTTAATTTCATTTGTAAACTTTAAGGATTCCAATTCAGTTAAAAGATTCCAAAAAGGAAACGATTTATTTTTATCCAATTCTGTTTTGATTTTAGTTAAAAATCCTTCAATGGAATTCATACAGACACTTCCGATTTAAGTGTTTTCGCAATTTGGTTTGCGAATTCTTGGATTTGTTTTTTATTTTTTCCTTCCACTAAAATTCTTGCCAGATATTCAGTGCCAGAATAACGAACCAATACACGGCCTTGATTTTTTAATGCTTCAGAAAATTCTTGAATCAATTGACTGGTTTTCTTTAATTGAGTTAAAGGAATTCTTTGCGCAACTTTTACATTTAATAAAACTTGAGGAATACGTTCAAAATCATTCAATAACTCAGATACTTTCTTTTTTTCGGAAACCAAAATATGGGCCAATTGCAAACCTGAAATAATTCCATCCCCAGTCGTAGAATAATCTGAAAAAATAATGTGACCTGATTGTTCACATCCAAACGAATACTTGTTTTCTTGCATTGCTCGCATTACAAATTTATCGCCTACAGGAACACGTACAACTTTAATTCCGTGCTTTTTCAGAGATAAATCTAAACCAAAATTACTCATTTCAGTAACGACCGCTGTATTTTGAGCCAAGGTTTGAATTTTGTTTAAATAGTTGGAAAAAATAAACGCCAAATCATCTCCGTCCAAAATTTTTCCATAATCATCACAGACTACAATTCGGTCAGCATCCCCATCTAAAGCAATTCCTAAATCCGCTTTTGTTTCTTTAACTTTTACTTGCAATTCTTGTGGGAACAAAGCGCCACAGTTTTTGTTGATATTCATTCCATTCGGTTTCTTGTTGATTACTTTGACTTCAGCACCTAACTCTGAAAAAACAGAACCTGCAATATTGTAAGCTGCACCATTCGCACAATCTACCACAATTTTTAATCCAGATAAAGAAGCATTTTGAATACTGGATTTCACAAATTCAATATATCTCCCTTTAGCATCATCAATTCGGAAAGCTTTTCCTAATTTTTTTCCAACAAACAATTTAGAATCAAATACAGGATTTAAAGCCAAGGATTCAATTTTTTGTTCTTCAATTTCAGAAATTTTACAGCCATGTGAATCAAAAATTTTAATTCCATTATCTTTTGCAGGATTATGAGAAGCACTTAAAACAATCCCGGCAGAACAATTCAAAGATTTAGTCAAATGAGCAATAGCCGGAGTCGGCATTGGACCAACCAATAAAACATCACAGCCTTGCGAAACAATTCCTGAAGTTAAAGCAGTTTCAAACATATACCCAGACAAACGCGTGTCTTTTCCAATTACAATTTTAGGTTTTTGTAAATTGGAAATACTGCGCGCATACACCGCAACAGCTTTTCCAATATTTAAAATTAATTCCGGAGTCAATGGATAAATGTTCGCAGTTCCGCGAATTCCGTCCGTTCCAAATAATTTTTCAATCATTTAAAAAACTCCGTTTTTTAAAACTTTAAAATTTTCGTAAAATTTTAAACATGCCATACTACATCACAGTCACAGATTTTGCTAAATTTCTAGGCTTATCTGGATCCAAGCCTTTTTCTACAGCCAAATAATAAGCTAAAACTTGAACTGGAACAATACTTAACAAAGGCAAAGCAGGCCCTAAATCAGGAACTTCAAACCAAAAATCATACGCCTCAGATTTTTGAGTATCTATTCCAATAACAAACGCACCCCGCGCTTTCACTTCCAAAGCATTCGAAATTAACTGTTTTCGATTGGATGGATGAGCTAAAGCAATCACTGGCGTGTCTTTTTCAATCAAAGCAATGGTTCCATGCTTTAATTCGGCTCCAGCAAACCCTTCAGCATGAATATATGAAACTTCTTTAATTTTCAATGCAGATTCCAAAGCCAAAGGATACATCGTATTCCGGCCAATCACAAAATAATTTTTTTCACCAAAAGTACGTTTAGCTAAATTTTCCAATAAAACCAAATTTTCATTTCGCAAAAATTTCAAAATTTCAGCTCCAGCTAAATTCAATAAATTTCGTCCTTCATTCCAGCGATTGGCTAAACCAAAAGCCAAAAATAAAAACAAAGTTAACTCAGACATAAAAGTTTTGGTAGCTAAAACACACAATTCAGGCCCAGAATTTAGTGGAAAATTAACATCCGCCAATCGAACCAAAGTAGATCCTTGCGAATTGCATAAAGAAATAATTTTAGCTCCTTTTTCTTTAGCTTGCTTAACAGCCTGCAATACATCCGCAGTTTCTCCGCTTTGAGAAGCTGTGACAATTACAGAAGAAGAATCAATAAATTGAGATTGATTTTCAAATTCTGAAGCTAAAACACTATCTACTTTTAAAGCAGCAATTTCAGAAAACCAATATTTGCCTTGCAGACAAGCATGGTATGAACTTCCAGAACCTAAAAACAATACAGTTTTTGCTTTCTGAATTAAATGAACTGCTTTTTCCAACAAAGCAGAATCTTGACGCAAAGCATTTTTGACAGCAAACGGCTGGTCAAAAATTTCTTTAATCATAAAATGAGCAAAATTTCCTTTTTGGGTCTCTTCTAAAGACCAAGAAACTGTTTCTGGTTTTTTCAAAATAATTTGACCAGTTCGAATATTGGAAATAGACACACCTTGTTCAGAAACATAAGCCATTTCAAAGTCATTCAAAAAAATAAGCTTGCGGGTAAAATCCAGCAAAGCCACAGGATCAGAGGCAGCAAAAACTTCTGAAGAATCGGTTAAACCTAAAACCAAGGGAGCTTCTTTTTTAGCTAAAATAAATCCAGGAATAGTCTTCAACAAAATAGCTAAAGCATAACTTCCTTCCAACTGCAATAAAGACTTTCGAACAGCTTCCAAAAAATTAGGTTCTTTTTTTAAATTATGTTCAATTAAATTGGCAATCACTTCAGTATCTGTTTGAGAATTAAAAACAAAGCCTTCTTTCAATAAAATTTCTTTGAGTTCAGAATAATTTTCAATAATTCCATTGTGAACCAAAACAACAGAACCATTCATGCTTACATGCGGATGCGCATTTTCTTTAGTCACTGA
>JAUSKK010000048.1 GCA_030649345.1 Candidatus Iainarchaeum sp. | reverse complement strand
ACGTCATTTAATCTTTTTGTGTACAAAGGGACGTATGTGGCCGGTACACCATCCAGAATATTACCTTTAAATTCTCCATTTTTAGTATCACTTTTACATGTACCAATCTCAAGAATAACGCTGTTTTGTATTTCAGTCATTTTATTATCAGTGCTTATTTTCTCAGTGCCTTCCCTGCTATAGTTGCACTAGTCGCAGTGACTAGTAAAAATGAAAAAATAACAAACTTAGAAGGCTGTGATGTAAATGTGTGAAATGAAAAAAGAAAATTCAAGTGAAAAGACTGAAACAGAAGCTCTTAAACCAGTGGAAACAAAAACAGTTAATGGAGCTGAACCAGCTCCTGAGTTCGAAGAAATAAAAAAGAAAACAAAAATTGATTGGATTGATGATAAAGTTTTGGAAAAAAAAGCATAGTGATTTTAGGATGTTGTCGTATGTATTATTGGGCCCAGTGCTGACTGCTATTTTTTTAGCTATTGTCATTTTGTGTGTAATTTTATTTGGAAAATGGCTTATTTTGCTGATCATTAATAGTGCGATTGGGATTGTGGCTTTAATTCTGGTTAATATTTTGCCAGTTGTAAATATTCAGATAAATATTTGGAGTATTTTGATTGTTGTGCTTGGCGGAATTCCTGGTTTTATGTTGCTGATAATTTTGGATGTACTCAAAATAGCATTTTAGTTGAAATTGATTTTATTAATAAGAATAACTGAAGGACGGTGTTGGTGAAATTATGGATTGGGTATGGGCTGCTTTAATAGTATTAATACTTTTATTGGCACTTGAAGCAATGGGTTCTATAGGCCGTGGCTTGATTAATTTGTTGCTTATAACAGCGCTAGTAATTATGGTGTATAGACTAAGTCAAGGAAGAAATATTGCGACAGGAAAATAATTTTAATTACAAAAACAAACAAAGAGGTATTTTATGAACAATGCAGATAACATCTTGGTTTTAGATAAAAACTGCGACAAAAAAATTGCGAATAATTTAGAGATTTTACATTTAATGGTGAAAAAATGACCCTCATTGAATTAATTCAGGGTTTTTTGAAAGGAATTAAGCCTATTGTGGATGCTTCGGAAGTAATTCAGACCACTATTTCTGAAACAGTTGCTAATAGTGCTGAACATGCTTTTGATAGAATAAAAAAACCTCTAGAAGAAATTATGCTGAAAATTGCATTTGTCCTCATAAGCGTGTTTTTCATAATTTGGGGCATGGCACAACTTCTTGACAACTTTGTGTGGCAATATCGTGGCCTCGGATTTGTAATTGTCGGAGTATTTTTTGGTATATTGGTTATTCTATTTCTTCAGAAAAAAGAAAAAGACTAACTAAAAACAAAACAATTTTGTTTTACGTTGGTTCTAAAAAAGGCAAATGTCTGACTGTGCTGAATGCACTCTATAAGTTAAGTAATTCAAATGCTTTGCTGAATTGTTGGAATATGTTGTGCAAGCCAATCCCAAACAAGTGTTTACCATTCATGGATTTGCTTCGGAATTGGCTTGGCATATTCGAAGTAAATTAAAAATTCCTGCACGTGCTTTGCAAGACACAAAATCACAAAGTATGCTGCAAGAATTTGATTAATCTTCGCTTTGCACTGCTGTTTCTGGCGCGTGTATTTTTGCAATAAATAAATCAATAATTTCTGTAAGCATCCGATCAATGTCTGTAGTTCTGGGTAAATTTAGTTCCTGGCGTTTTTCACTTAATGACAAGGCCACCCATTTTTTGACTGGTTTAGGAATTCGTCTATTTTTTGCTATAGTTTGAAATGCGGGAAGTAATCTTTTAATTGCAGTATGTGCTGTTCGTTCTTGGTTTGAAAATTGTGCGTTTCTTAATTTTTGAATTTCTTGTTCAAGTCTTGCAATTTTTTCTGCACATTGGATTACAGCAGTTGCATGCACTGGGCTTTGCATGAATCGCATTCGGCCAGCTGTTCCTAAATCTAAATCCAAGTATTCAATGGCTTGCTTTCGTGTTTTTTTGGCTCTTATTTGTGTTCTTTTTTCTTCCAAAGAACGAATGTTTTGATTGTGTCTATTTCTGTTCGTTGTTCTAGTTTTTGCTGGTTCATGTAATTTGAATTTCCATGGCCCGCGAATGAGTTTTCCCATGTTTTTATTGTATTTTCTTTATTATAAAACCTTTTCATTGGTTGTGCGGCTGGTTGTTTTGTCCTTTAAGTAGTCGGACAGTTCTAGGCTATTTTGGAATACAAATTCTGCTTTTCCAGTCCATTCTTTTTTGGTAAATGTTCCGATGCGTCCAATGCAGTGGATTTTTTTTCCAAGTACTTGTTCGGCTTGTTTTGCTTTTTCAATATCATGCAATGAGTCTGTAGCAAAAAAATATTCTTCTGCAGGATATTTTTTGAAAATATATCTAAAATGCGGAACTCCTTTATAGAACTGGTTGGGGTGATCTGCATTTAATACTTCATCTAAATATTTGTTTAATCCAGTTTTTTTGACTACGGGTGTTGCTTTTACAGATCCGCTGGAAACAATCATTTTCCAGCCTTCTTTTTTTAGTGTCAGAAGCATTTTTTTAGTTTTGGGAAACAGTTTCGGCATTCCTTGAAGCACTAATTTTAATGCATAGGATTCTGCATTTTTTCTTTGCTGTTCACTGGCCTGAATTTTTTCTTGCTTTAATAAATTTGGTATTTGCATAAACATAGGTTTTCCGCTAGTGCGAATATGCTGCTCTCCTGCGATTTGTTCAGGTATCTCAAAAAACTTTTTCATTGCCTTTACATAGGCTTGGGTGTTTTTTTGCGTAATATCTATTCCGCTTTTTCCTTTGGGCTTGCCCATGGTATCTAGCAAGGTTCCGTCTAAATCAAATACAATAACTTTAGTTTCTGTTTTTTTCATATATATTTTCCTTTACGTTGGCTCTAAAAAAGGCAAATGTCTGACTGTGCTGAATGCACTGGCTAAATTCATTAATTGAAAATGAATGTCTGAATCAAAAATAGTTTTTTCAATATGCTCGGCTGTTTCCAGCATTATTTGAGTATAATAGTCTCGTTCAAATGTTTTCATGGGTTTTTCAGCTTGCTTGAATAATGCGTTGATTTGACTTTGTACTCTGCGTTTCCAAGTTCTTTTTTGCACGGCTTGTTTGGATTGAATCATTAACTCAATGGATCGTTGTAATATAGGGCCTGTTACAATTGCTTGATTTAAGCGTTCTTGGTTTTCTGCATTGCTAAAATAAGCCTGTGCTTTTTCTTTTCCAAGCTGGCGTAAAGCAAACCAAGACAATACCTCTTTTGCATGCTGGACAGCTTTTTCGTGAATTTTAATTCGAATAATTCGTTTTCCTTTAGGCCTAGATTTAAGTGTTCGAACTTGCAGGGCTTTTCTTTTTGGAATTCGTTTAGGTTTAGCTGAAATCATATGAAAATGTGTTGGTTACATATTTAATTGTTTTCTTGCTTGATTTTATGGATAAAATGGAAAAGAAAGAAACTTTAAAGCGAATTCATGCCGTGGATTTATTGAATTGTGCAGACCAAGTTGTCAAAGTTTCTGGCTGGGTTGAAAATTATCGTGACTTGAAAAAAATTCGATTTATTCAATTAAAAGATCGGACTGGTTTTATTCAAGTTACTTTACCGCAAACTGAAGTTTCCAAAGAAGTTTTTGATTCAATTCAAGATTTAACCAAAGAATCTGTTTTAGAAATTGATGGCTTAGTTAAAAAATCTCCGCAAGCCCGCTTGGGTGTTGAGTTAATTCCTTCTAAAATTCAAATAGTCTCTAAAGCAAAGGCTCCCACCCCCATTGATATGAGCGGAAAAATTGTTTCCGATTTAAGTGTTCGTTTGGATTACCGTTTTTTGGACTTAAGAAATCCAAAAAGTATTAATTTATTCAAACTTAGATCTCGTGTTTTAGGTTTTGTTGTAGATTTTTTTGAAAATTCTGGTTTTATTGGAATTAATACTCCTAAGTTAACCAGTGCCGGTGTTGAAAGTGGTGCAGAATTATTTAAAGTGGATTATTTTGGCAAACCCGCTTATCTGGCTCAAAGTCCGCAAATTTACAAACAAATGATGGTGTGTTCTGGTTTAGAAAAAGTATACGAAATCGGCCCAGTGTTTCGAGCAGAAAAATCTCACACTGTGCGTCATTTAACTGAATTTACTGGAATTGATTTTGAGCAAGGATTTATTGAATCCGAACAAGAAGTCATGGACACAGTCGAAGGATTAATGCATTTTATTTTAAAACATGTTCAAGAAGAATGTGCTGAACAATTGATTGCTTTAGGTTTAGATCAAAAAATTGAAGTTCCCGAAAAAATTCCACGCATGGATATGGTTGAAGTAAAAAAATTGTTGGCTGAAAATGGACTTAAATTAACTGCAGAAGATGATTTGACTCCGGAAGCTGAAAAATGGTTAGGCGATTATGTTTTGAAAAAATTTAATTCCGAATTTGTATTTGTAACCAATTATCCTTGGGCAGTTCGTCCTTTTTATCACATGAAACCTAACGGAGATTCAAAAGGAACTAAATCGTTTGATTTAATTTGGAAAGGCTTGGAAATTGCTACCGGCGCGCAAAGAGAACATAGATATGATTTATTGAAAGCTCAAGCGAAAGAAAAAGGCTTAAATTTGGATGAAATGAAAGATTATTCGCTGATTTTTCAATATGGTGTTCCTGCACATGGCGGCTGCGGTTTAGGTTTAGATCGCATAATGGAACAGTTGTGTAATTTAGATAATATTCGTGAAGCTATTTTGTTGCCGCGCGATCCAGAACGATTAACTCCTTAAATGTGATTTTTTGTCCAAACTTAAACACTATTCGAAAGAACTCAAAGCTGCGATTCAAATTGCTAAAAAAGTAGGGAAACAATTGGTTCAAAAACAGTTTTCGAATTTTTCAGTTCAGTTTAAAGAGAATCATTCCATTGTTTCAACTTTGGATCTTGAAGCGCAGAAAATGATTCAGTCTTTTTTGAAAAAAAAATTTCCGTCTCATGGTTTTTTAGGTGAAGAATCTCAATTCAAAGAACGATCCAATGCTTATTGGGTTGTGGACCCAATTGATGGCACAACTAATTTTGTGAAAGGTTTGCCTTTGTTTGCAGTTTCCATTGCTTTGGTTGAAAACAGTGTTCCCGTTGTGGGTGTTGTATTTGTTCCTTCTTTAAATGAATGCTTTTATGCCAGCAAAGGCAATGGCGCATTTTTGAATGATGTAAAGTTGGACGCTCAAAAATTCAAGCAAATCAATCAGTATATTTTGAGTTTAAGTCATAAGTCTGAAGAAGAATTTAAATTTTTGGCAGAAAATGTTGATGTCTTGCGAAAAAAACAGTATCGTTCACGTGTTTTAGGTTCTTGCACAATTGCTTTGTGTTATGTGGCGTGCGGAAGAATGGATTGTCTGATTACTGATGCCGAAGATGTCGGCGAATGGGATGTAGCCGCAGGCCTTGTAATTTTGCGAGAAGCCCATTGTTTTGTTTTAAATGAATTTCAAGAAAAATATTCTTTCAATGATTCGTATTTGTTTGCTTTTAATCATAAAAAGCATTTGTTTATTTTAGACAAAATTTTGAAATACAAACAAAAATAAACTAGTTTACTCTTGAGTTTATGATGAAGCTTGCAATTTTAGGTTCCGGTGTTCCTACTTCTAGTTCCAAAAAATGCAATTCTGGTTATTTATTGGAAGTTGGAAAAATCAAAATTTTAATTGACTTAGGCAACGGTGTGTTCAAAAATTTGCAGAAAGTAATCAATCCAATTGAAGTTCAAGGATTGTTTGTTTCTCATTTTTTGCACCAAGATCACATTAATGACTTGCCACCTTTTTTATCCTATAAAGGTTTAATGACCAAACGCGCAAAGTTTCGAAAAAACGCAAAAAAGCCTGTGACTATTTTTGCCGGAAAATCTTTCAAGCAATCTTTTAATCTTTGGAGTCAATTGTTTCCTGTTTTATTTACTCGAGTTCAAGACTTAAATCTTATTAAAATAAAAGAATTAAATCCAAAGCAAATTGTTCGTTTGCCTAGCTTGAAAATTACTTGTGCCCAAATGAAGCATACTGTTCCGTGTTTAGGTTATCGTTTTGAACACAAAGGAAAAAGCATTGTGTATTCTGGAGATGCTGAATATTCGAAAGAGTTAGTTCAGTTGGCCAAAAATACAGATATTTTGTTAGCGGACTGCACTAAACCAGAAGCTTTTACTGGTCATATGGGCGCTAAAGAATGTGGCCAAGTTGCAAGAGAAGCTAATGTGAAAACTTTGGTTTTAACTCATTTAGGAATGGAATCTGAACAAAATCCAAAAATGTTAAAACAAATTGCAGGAAAATATTTTAAAGGAAAAATAATTATTGCAAAAGATTTAATGAAACTCAATATCTAGTTTCTATTTTTTAACAATAACATCCGTAGGGTCCGCTGCCGCAGGAAACACAGCTATTGCCAGAACATCTTCTGCAGCCAGAACATTGGCTGTCAGTTGTACATTGTACACTTTCACAGGTTCCAGATGTGCAAATTTGTTTGTATCCGCAGTCTGAATTGGAATTGCATTCATCTTCTGGTTCTGGTGTAACTATTATTTCTGGTGTTCCTGTGTTTGTGTCCGAACCCGTGTTTTGGTCAATCAGTGTTCTGGGTGCTTGATAAGGTCCTACATTGATTTCATAAGCAGTTTTTCCAGATTCTTGTCCATCGGAATCTGTGACCCGTGCATTCACAATATTTAATCCTTCTTGGGTTGTAATAAATTCCCATGCATTGGTGCAAGTTGTTTCTCCTGTGCAGGTAAATATTCCTGTTTGCGGTTGATTGGAAAAAATATTTTCTGTTTCATATGCTAACTGGCTTACTCCCAAATCATCTTGGCCAGTAATGGTTAAAGTAAATGTCTCTCCTAAAGATGGATTGTTTGGGTTTAAAGAACTGCTGGAAAGATAAGGTGGACTGCTGTTGGGAAGAATAACAACGTCAGTATTATTATCTTGGTTTGTGTTTGTTTGTGTTCCATTTTGGGTGTTGTTTGCAGTTTGTCCTTGGGTTCCTGTGTTTGTAGTTTCTCCAGCTGTATTGGTTGTTTGTATATTGTTGTCAGTTGTTCCTGTTCCTTGCTGTCGACCGGCCAATATATCTTGAACGATTGTTCCTTGATTGGTTTGTGTTTCAGTTCCTTCTCGTACAATGCATTGTACTTCCTGTTGTTCAGTTATCCAAACAAAAATTTTATTTTGCGGGTCTTCGATTGCTATGTAGTAATATTTTTGTTCCGGCAATTGTTTTCCGCATTTTTCAAAAATAAAACTTTGGTTGGCTTGAACATCATTGGCATCCCATATCACAGACTGGACATTTGCATTTGGATTTTGTTCCAAAAATTCCTTAACTTCAGGTAATTGCTTAACAAAACCAGTAACTGCATCACTCGGATTTATGCAGCCTGAAAAAATAATTATACTTAAAACTGAACCAATCATCCAATATTTTTTTAGAATATTCATATTTATTGTTTATACTTTTATGATATATATTTGTTTGCCTCCGTGCGTTTGTTTTCTGACAACCCTATTTTATTGCATCTTGTGATTTACGTTGTGTATTGGGGCATTCCATGTTTTTTATGTGTTTTATTTAGTTGCGCGTCTGTTGATAAGAAACCTTTTAAATGTAAGACTAATAATATACTCATGTCAAATTTTTTTCAGTGGTTAATTCTTTTTTTAATTGCAGTTATTGTTATCAGTGGCTGTACATTGCCAGCAAATGAAGACACTGAATTGCCTGCCGTTAATGATTTGAATACTGGGTTGCCGGCAGTAGATGAATTGAAAGAACAAGATTGTAGTTCAAATACTGATTGTGAATCTAATGTTTGTGATTTTCAGAAACAAGATTTGGGAATATGTGCTCCAGTTACTTGTATTCCTGGTTCTCAAGCTAATGGTTTGAATAATATTGCGTTTTTTTGCAATGAGCAAAGTGTTTGGCAGGAAATTAAACCAATTGGAGAAAGCTGTAATTTTGATTATGAATGTTTTAGAAAAACAGATAAAGATTGTCCCAGTTGTAATTCTGGCGATTATATTTACTCGTGTAAGAACGCAGTTTGCGTTCAAGAAAGTCAGCAAAATGAATGTGAAGCGCAAGGCTTGAAACGAATTACTTCCAAAGAAGATGCTGACTCAAGCAATGATGGTTCTTGTTTTGAAACATTGGCTCAAAGGCCTATATTCACTGTTTGTGCTGCTTGTGGAAACAATGTTTGTGAGACTGAATTAGAATCTAACTGCAATTGCCCAGAAGATTGTGAATAAATTTATTTTAATTAATTGGGCATTGTGAATGTACTAATTGAACTTTCTCCGAAATTGGAACCACTTATACTGAATACTTTGTAATAATACATTTGGCCTGCATTAAATCCTGTGGTGATGGAATGAGAAGTTCCAGTACTTGAATCTGCAATTCCAGTTGGCCCATTTGAATATCCTAAATTTGGATCTGTATTACTAAAAGTTACACCAGTGCTTCCACTGACACTGCTGTTCCAAGTAAAGGTTGCTACAGGAATTCCACTCATTGTACCAAAGGTTACATTCACATTGCTGATGGTAATTGCTGCAGGTACTGTGTAGGTTGCTGGCTGGGTTGTAGTTGTGCCATTTGAATTCGTTGAACTGAGTGTATAATAGTAAGTAGTATTTGCTGTTAATCCGCTTAACACTATTTTACGGTCTTGCCATTGGTTGGGGTTATAGAAAACTTTGTCTGTTCCAGTTCCAAGCTGACTTTGATTTGAATTTATGTGTACTGTAGCATCTGCTGCAACATTGGTTTGCCAGCTTGCATAAATTCCGCGTACTCCATCCAGTATAATTGTTGCATTGGATATTACTGGCGGCGGTTGAAGTGTAGTGAATGTGCTTTGAGAACTTTTAACTGCAGTATCTTCTGTGCGAATGTTCACATCTCTTGTATATGTGTAAATTGTGTAATTATGGGATGTTCCAGAATTCAATCCAGTTAGTTGTGCAGTGTGATCCAATGAATACACTGTTTCCGGTGCAGTTGTAGCCCAAGTTGAACTATAGTTGTAATGTATTTCTCCAACAGTTTCTGTATTCGTTTTCCAAGTAATGGCTGCAGAATTGGAAGTAATGTTTGTGACTTGAATATTTGAAATTATGTTACTTTGAAGTGCTTGTGTAGTAAACGAATAGATTGCACTTACATTTTCTGGGCTTCCAGAAGGAAAAGTTGAGTAGACTGCAAAATAATATTGAGTTCCTGGATTTAATCCTCCGATAGTTATGCTGTGGTGTGTTGAACAACAGGACCCAATAATTTGCGGTCCGCTTAAAACTTGACTTTGATTTGTGCTGTATTTTAATTTTCCATCCAATTCACCAGTGGTTGTCCAAGTAATGGTTGCTGACGTTGAAGTGATGCTGCTGGCTTGAGGTGTTGACATAGATAATGCATACAAATTGGAATTATTTGAATTGGAATTTGTATTTGAATCTGTTGGATTTGTGCACATTACTGCACAGCAATAGCTTGCATTATTTGCAGTCAGCCAGTTTCCAGCACAGGTTTGTGTGTTAAGGCAACTGTATCCATTTTGGTTTTCACAACTTTGAGTTCTGACTGTTGTAGTTTGTGTGCTGTTGTCATCTTGATTTTGTCTTTGATGGGTATTGGCGTCCTGAATACGAGATTCCGTTTCAGGCTGTGCTGTTGCACGAGTTAAAGTATGTGTGCATATGTAGGTATTCAAATCACATGTATCTAGTGTATTTGGATTTACATCTTCACAGCTTGCATTTGAAGTGCATTCCGGTGTGCAATCTTTGTCTTGTGAATAACTGCATTGCGTTGGGCAATAGTTGTCATTGTTTGTACATTCTGTAATTCGCGGGTGAACACAAATTCCATTGTTGCAGAAATCATTTGTATAATTTTGATTATCTTCGCAGTCTATATTTTGTCTACACTCTGCAGTGGTGTTTTCATTGCTGTCTTCTGTGCTAGTGGACTCTTCTGTGACTTCTCTGGAAATACATTGCACTTGTTTGTCGGGTGTCATCCATAAGTATATTTTTGCATTATTTTCTTCTACAGTTACTTGGTAATATGATTGAATTGGAAGTGTGCCGCCGCATTTTTCTTCTATAAATTGAATATTTTGTTGAACTGTATTTGCATCCATTAACAATACTTTTATTTCTGCTCCTGGGTGTTGGTTCAAAAATGCTTGAACTTCAGGCAGCTGTTTTGCAAATCCTTGAATGTCTTGGTTTCCTGTAGTGCAGCCAGCTAATAAAAAAAGAGCTAATATCAAACCCAATACAAATTTTTTCTTAAACATTTTAAACACATTAATTAATGTTTAATAGAGTAATTTTAGTATAAATGTCTTTGGTATATTGATTTTGAATAATTTCCTTATTTGCTTAAAAAAAGCACTTTTAAGTGATTGTACCAATAGTCATTTTTTGTACCAAAATCGATATATAAATCTCCAAACACTTAGTATGTATCCATTCAAAAGTATTTAACCCAAAAAATGGGCTGCAGTACTGTTTTCACCTCATGGAAGCTATTTTATGCAGCCCTAAACCTTTTTTTAGAAAGTTATTTAAACCCTTTAATTCATTGTACTAGTAAGGTGATTTGTTGAAAAAATTCCATTTTTTCGTACTAGTACAATTTTTGTTATTTGCTTTTATTCCAGTTGTTTTTGCTCAAACCAATACTTGGGATGCTTTAAGACCTTTAACTGAATTTGCTAAAAATATTGATTTGCCAGTTAAAGTAATTGTGTTTTTAATTTCTTTTGCTTTATTGGGAATTGCTTTTTTAGCTTGGCAGAAAGCTAAATCTTCCAAGTTTTTCTTTATTGCTTTAGCATTCTTCTTTTTTGCATTCAAATGGGCTTTGAAAGTTGCAGATGCTTTTTTGAGTCCCGGATACTTTTTTTCAGATCCAGCTCAAAATGTTTTAGAATTATTAATTTTTGCCAGCTTGTTTTTGGCTTTATTTAAAAAGTAAGTATTCATTGAATGAAACTTTATGTTGGATCGTGAACAAGTTTTAGCTTTAGGTGTCCGGAAAGAAATTTTCGAGTTAATTAAACAAAGCCCGGGTTTGCATTTTCGCGAAATTAAACGCAGAACAAATTTAGCGATTGGTGCTTTACAGTATCATTTGAATGTTTTGGAAAAAAATAATTTTGTTCGCTCTGAAAAAAAAGGAAAATTTACGCGTTATTTTTTGTTTTCTTCTCAAGAAACTGCGCAAGATCAAGGAACTCTTTCTTTATTGCGGGATGAAAATATTCGAAAGATTACATTATTTATTTTAGAACACAAACAAGCAACCAATAAACAATTGTCTGAATTTTTACAATTAAGTCCTTCAACTGTAACTTTTCATGTCAAAAAATTAATTGTATCCAATATGATTGTAGAACAGCATGTAGGCCGAGAAACTTTTTATGCTTTGGTCCAACCAGATCAAGTCAAACAATTGCTGGTTTCATACCGTAAAACTTTTTTAGATTCTTTGGTAGATAATTTTGTGGATGTTTGGCAAGGATTGGATATTTCAACGCCAACTCAAGAAGAATCAGTTAAATCAATTGAACCTTAAATCGGTTGCACTCGTATATTGTCAAATTGAGTCCAAGATTCTTCGTTGTACAATCCAATTTTTCCAGCCGACAAAGGATCAGAGTCTGTATAATCAATAACCAGTTGATTGTCAGCCCATACTTGAATATGATTTCCTTGAGCTTGAACTTTAATATGGTTCCATTGTCCGATTTGAACTCTGGGGTTATTGGGTGTCTGTAAAAATATTTCATTTAAACTTCCTTGCTTTTTTGCTAATTGCACTCCATTGGTTTTGAAAATAAAATAATAATAGTTTTCTAAATCTGTATATCGAAACATAATCCAAGCTACTTCCCATGGATCGGGTGGAGAATTTTGTCTGAGCTGCTGAATTGTTTTTTGGTCAAAATCTAAAATAAAATTACTCCAACTGGAATTGCTGGTCATTAAGGGGGCGTGATTTTCGGCTGGACTTAACGCAATTTGCGGTTTCATATTTAAAATTTCTTGATCAATCCAGATGTTTCCATATCCTGTGAATTCAATATGCCAATTGTTTAATCCTTGAGAAAAGTCATCTGAAAAAACATTGGATGGCGGCGTTGCTGGATTTGAATTTTCTAACGGACTGCTTTCAGTATTGTTTTCTTGAGCTTGATTTTGTTCTTGAACATTTCCAGAATTTTCATCTTCAAATTCATTGCTATTTACGTTTGAATCTGTGGCCATTATGCTTTCGGTATTGGAATCTGTAATGACTGTTTCATCTGAATTAAAATCAACTATGCTTTCAGTTGATTCTTCTGAACTTTCGACCTGAATGGAATTTATTCCGCTATTTTGTGTTTCAAGATTTTCATTGATTTCAATTCGAACTGGTCCTGTGCTTTTCGGAATGTTTCCAACCAGTGTTGTGTTTTCAATATTGATTTTTATATTTTCATTACTGGGTAAAGTATAGGTTTCTATTTCTTGAATTTCAGTTGTTGGGTTTTCAGCTGGGTTAAAAGAAGTGGTCGTACAGCCTAAAATTAGCAGGAAAATTAAACCAATTAAAGAAAGTTTAAAGTTTTGAATTAGGCGCGTAGTCATTTACTAAAAACGCACCCAATTTTTTTTAAATCTGCCTGTACTGGCTTATTTCAATAATCCAAGGTCTTTCAAAACCAAATCAATTTCGTGCTTGGTTTTATCCGTAACTTCTACCAAAGGCAATCTAGGAGTTCCTGCCTGAATTCCCAGTTTTTTCAAAGCATAATGGGCCGGGCAAGGATTGCTTTCAATAAATAATACGCGGAACAATTCTTTGAGTTCTTTTTCGATTTTTTCAGCTTCAGTATATTTGTGTTCCAGCCCTAATTGAATGTATTTAGCAACTCGTACTGGATCCACATTTCCAGCTACACTAATACAGCCAGTACCGCTTTCTTTAATAATCTGTAAAGCCAATCCATCGTCTCCGCTGATGACTGAAAATTTAGAATCTTGGCTTCCGTGAATAATTTTTTTAATTTGATCCATATTTCCAGAAGCTTCTTTGATTCCAATAATATTATCAAAATCCTTTGCAAGTCTTAACGTTGTTTCGGGTTCAATGTTTTTTCCAGTTCTTCCAGGCACATTGTATAAAATAATATCTCCCGGAATAGCTTTTGCAATGGTTGCATAATGCTGATACAATCCTTCTTGGGTTGGCTTGTTTTGATACGGACTAATTTGCATGTGTGTATTAATTCCAATGTCTTCAATTTTTTTAGCCAAATCAATGGCTTCCCGAGTACAATTGCTTCCATCGCCTGCAATTACTTTTACTTTTTCAGGTGTTCTTTCTCTTGCAAATCGAATAAGTTTAATTTGTTCTTCGACAGTTAAAGTAGCTGCATGGCCTGTGCAACCACAGGGAACAATTCCATTAATGCCTGCTTTAACGATGTGATCAATTAATTCTCCGAATGCATCAAAATCTATGGCATGATTTAATCTGTTTCCATCTTCTTTCATGGGTGTAACCAATGCTACAAATGATCCTTGAATATATTTTTTCATAAATCAAACCTCGTTTTTTTATTTCACTTCAAAATTATTCTTTTTTTATTTTAATTCAAATATGTTTTTATTTCATTAATTCTTCCAACAATGCCTCAATGGAATACATTCCTTTTTTGTTTTGAATAAATTCTGCTGCTTTTAAAGAACCATGGGCAAATCCTTCTCTATTTTTGGCTTC
Source organism: Candidatus Iainarchaeum sp. (assembly GCA_030649345.1). Lineage (GTDB taxonomy): Archaea > Iainarchaeota > Iainarchaeia > Iainarchaeales > 0-14-0-20-34-12 > JAUSKK01. Next base: position 15,496 of record JAUSKK010000048.1, on the reverse strand, counting down.
ATGGGTTAATTCAATTTTGTCAGCACTTGAATCAAATGCAATGGTATGCGTTCCCGGAATATTTCCTGCACGCACTGATGCAAAATGAATTTCTTCCGGCAATAATTTTCGTTCTAATTTTTCAAATTGCACGCTTTTTTTTCGATCTATTTCATTCAACAAAATATCTGATAACAAGCGTGCAGTTCCAGACGGCGAATCTTTTTTCTGTGAATGATGCAAGTCTAAACCATATACATCGTATTCCGGAAACCGGTTCATAATTGTGGCAGCGTGCTGAACCAGTTTTAAGAACACATGAACTCCCAATGAAAAGTTGCTGGCATATACTAAGCCAATGCCGTGTTTTTTCACAATCTGTTCCACTTCACTTATTTTATCATTCCATCCAGTAGTGCCAACCACAATATTTTTTTTCAAGCTGGCCAATTTTTGAATATTTTGAATGCATTGGTCGGGTTGAGTAAATTCAATGCATACATCTGCGTTTTTCACAGAATCTGCAGTAATTTCTTTATGCGTAGCTTCTGGAGCTTGCGGGTCAATAATGGCTGCAATGGAAATGTGTTCTTTTTGCGCAATGCCTGCAATGGCTTGCCCCATTTTACCGTAACCAATAATCGCAATATTCATTCCTAAACCCCTAATAGTTACCTAATAGTGTTCGTTTATTTATTTAATAATAGTTAAGTAAATACAACATTTTTAAATACTTTTTGTTATATTTTAGTATATGGTGTTTTGGTGAAAAACGCAGAGAATGTTTCCATTAATTCAGTGTACGATGCCGTTGTTTCTATTTTGAGTTCGCATTATTTGCTTCGAGACGCAGTTGATTTAGAGATTGTGAATTATTCTTCTTTGGCTCGAAAGATTTTGCCTTGGGTGGAATCTTTGGTTGGAAAAAAAGTTTCCGATGAATCTGTGTTAATGGCTTTAGTGCGTTACTCTAAAAAGACCAAGAAGCGAACTACTTGGAATTCCGATTTAACGGAAGTGATTGCTTCGTGTACTTTGGCTGTTTTTGATGATGCTGTGGATGTTGTTTTGCCGCGTTCTTCAGAAACCTTTCATGCTTTGAATGCTTTGTCTAGTAAAGTGAATTGGAATAAAAATGAATTATTGTATGTGACACAAGCCAGCGGCGAAATCGCAGTTGTTTTGGATTCTCGAAATTTTGCAAAATTAACGAAATCATTATCTAAATCTGCTTTTGTGGATGTTCAAAAAAATTTGTCTGTGATTCGCATTCGGTTTAATTCTGAAAAATTTATTTCAACTCCGGGTCCAGTTTCTGTTTTTTTGCGTATTTTGGCTTTGCATTCTTTGAATGTAATTGAATTGGCTACAGCCTACAATGAAGTTTCAATTGTTGTGCCAGATTCTTTATTGACCCGAGTGTACGATTTATTTAAAGAAGAAATAACAAAGGCCAAAAATTTAATGGAGCAAAGTTCAATTAAGTAAACAAAAAGGTTGTGAGGTTATAGGCTATGGATGTAAAACTAAATTCCAATGTTGAAAAAATTTTAAATGTTCCCTATCCGGCCGATATTGTGGATCAAAATAAGGAGGTTGCTATTCGAAAATTTGGAAAAGATTTTATTGTAGACTTTGGAGTCGGCGATCCAACGGATGAAACTCCTGAGTTTATTCGAAAAGCCATTCAGCAGTCTATGGACACAAAAAAAACTCAGGGTTATCCCATTTCTACCGGTGCTCTTGATTTCCGTGAAGCTGTTGTTTCCTGGTTTCAAAAACGGTTTCAGGTTAGTATTCGTTCGGATGATGTAATAGCTGTCTATGGCGCTAAATTTACTGTGTTTCAGTTGCCTTCGCGTTTTATTACGCCCAATCAAAATGAAATATGTTTAATTCCCAATCCAGGATATCCTCCGTATTTATTTGGCACATTAATGGCTGGAGCAGAACCTTATTTTTTGAATCTTTTGCCGGAAAACAATTTTGAACCAGATTTGAATTCAATTCCGCAAGATATCTTAAAGCGTTCAAGAATTTTGTTTTTGACCTATCCTCATTCTCCGACTGGAAAAATGGTTTCTAAAGAATATTTGCAAAAGACTGTTGATTTTTGTTTAAAGCATAATTTGATTTTGGTTTCCGATGAATGTTATTCGGATATTTATTTTAATGAACAGCCGGTGAGTATTTTGAATTTTAAAGGAGCCGAAGAATGTGCTTTGGCGGTGTATTCTTTTTCGAAAAGATCTAGGATGACTTCGTATGCTGCGGGTTTTTTGGTTTCAAAAAATCCAAAATTATTAACTCCGTTTAAATCTGTTTTAGGTAAATCTATTCAAGGATTACAGCCTTTTATCAGCGATGGCTGTATTCAGGCTTTGCAAGATGAAAAACACGTCAAAGAAATGAATCAAATGTATATTGAACGCATGAATGTTTTGGTTCCAGCTTTGAAAGCTTGTGGCTTTGAAGTAGACAAACCAGATGGTGCTTTTTATTTATGGGCTAGAGTTCCGCAAGGCTTAGATCCGGTTAAAGTTTCGGAAAAATTGTTAATGGAAAAAGGCATTAATTCCATGCCCGGTCCTTTGGTATCCCATACTTTTAATGGAGTCAATCCTGGGGCGGAATTTATTCGGTTTGCTTTGGTGGCTTCTTTGGAGAAAACAAAAATAGCCGCAGAACGATTGAAGGGTTATTCTTTAAGGTAAGGTTGATTGTATATGAAAATTTCTTTTTTAAAAATTCATGGTTTGGGAAATGATTTTGTAGTCATTAATGAACTGAATAAAGTTCAAGTTCCGGAAAAACAGAAAGCTAAGTTTGCAGAAAAATACTGCAATCGACGATTTTTCATTGGAGCAGACGGAATTTTGTTTGTTCAAAAATCAAGCAAAGCAAATATTCGAATGCGAATTTTTAATCCAGATGGTTCTGAAGCCGAAAATTGCGTGAATGGTTTACGTTGTGTTTCATTTGCTTATTCTTTATGGAATCAAACTAAACCTAAAAACTTTTCCATTGAAGTTGCCAAAGGAATTGTTCAAGTTCGTTTGTTGAAAGTTTCAAAAACAAATGCTGAAGTGGAATTAACCTATTTGGGAAAAGCTGAAGTAGAATTTGAAGGCAAAATTCAAGCACATCATTTGAATTATCCGTTTGTTTTTGTAAATGTAGGCAATCCGCATGCAGTAATTTTTACCCAAAAACCTGTTTCAGAACTTGATTTAGAAAAAGAAGGGCATGATATTGAGTATTCTTCCCAGTTTAAGCCTGCGCGTACGAACACTGAGTTTGTGAATGTTGTATCTAAAACAAAAGTCAATATGCGTGTCCATGAACGGGGTGCTTGTGAAACTCAAGCTTGTGGTTCTGGAAGTATTGCGATTGTTTTGGCTGGAATTAATAAAAATATTTTAACTAAAAATAAATGGATTGAAGTTCAGCAACCCGGCGGTTCTTTGTTTATTAAAGTCAATGAAACTGTTTTATTGAAAGGACCAGCTGAACTTGTATTTTCTGGTGTATTGGATTGGTGAATGAATGACTAAAAAAAATTGGTATGAATCCAAGGATCATTTAGAAATTAAAAACAACCAATTGTTTATTGGTGGCTTGAACACAACTGTTTTAGCTAAACAGTTTGGAACTCCTTTGTATGTTTACAATGGCAATCGTATTGTTGAAAATTTTCAGCGTTTAAAAACCGCATTTATTCAAGCCAGTTTGCCAAATATTCGAATTCATTATGCTATGAAGGCTAATTTTCATCCAGCTATTTTGCGTTTATTGAATCAACAGAATGCTTTTTTGGATTGTGTTTCTCCGAACGAAGTTTTGTTAGGATTGAAAGCAGGTTTTTCTTCGGAAAAAATTCTGTTTACTGGCACTTCTGTTTCAAATGATGATTTGAAGATTTTATTGAAAGCCAAGGTTTTGATTAATATTGATTCTTTGTCTCAATTAAAGCGTTTGAAAAAATTGGTAAAATCCAATGCAGGCAAAGTTCGAATTAGTGTGCGTTGGAACCCTGGTTCTTTTGGAGCTGGTTTGCACGATCACACGATTACGGCAGGAAAGCATGTAAAGTTTGGAATTCCGGAAAAACAGGTTTTGAATGCATTTAAGTTAGCTAAAATTTTTGGTTTCCAAGTAGTTGGTTTGCATGAGCATATTGGTTCTGGCTGGAAAGGAAAAGATGTACAAACTTTTTTGAAAACTGTTTCCAAAACTTTAAGTATGGCTGAAAAAGCCGAAAAAGTTTTAGGGTATTCTTTAGAGTTTGTAGATTTAGGCGGAGGTCCAGGGATTCCGTATTCTGTTTCTCAGGACTTTTTTCCAATTCAAGAATATGCAAAAGGAATTGCTTTGGCTTTTCAGAATTCTAAATTAACGTGTTCTATTGCAATTGAACCGGGCAGATATGTTGTTGGTGATTCTGGTATTTTGTTGACTACCGTGAATACTGTGGAACAAAAAGGCTCATTGATTGCTGGAGTTGATTCTGGTTTTAATTGCTTGATTCGTCCTGCGTTTTATGGAGCTTTTCATGAAATTGTGAATTGCAATCAAGTAAATTCTAAGCAGAAACAAAAATATATGGTTGCTGGAAATTTATGCGAGTCTTCAGACTTTTTTAATGAATCTAAATATCAATCTAGGCCTATTCCTGGAATTCAAGAAGGAACTGTTTTGGCTTTGTTGTGTGCGGGTGCCTATGGTTATGCGATGAGCTCGAATTACAATTTAAGAGCAAGGCCAGCGGAAGTTTTGATTTGGAATAAAAAAGCAAAAATTATTACACGTAAAGATTCATTCAAAGAAATTGTGAAAAAGTTTCGTTAAATTATTCGTTTTCGTCTGGTTGTTCTTTGAGCTGATTGTCTCTTTTTTCTTTCTATTCTTGTTTGTTCTTTTTTGCGTCTGGCTGTAATTGCATTGATAATGTGTTCTGAGCGGATTTCCACAGCTGACCTTGGAACAATACTGGCTTCGTAAAGATTTAATGCACGCATATATTTTTCTTGCCTAATTGCATTTCGTATTTCTTTTTCTAATTTAATTCCGTCCTGAATGGGTTTGGGGTTTGGAAACAAACTTAAATTAATTCTTGCAGTTAAACCTATTTTTGTCAGTTGTTCATGCAAACCAGTCACATGACCTTCGCCAATGATTACGTGTATTTTTTTGGGACTGCGTATTCTGATTTGTCCAGCAATTTCTCTGGCCATTTGCAGTTCTCTAAATTCATCGGCTTTTATAAAAGCTTTAAGGCCTTGTATTTTTTGGTCTCGACGATAGTCAGGGGCTGATGCAAGTATCCGAAGTGCTTTTTCTGCTTTAGTGTATCCAACCATGGATTCTATTGGAATTACTTGAATTCCCCGAGTTTGACAGTCATGAATTAGTTCAATAAATGCCCAATTGTCTGAAGTTATTGTTTTTTTTAGTTGATTAAGATCTCCAGAAGCTCCTTGCGTTGCTTTTTCTTTTGCAGCAATAATTTTGTCAAATGCTTGGTAAAATAAATCCAGTTCTTGAGGTTCTTTTTCAATGGCTACAACCGATCCCTTGGGCAATCGTTGAACATAATTAATCACAGCTCTATGTGACCGGTCTTCTAAGATATGTGCCCAAGGTATTACTTCAACTTGTGATTTCATAAAATCATTGTGTGTTTTCTAAATAATTCTTTTTTGTTCAATAAATTTTTCCACTTGTTTTCGACTGAGTTCAGGAGTAGCTCCCATTTTGGTTGCAGCCAAAGCTCCACAAGCATTGGCGAATTCCCCGATTTCTTCCAAGTTTTTTTTCTCCAAAAAAGCAATTGCCAGTCCTGCACTGAACGAGTCTCCGCAGCCTGTGGTGTCCACTGCTTTAACGGAAAATCCAGAAACTTGGGTTTTTTGTTTTTTGGTAAACAATTCACAGCCATTTTCTCCTTGAGTAAATGCAATCAATTCCAAGTTTTTGTATTTTGTAAACAATTTTTTGGCTAATTTTACGCTGTCTTTTTGTTTAAGCCATTTTTTGAAGTAAAAACTTTCCTGTTCATTGATTTTCAAAATATTTGCAAATTTTAAACAAGGATGAATAACTTCTGAAACCAAGTGTGCATTCCATTTGGCTCTTATATTTACGTCAAACAATTTTTTTCCAGTGCATTTTTTTAAAAAATTTTGAATCGTATTCCTTGAAATTTTGTTTCTTTGTGCAATGCTTCCAAAGCAAACCAATTCAATTTTTTGAGCCAATTTTTCTAAATCCTTGTTCCATTCAATACTATCCCATGCTGCTTTTTCGCTAACCGTGAATTCTGGTTCAATTCCATTTAATACAACTGTAACTGTTCCAGTTTGAATTTTTTTAATTTGCACAAATTCTGTACTGACTTTTCGTTGCTTTAATTGATTGACTAAAAAAGTTCCATGTTCGTCTTTTCCAACAGCACTAATTAATCCACTGGAATAACCTAAGTCAGCTATGAATTGCGCAAAATTGGAAGAAGCACCGCCAGCAAACTTTTGTTCTCCTAAAAGATCTACTGCAATTTCCCCTAAACCAATAATCGAAATTTTACTCATTAAAACAATTATGTAAAACTAGAATAAAAAAGAATGCGCCTTGAAAAGAGATTGGGAAAGGGAGGATTTGAACCTCCGACCCCGCGATTATCAGTCGCGTGCTCCGACCAGACTAAGCTACTCTCCCAATTAGAACCTTCGGTTCCAATACCTCCGAAGCACTATCTTCGCATTGCTCGATAGTGCGTATTCAAAATTTTCAATTGCCTTCGGCAATTAGACATTAAAGTATATGAAATAAGTAAAAGCATTATTTTTTAAGTAATTCTTTTGCTTTCTTTAACTAATTTTTGGCTGTGTATTAACCTGTTTTTAGAAATCATGCAATAAACGTCTGTGTTTGCGTATAGTTAAGCCTTGCAGGCGAAGCGCTTTTGTGTATTCTTCTTCAAATGCTATTGCTTTCATAGTTCCCAATACTCTGTGCAATTCAATGACTATTCGTCCTTCGCTTTTAAACAGATAAATTTGTTTAATTTGTTCTTTTGTTTTTGAATCCAATTTTAGAACATTTAATGCTTTCCGAAATGCTTGTGTTTGCTTTCGTCTTAAAATGCGAATTCTTGCCTTTTGTCTTTGTTGACTGCGTATTTGCTGAGTTCTGCTATTTGTGCGTATTCTTTGTTTAGTTTCTCGATCCGGAAACTTTCTGAGTAAAATTCGTTTGTTTTGCATTCAACCACTGCTTTAATTAATTTAATTCTTTACTATTATTTATAGTATAAAGCTATAGTATACGATTTTATTTCCAAGTATAGCCCCGTCGTATAGTGGCCAAGTATGCCGGGCTTTGAACCCGTTGACAGGAGTTCGAATCTCCTCGGGGCTATCTTTTCTTTAAAAAAGAAAAGCTATACTGCAAAATTGAAAATTTTGCATATGTGCAAAATCAAGGATTTTGCAGCAAGTTTCCAAAAGAAAATGGGCTATCTTCACTTCGTTCGATAGCCCGAAACTGAAGGTATGCAGTTCATTCAAAAAGAAAATGCAGCGATTGAACCATTCCTTTTTCTAGTTTTCCTTTCCTGTTTCCTTCATGTTGTTTCAAGAAAAAGATGCTGCTGTCCGAGCTGCTTTGGCTGCTGGCAAAATTCAAATGAATTATTTTCGACAAAATCCTAAAACAGAAATTAAAGAAGATGGTTCTCCTGTAACCATTGCAGATCAATTGTCAGAGAAAAAAATTTTAGAAATTTTGAAATATGAATTTCCTTTGCATGGTTTTTTAGCTGAAGAATCTGGTGAAACCAATTCCAGTGCCGAAAATGTTTGGATTATTGATCCATTGGATGGAACCAAAGACTTTGTTCGAGGCTTACCATGGTTTGGTCCTTTAATTGCTTTGCAGAAAAAAGGAGAAATAGTTGTAGGCGTAATTCATTTGCCGTATGTGAATGAAACCATTTGGGCCATTAAAGGAAAAGGTGTGTTTATCGGAAATAAAAAATTGCAAGTCAGCAAAGTTTCTTCTTTAAGTCAAGCAACCATTGCACAAGGAAATTTGTCTTCTTTTACTAAACGAAATTATTTGAATTTTCTTTCAGATCTTTCTTTGAAATCTTTTCATATGCGTACAGCCGATAATGGCTATGGTTATTCGTATCTTGCTCAAGGTTTTTTAGATGGCTTAATGGAAGCTGCAGTTAAGCCTTGGGATATTGCAGCCGGAAAAATCATTATCGAAGAAGCCGGAGGAAAAGTTACAGACTTTAATGGAGTGAATTCGATTTATTCCGGAAACATTATTGCTGGAAATAAAAATATTCACGCGGAATTATTGAGCTTAGTTAAACAATAACTTTTTTTCAGTGAAGTTTGTTAATCTGCAGTCGCATAAATTACTCTTATTACTTCTCTTTGCGCGTGTTCACGTCCTTCACGGGTTGGACCGCCGAATTGCTGAAGGGCTTGTAAATAACTGTTTGTAATTTTTGCAGTTAATCCAGTTCTTTTTTTTACGCTTTCTGGATCTTTTCCGGTAAGCAGTTTTTTAGCTTTTGGATCGGTTGAAAGTTCTGCTAGTGCTTCAATATTTAAAGCGCTTTCTAAAAAACTAGAAAGACCAGGATTTGCTGTAGTCATTTCTTTTATAAATTTTCCAGATTTCACAAATTCCGGGCTTTTAATTTGTTCTTTTGGAGTCATTCGTTCCAGTCTTTTTCCTGCCACTGTTGTTTTGACTCTTGCAATTCCTCGCTGTACTGGGCTTGTTCTAGCTATGCCTACTGCAGCTCCTGCAACTGCAAGTCCAATGCCTATGCGTTTTGCATTCCTTCGAATAAAAGATTTTTTAGGTCGTACCGGCATTTTAATTCCTCCATTAACTACCACTATGTTTTTCAATTATGTCTGCAATTATTTTAATTCGTTGATCGTAATAATTAGGCCTGCCTTTGCCTTTTTTGTCAGCTAAATCTTTTAAGCGTTGTTGAATTTCGTTTAATGCTTGTCCGCGAGCTGTTTCTCTTTTTTCACCTAGGCCAAGAAGAAATGCATCTATTTTTGGATTGCCAATCCATGAATCAAATCGTTGAGGTCTATAACTTACTTCTTCTGCAAATGCATGCAATGGACTTCTGAAAGCATGTGCAAATCGAATACGCGTTATCAGTGAAGAACGATCTGTTTCTTTTTTATCAAATTTTGCCATTCGTTCTTCACGCTGTCGATCTTGTTCTCTGGCTATGCGCAATCGTTCAGCTGGTGAAAGTTCTGGTTTTCCTGGCTTTGGTTTTGGCCGTGCTTGTTCTACGATGTCTCGTTTCATTCTTGCAGTATGTCCAATCATGCTAGTTCTTTGATCAATGTCTCGTGTTTCCAATGCAATATGTCCAGCTGCAGTAAAACCAGCTAAGCCTGCAATAGTTCCTGCATTTCGAATAATTCGTTTCCATCCTTCGCGGCCAACAGGTCTTCTTTTTAATCTTCGAACAGGTGTTCTAGGCATTTCAATCGTTCCATTTAATTTTTCCTTTCAAATAATCATTGCAATACAATGCAGCTTTGCATCCTTCGCCTGCACTTGTGACAAGTTGTTTGATGGGGTAAGTTGTTACATCTCCGGCTGCAAACAATCCTTCGATATTGGTTCTGTTTTTTTCGTCAATAATAATTTCTCCGCCTTTATTTTCACTCAAAGAAAATTTTAAAAATTTTGTATTCGGCACTTGACCTATGGCAATAAAAATTCCAGGAGCCTTAATTTCTTTTACTTGTCCAGTTTTTCGGTCTTTGACTTTAATTCCTTCTGCAAACTTGGTTCCAAAAATTTCCTGCACTTCAGTATTCAATAAAATTTCTACATTTTTTTGTTTCAATAATTGTTTTTGCGTAATTTCTTCTCCGCCTAAAACAGAATTGAATTCAATGACATACACTTTGCTGGCAATTCCACTCAAATATAGGGCGTGCTCAATTCCAGAATAGCCTCCGCCAACCACAATCATTTCTTTTCCTTTATAGATTGGGCCATCGCAGGTTGCACAATAATGCACTCCTTTGGAATCAAATTCTTTTGAACCTGGAACATTTAATTTTTTTGGATTCATTCCAGTTCCCAAAATAACTGTTTTTCCAAAATAAGTTCCTTCCATATCAGTTTCTACTTCAAATAATTTGTCTTTTTTCTCCACCCGAACAATGGGATCTAGCACAACCTTTAATCCTTCTTTTTCGTAAGCTCGCACATGTTCTTCTAAAGCTTTTCCAATTTCTAGTCCGCCAATATGCTTAATGCCTGGATAGTTTTCTACAAATTCTGTATTCAATAATTGTCCGCCAAAATCTTTGGTTACAACCAAAGTTTTCAATCCAGCTCGTGCAGCATAAATTGCAGCAGCAGCTCCTGCACCCGATCCACCTAAAATAATACAATCCCATATTTCAGTCAAATTTTCACGTAAATACTATGGATTCCAAAGTTTTAAATAAAGCTTTACTTGGATTAAGTTATGTCTTCTGTTTGCCAAGTTTTAATTACTGCAATTTCTAAAAAAGAAGCAGAACAAATTTCGAAAACTTTGCTAAAACAAAGGCTAATTGCAGGTTACTTGATTATTAAAGGAGATTCAGGCTATTGGTGGAAAAACAAGCTGGCGAGCAAACAATACTACAATGTCCAAGCTTTTTGTTTGGTTAACCACAAAACCCGAATTATAAAGCTTGTTCAAAGGCTTTCTTCCGACCAATGTCCGATTATAGCTTTCTTTAAATTAGATGGCAATAAAGACTTCCTAGACTGGGTTAAACAAAGCTCAAAATAAGCTGGAAATGCAGTGCAAAACAAACTAGATTTGTAGTGCAAAACAAGCTGGGGTTTTTCCAAAATTTTCATTCATTTTGTTTTGAAATTAATTTTTTTTCCCGAATTTTGTGCTTCAGTTTGACAACTTTTTTTTCCAAAAAAGTTTGAAAGAAAACTTTTCAAGGTAACTTTATAAACCTCTGCCGCATTTATTATTTGTCTAGGTTTTTTTTAAAAATTTTAGTTTTTGGGAACAAAAGGAAAGAGGAATTGGGATGGTTGGGTTTGAAAAAGTATTAAAGCGCGATGGCAGAATTGTTTCTTTTGACAAAAAGAAAGTCGCTCAAGCCATTTTTGCTGCAGCTTCTTCTGTAGGCGGAAAAGACTGGGCTAAAGCCGAAGAATTAGCCGGTCAAGTTTTAGCTGAATTATCCAGAACTTTATCTCCTAGAGATATTCCTTCCATTGAACACATTCAAGATACTGTTGAAAAAGTTTTAATTGAACAAGGACATGCCAAGACAGCCAAAGCCTATATTTTGTATAGAAAAAAACACCAAGAATTGCGGGATGCCAACAAAACCTTGGATATTCAATCTTTGCCGGAAAACGATCGATGGTATTTTTCTGAATTAAACAAAATGTTTGAATACGAAAGCAAATTATCTAAACTCATTGGAGCCGAACGAATTGTAGACTACAAAACTTTGTTGTTTGGCTTGAAAAAAATGCAATACTCTAAAGAATTATCCACCCATCCGGACGACAATTATTTGAGCGGCAATGAATTGGCTAAAAGTATTTATGAAAAGAAATATTTTTTAAAAAATTTAGACGGAAAAATGATTGAACAAAGACCTGAAGATTTATTCACCAGACTGGCTTCCTTTATTGCTTCTGCAGAAGTTACTGAAAAAAAACAAATGTTTTGGGCCAGCCGCTTTTATGAAATGTTATATCAAGGATATTTTTTGCCTGGCGGAAGAGTGATTGCTGGTTCCGGTGATTTGTATAGATTGAAAACTTTAGCGAATTGTTTTGTTTCCTTAATTGATGACGATAACTTGGAAGCCATTTACAAGACTGCCAGTGAATGTGCTCGAACCTATTCATACGGCGGCGGAATCGGAGTAGACATTTCTGGTTTACGTCCTTCCGGTTCTTTAGTACACAATGCAGCTGACACCAGCACAGGCAGTACTTCGTTTATGGAATTATATTCTTTGACGACTGGATTGATTGGTCAAAGCGGAAGACGCGGAGCTTTAATGTTAACCATTGATGTAAAGCATCCGGATGTCATGCATTTTGTTAAAATTAAAAAAAATCCAAATTGGGTGACCAAACAAATTGTAGAACAATGCAAATGGTCCAATAAGTTTTCCGAAGAACAATTGCAGGAAATTGAACGACAAGTTCGCGAAAATACACAGATACGTTTTGCGAATATTAGCTTAAAAGTTTCCGATGAATTCATGCGAGCAGTTGAAGAACAAAATACTTTTGGAAAAGGTTCTATTTTAGTTTACCATAAAAAACAAGGAATAATTCCTTCCGGAATGCAAGACAAAGACCATCATTACAGTTATGGTATTCCATCCAAAAACATTGAAGAATATACTTTGCTGGAAAACTTTGACAATTTTTCTACATTCAATCAATGGATGAATGACAAATACCAAACCACTGTAACTCAAGAAGACTTGTTAAATTCAGATAAACGAAACTTGTTTGGAGATTTTAATGTTTCTGTTCCAGATCAAGATGAAGAATTGGCCATTAAATTTGCTGGAGACTTTTTATTATATTTTAACAGCCAGCCTACTGGGGAAATTAGACAATTGGTGAAAGCCAGAGATGTCTGGGACTTGTTTGTAGAAGGAAATTATCGAACTGCTGAGCCTGGTTTAATTTTTTGGACTTCCATGACTAAATATTCTCCTTCGAATTATGTGGGAAGACCGATTGCTTCTACGAACCCGTGCGGTGAAATTCCGTTAGAAGACGGCGGAGCTTGTAATTTAGGCAGTTTAAATTTATCCAGATTTGTAATTGAAGGATACACTCCTCAAGCACAATTGGATTGGGAAAAATTAGACCAAATTACTCAAGAAAGTATTCGTTTTTTGGATAACGTAGTTTCTTGGAATGAAACTTTAAATCCTTTAAGCAAACAACGGACTGCAGCTAAAGAAACGCGAAGATTGGGTTTGGGTGTCATGGGAATTGCAGACATGTTAAATCAATTGGGTTTAGGGTATGACAGTGAGCAAGGAATTCAGTTAATGGAAAAAGTCATGCAATTTATTGCCAATTCTGCTTACAAAGCTTCTGCTTTTTTAGCTGAAGAAAAAGGAGCTTCTCCTTTGTATTCTTGGGAAAAATATTCTCCGTGTGCTTTCTTTCAAGAAAATTTAACTCCAGAAACTCAAGCATTGGTGAAAGAAAAAGGAATCCGAAATATTGGAATTTTATCCATTGCGCCTACAGGCACAATCTCCAATGCAGTTTTAGGTTTTTCAATTGGAAACAGAAACTTTTTAGGAGTCAGCTCTGGAATTGAACCTATCTTTTCATTGTATTATACTCGGAGAAGTGAAAGTTTTGGAAACAAACACTTTAAAGTATTCCATTCCACAGTGCAAGCTTTCTTGGAAGGAAAAGGCGATTTAGAAAAAGTACAAAATATGCCGGAAGAAGAATTGCATACTTTTTTGCCGGATTACTTTTTTCGCACAGCCCATGTAGTAGTGCCCAGTGCAAGAGTACGCATTCAAGGATTATGCCAAAAATACATTGATCACAGTATTTCTTCTACAGTTAATTTACCGGAAGATATTCATCCAGAAGTTATTTCTAACATATACTTAGATGCCTGGAAACATAGATTGAAAGGAATCACTATTTACAGAGACAGTTCACGGTATCCAATTTTGAGTGTAGATTCAAAAAAAAGTGTTTTCCAAGATGTTAAAAACAAAACCTTTAAAGTTACTTTAGCCAATAATGAAATAAAACTAGTCAAAGGAGATGAAATTATTTCCAAAGCTGATGGTACGCTTACAACCTTGTATCATGAAATGAAAGCCAAACAACAAGCACAAGAACAAAAGGAGGATTCCTATGCTCAAATTCGAGTCAACTGAATTTAGTTTTGAAGAAGTCACTGAAAGCAATTTAGATTCAATGCAAACAGCTACTTTGCAAAAAGTAGTTTCAGAATCGGAACCACTTAGTGGTTCCGATACCTCCAAAGCTTCGCAGACTCCAAGCATGCAAGTCAAAGGAATTACTCTGCATAAATGTCCTAAATGCGAACAACAAACATTGAAAATAGAAAACGGCTGCAATTCCTGTATGAACACAGACTGCGGCTATGGGAAATGCGAGTGAAAAGCACTCCATTATCTTTTTATTTTCTTGATTCTATTTCTTTTGTATGAAACCATTTTCTAAATTAAAGCCTTCTACTCGTGTACGCAAAATTAATGTATTACGTGCTCAAGTTAAACCATTGAAAAGTAAGGGCTTGTATAATCCGTTTTGGCGTCGTTTATCTATTCTGAAAGATTCTCCGCAAGTTAGAAAACTTTTTGAATGCATGTCTGAATCTGAGCGTGCTTCGGCTGAAAAGTTATTATCTATTGATGAACCTGTTCGTGAATCTGCTGTGCTCAATCACTGGCGTTTTTCAATGCTGCCTAAAAATCTTGTTTTTTTAGTTGAACAAATTGCTTTACGTGAATCAAATCCGGATATTCGTTCTTTGGCTATTCGTATTTTGAATTTTCGTGTTTCGAATCCTAAGAAATATATTCCTATGCTAGAGCGGATTGCTGAAAGTGATCGATCGTCGCTCAAAGTTCGTGCAACTGCTATTACTGCATTAGGGGATATTCGTTCTAAGCGTTCGGTTCCGTTATTGGAAAAAATTGCATCTGGCTCTGAATTTGAAGAAGGGCGTATTGATGCTAGCCAAATGATGTCTGCGGCTATTAATTCTTTAGGAAAAATAGGAAGTAAAGATTCTATTGGTGTATTGTCTGATTTGTGGTTGAATGATTTTAATATTAGAATTCGTTTGGCAGCGGCCAGTGCTGTGGCAAATTTAGGATATGCTAAATACAGTAATTTGATTAAGTCTATTGCTTTGGAAACTGATCTTACTGTTCGAAATTATCGGGGTGGTAAACTCTTAGATATTTTAGATTCTAAATTTGGTTCAAAATGGCATGAGCATCGATTGTACCGTGATGCGCGTGCCAATTTTTTTAATGATGGGCAAAAAATAGTTCGCAGAGTTTTTAATAAAACTGGTTCTAGAACTGTTTTATTGGGCAGTTCATTGACTGGCAAGGCTATTGTTCGATATGTTTCTCCTGAATCATTTGCTGCTTGGAAAAAAGCATTGGATGCAGGTATTCCTACAGAGCCGATTTTGAAGTCTAAGAATGGTCGTTTGCGTGTGAGTAAGGGGCCAATTGAAAAAAGCAGAGATAAGTTGAAACAGGGTAGTGTGCGTGTATTTTCACAAGTATTGGGTCCTTCAGTTCATGCTTTTTTAAGTTTTCCTGAAAATGAAGAAAAATTTGGTCCAATTGTTAGAATGCAGGTAAAAAAAATTGAGGCTGATTTAGATAGGCTAAGTATTGAACACAGGCACATGCATGATGCCAATTTTTGCATT
>JAUSKK010000032.1 GCA_030649345.1 Candidatus Iainarchaeum sp. | reverse complement strand
ATTGCTCAAAGAAAAAGAACCTTTATACAGTCAAAAAGCCAGTGAAAAACTATTATTTCCTAAAGCCAAACAAGTGATTGAAAAGCTAGCTAAACAGTATACTTTAGGAATTGTAACCAATACATCCAAAAAACAATTAATGGCTGTACTTCAAAAATCACTTAAACAAAAATTCAAAACCATTGTCAGTTATGAATTAATTAACAAACCCAAACCAAACCCAGAATGCATAGAAATTGCGTTAAAGGAAACAGGATTTAAAGCAAATGAAAGCGCAATTATTGGAGACAGTATTAAAGACATTCAAGCAGGAAAAAATGCAGGATTAAAATATTGTATTGGAATACTCACTGGAGACAATTCTGAGAAAGAATTAAAACAAGCAGGAGCAGATTATATAGTTAAAGATTTAGAAGAATTGGAAAAACTATTGTTGGATTAACCATGAATTTATACATTATCAAAATCGGTGGAAGTGTCTGTACCGACAAAGCCGGAAATAAATTTATAGTTAGAAAAGAAATTGTTCAGCGAATTGCACAAGAAATTAAACAAGCTCAAAAACAAAAAAAATTCAAATTAATTATAGTACACGGAGCAGGTCCTTTCGGGCACACATTGGTAAAACAATACAAGTTAACCAGAAAAATTAAAACAAAACAACAAATTCAAGGAGTACTTAAAGTACAAGAAAGCACGCAAACACTCAATCAAACAATAGTAAAACTATTCAAAAAACAAGGAATGAAAATAACTGGATTGCCAACCCATGCACTGGTTATTCAATCAAATAAAAAAATCAAACAATTTGAATTACAACCTGTAAAAGAGTTACTGAAACAAAACCAAGTTCCTTGTTTGTACGGAGACATGGTTGTAGATACTAAATTGGGCGCTAGTGTAGTCAGCGGAGATGCAATTGTACCCTGGCTGGCTAAAAAATTGAAAGCCAAAAAAGTATTTTATGGAACCGATGTAGATGGAATTTATGCACAGGATCCTAAACAAAATCCAAAAGCAGAATTATTAAAAGTTATTAACAAGCATAATTACAGCCAAGCATTAAGAAAACTAACTGGAAGTTTAAGCACAGATGTCACAGGTGGAATGAAAGGAAAAGTGGAAAAAATGCACAAAGACTTAAAGGGAATTCCAACCACTATATTTAACATGAATCCAAAACAAAATACATACCAAGCACTTATGGGGAAATTAACAGAATGCACACAGGTGAAGTTATGAATGGAAACGAAGAAATGGGAACAGAAATGCGAAAAAAACAACACTTAGAAATTGTAGCCAAAAAAGAAGTACAACACAAAACCAAAAGCACAGGATTCGATGACGTAGAATTAGACTACAATTGCTTGCCAGAATTAAACAAACGCCAAATAGATTTAAGCACAGAATTCTTGGGAAAAAAATTCAAAGCACCCATTATGGTATCTGGAATGACTGGTGGAGCAGAAGAAGCCAAAAAAATAAATTTAATTATAGCTGAAGCCTGCCAAGAATTAGGAATTGGAATGGGATTGGGAAGCCAAAGAGCTATGATTGAACAGCCAGAATTGAAAGCAACCTATGATGTACGAAAAATAGCGCCCGATATTTTCTTAGCTGGAAATATTGGAGTGGCTCAATTAAACAAATATAGTTTACAACAATTGCAAAAAATGATTGAAGATGTACAAGCCGATGCATTGGCCATTCACTTAAATGTAGAACAAGAAGCAGTACAACCTGAAGGAGATGTAGATTTTATTGGATGTTATGAAAAAATAAAAGACATTGCACAAAATCTAGGAAAACCAGTGTATGTGAAAGGCGTAGGCCACGGAATCTCTGGAAGTGTAGCCGCAAGATTAAACAAAACCAAAATTGAAGCAATTGATGTGCAAGGAGCTGGAGGTACCAGCTGGACAGGAATTGAAAGCTTTCGAAAACAAGCCACAGCTGGAATAACGTATTGGGATTTCGGAATGCCTACAGCAGTCAGCATTATTCAATGCAG
This sequence comes from Candidatus Iainarchaeum sp., assembly GCA_030649345.1. Classification (GTDB taxonomy): domain Archaea; phylum Iainarchaeota; class Iainarchaeia; order Iainarchaeales; family 0-14-0-20-34-12; genus JAUSKK01. The sequence continues at coordinate 11,525 of JAUSKK010000032.1, read as the reverse complement.
AAAAAATTTTAACAAAAAAATAATTGCCAGCGGCGGAATCCGTAATGGATTGGATGCAGTCAAAGGAATAATCTTAGGAGCAGACTTATGCAGTACAGCCTATCCAGTATTCAAAGCAGCCTATGAAGGAAATGTAAATACAGTCAAACAAGTACTGGAACAATTCATAGAAGAAATACGCATTGGAATGCTATTGGTTGGAGCTAAAAATATACAAGAACTCCATCGAAAAAAATACTATCTTTTAGGCAAAACTTTGAATTGGATCGATCAAAGTGACTAAAGCAAAACAAGCACTTTTAATAGTTGGATTTCTGATTTTAGTTGGAGTAATTTTTTTTACATTAACTCCGAGTCCGACAAGTTCACCCAATTTGCTTGAATTGCACATTATCCCAGTAGGAGAAAAATTGCAAGTACTTGGAATTAACGAAAACACTGAGCTGGCAGTACATAATGTAAGTCAAGAAAATGGAGAAACCACAGCACAAATAGGAATTAGAATCAATGGCACTTTAACAGACCTGCAAACAGTAAAAGACGGAGACTATTTAGAATTCATAGAACTAAAAGAAAAAATACAAGTACAAAAAGTAAGTTTAAACAAAGGAATCACCAAAAGCTTTGTTGAAATAGCCATAACAAAATAATAAAAGAAAAAGATTATTTCCTAAGGAAAGAAAGTATTGTAAGAATAAAGGAAATAATTTGTTTCCTTAGGAAACAGAGTATTTCTAAGCACGATTTATTGGACAAACTTGTTTTTCAGGAAATCTTAATTAAGGATAAAATCGTAAGACTATAATGGTTGAATCATCTGTTTTCAAATTATTAATTTCGGCAATTGTAACCATTGCTTTGTTGTTCTTGTTCTTTCAGTATATTTTGCCTTATTTTTTAGGAGAAACCCAAGTTAGTGAAAAAATTCAAGAACAATTACAAGGAGCTGAAATAAAGCTAGGAACTTATTTAGGGGAATCCTTTCGGCAAGTAGCACCCACAACATTAACTGCAACCCTTTTAGATACTGGAAATCGAAGCATAGTATTTGCCTGCAATGATTCCAAATTGTGTTGTTTGAAAGGGGAAGTCTGTTCGAAAAATATTGAATGGGATGAACGATTACTTAAACTCAAAAAAGGAAGCCCGATCCAAATAGGAGTTAGGTGCAGAGAACAAGAATTAATTATTTGCAAAACTTATGTTGGAGTCATTCCGGGACAGTTTAAAATCGAACTCAAAGAAAATTTACCTGAGATTAACTTAAGTCAAAGCGAAACTTTTGTAGTTAATTTTACAGTCAAAAATACTGGAAAAAGTCCTTCCAGAGGAAAAGTGAACTTGGAATTATTCAAAGAATTTACCATCAATCGGCAAATTCAAACAGAATTTATGGAAACAAAAGAATTGGAAGAATTTGATTTATTTGCCAATGAAGAACAAATATTTTCAGCCAGTATTTCAGTCAAAGAAAATGGAGTTTATCAGTTAAAAGTCAAAGTACAAGAAACCACGGATGAAACCAATTACTCGGAAGAAAGTTTAAAATTCACCGGACAAGGACAAACAGTACAAACAGCTTGCCAAACAGGAATGAAAACAATTCAAGAAGATACAGGAACTGGGAAATGTAAAATTAATTATGCCTGCATAGATTGTTCGTTTGGATTCCAATGCCAGCAAGTATGGGCTGAGCAAGGAAAAATAGTAACTGAAATTGACAAAGAAAATGCATTTGAAATTGTGGAAAAAACGAATAATGAATGTGTGTTGAATTAATCCGAAGAGTCTAACATTTCATCAATTTGTTTGCGTTCAGTTTCACTTACATAAGGTTCTTCTTTAGGTAAAGGTTTAGTTTCAATTGGAGTTAGTTTAATAGGTTCAACAACAATAGGTTTTTGAGATTTATAGTTATCTACAATACGGGCAACCACTGTTTGAATATTGGCCAAGCTTCGTTCTGTAGATTGTTTAATCCAATAGTCAAAACAAGCCACAAAATCATCTCGGTCAGCATACGGATGATTATTGATATGATATTTGTTTTGTTTGCGATGCAATAAATGCAAATCAATCAATTTATTTAAATGGTACCGGATCAATTTCTCGGACACAGTAATACTGAATTGATTTTTCATAAAAGCTTGCAATTCTAAAGTAGAAGGATTCTTTTTCTCTGTGAATAAAAAATAAAACAAAGAATCTAAAATGTGCAGAACAGTTACGCGAGATTCTTGTTCATTTAGTAAGCCAAACGATAAAGCAAACCAGCGCAGCATCGAACGCTTGGTTAATTGAATTTGTGGAGGCAAATCCATTTCCCGTAAAACCAAAGTTTTACGAATCAAACTACTTTCAGGAACTTCCATAAGAAATCTCTAAGGAAATAAATTGTTTCCTTAGGAAATACTATATTCTTAACTTATTTTTAAGGTTTTCGGCCAAAAATCAATAATTACACAAAATATTGGAATAGCAAAGTATTAAACTTAGAATAACCATCAATCATACAAACAGATCACAGTTATAGGGGAAATTAGGGGTGGAATAATGAGTGTCCGAATTACAACAAGATTTGCTCCATTAAGAATGGTTCTAAAAAGAAGAGAGCCTTTAGAGCTTAAAGTCATAATTGCCAATTTAGATGAACGCGCAAGACATATGACAGTCAAAACATTATTGAACAATGAATTATCTTTTGATAAAAGTGGATTGAAAGGATCTGCAGTAGAACGATTGGAAGCAGTTCAACCTCATGCAGAAAAAACAATTTACTATCATATTTTTCCAAAAATTAATACAAGCCCAGGAAGAAAACTTATTAAAGTTCAAGTATTGGAACATGGAAATACATTTGCAGACATTAATAAAGAAAATAATCAAACATTGGAAATCACAGTAGAAGAATAAGGAGAATATTGTATGAATCCGTTTAAGCTGAGAACCAAAGAAGAAGAAACACCAGAACCAGTACGAAAATGGGAACTTAAAACAACCCAACAAAGCTTAATTGAAAAACATTGGAAAGATTCAGTGCCAGTTTATCAAAACAAAGAAATGCGACAAGCAATTATGGCATTCGAAGAATTAAATCATAGACAACAAAACGAAATCTTGGACCAAATGTTTAGCTATACAGATGAGAAAGGAAACTCATGGATTCCTAGCCAAAAAATGCTGAGCGGAAGAAGAGAATATTTTGAAACCAAAATCCAAAGAATACCTAAAGCAAGATTAGCAGTATTGGCTATGCAAATTAATCAATTTGCAAAAAACGGAAAACTATAAATAGATTAAATATGAAAACAAACGCAATCATTGCAATCCTTTTACTGATTGTGCTTACAGCAGGCTGTACGCAACCACAACCAGTTCAAGAAAATCCTGCAACAGCTTCTAGTACCACAATCACAGAAGAAAGACAAGAACAACCACAAACACCACCAATCATAGAAACAGAACAAATTTTGCCTGAAACAGAAGAAAACAATACTCCACAAAATGTTGAACAACCTGAAATTCCAAATACAGAAGAACCCACAATTCCTTTTACTTTAACCAGTTCAGTGTTTACCCATAATGGCAGTATTCCTGCAAAATACACTTGCGAAGGACAAGAATTAATTCCGCCATTAACCATTTCCAATATTCCTGAAAATACTCAAAGTTTTGCATTAATTATGACTGATCCAGATGTTCCGTATGCTTTTGTAAATGAAGTGCCAGAAGGTGAATTTGTTCACTGGATTGTATTCAACCTACCTTCAAGTACAACTGAAATCTTAGAAGGACAGCAACCGCCTGGTTTGCCTGGAACAGGATTTACTAAAGAATATTCCAGTCCCTGCCCGCCATCTGATTTAGAACCATTTGAACACCACTATATTTTCAGTTTATACGCATTGGATATAGAATTAACCTTATCCGAAGGCGCTCTTAAAGAAGAATTGGTTTCTGCTATGCAAGGGCATATTATCCAAGAAACAGAACTGATTGGCAAATACAAAAGCAACCAAGCGCCCTAAAACAACTTAATTTAATTAATTTTTTAGTTTTCTAAGTACTGTCCAAGATTTTGAGTAGTATTGAACGCAATTTTTTGGACAAAACTCTTGATTTTTACAGGTTTAACCAAGCCATCTTCAATTCAACCAGCTCAAATTCTTTTCCGGCCATCTTCACCAATTCATTCAGTCATCTCAATTACGTTTATTAACCAGTTTAGACTACATTAAAGCAGTTTAAACTGTTTCTGAAAGGCCTATATGTAATTCGGTATAACAATGATTATCCCGCATACTATATACTGGTTCTAAACAGCTAAAAGGAGCGTTTTAAGGCACTTTCAGGCCTATTTGCTGAGCTTTATGGAAATGGCTCAATTTTCCCTTAATTTTTTCTTTTTAGAAATTTTGAATATGCTTTAGAGCTATCTGCGCTCAATAGGAATCCTTAAGACGCTTTGAATTCTTTTCATAAAAATTTTTTGAATGACAGTAGTGAAGTATGCTTGATATTAAGGAATTAGAACTATCTAAATTCCAGCACGATTTCTTGGACAGTCCTTCTAAAAAATACTGAAAAAATTAAGGTTTTAAACGCCTGCGATTGGGCCTAATTCTGGCTTGTTTTAGCTTTCTTCTGCCCCTTATAGGAATTGGCACGCGCACTGGTTGCGGCATTAATTTTGGTCGATTGGCCCGGATTGCCTGCATTTTACCTAAAGCCCAATCTTTAACCTTTGCTGGAACTTGAGGTGGCTCAAGGTAAGCTCGCCATCTCCAAGGAGTTAATCCTAGTTTTCCATACCAGCGAGTTTGATCTAAATAACGCATGTATTCTAATCTAGTTGGTTTTTTGAAAACCATATCGCCTCTTCCAGTAACGTAAAAGATTGGGTGAGTTTTGGCTACAACACCTGCACTCATCCAATTGAATGGATAATACCCTTCAAATTTGGTGTTTAAAATTCCGTGTTTGTTAACCGTTTCTTTTAATCATTCGTGTACTTTCTGAATTTCTTAAGGAAATTTAATTCGATAACCTAAATTTGGAATTCCAGATCCAATGTTTCACCAATTAATTGCTTTGCTGCTTCACTTAAGTGCTCAAATGGAATTCTTACAGTAGTTTGTTCTGCAATTTCTCCGCGTTTTTTTGGTTCAGGCATATTCAATCTAAAAATATTATTTTGTAAGTTAATTAATTTTTCTTTTTTAAAATTCGAACGCTTTGTCCAAGAAATAGTGTTGGATGGAATTTTATTTTTAAAAATTTTTTTAAAAAAATTTGTGAATATTGAAAAAAGTTAGGAAAATGTTTTTGAAACCACTTTCTTTGAATTTATTTAGTCTGCTAGGGATAACCCATTCAGGCATTAAATCAAAACAGGCAAAATAATGCGTTTAAACTCTGTTTCAAGCTAAATTCGATTTTAAGTAGTTATTTCTTTGGAATTAAGCCTTGTTCTTTGCAGTATTTTTCAAATTGCCTTCCGAGAGTTAAGTCTTTTCGTTTCAGTAATTCAATTTGGGTCAAAAAATATTCTGGGCCAGATCTTACTGAGTATGGTTTGGTTCCTTCGCGTATAATTCCAACCACATATTTTACAGGGATTTTAAGTTCTCGGGCAATTCTTCGTTCACCCCAACCAGTTTTTTGACGTAAATTCACTATAGTTAACCAACGTGCAATTCGATCTCGTGTGCGTTCTTCTGCTTTGCTGGGTTTCCCTGTTCTTTCTCCAACTAAAATTTCTCTAACTTCCGGCAAAATTGTTCTAGCCTTTTCTTGAGCTGTAGCCAACTGTTGACCAAACCGAGTTAGTCTAGTTTCTTTTACAGCTCCTGTTTTGCCTTTCACACCAGAAACATACTTAGTTTGAACCACTCCTGCTTTTTCCAAGTGGCCCAATTGACTAACTACATGAGAAGATGGAAGATTTAATCGAGCAACCAACTCAGTTTGGTGAATTGGGCCAGTTTCTTTTAGTTTCGTAAAAACACGATATCCAATATTATGTGTTGGTTTGGGTGCTTGTGTTCTGTGATCAAAATTAACCCAAGTAAATTGTTTGTTTTGATGTAAAGGTTCTCGAGATACTTGCTTCATGGCTTCCAATACACCTAAAGCTGCAGCCACTTGAATTAGTGCTTGTTTTCGTTCAACTCCAATCATGGAGGAAAATCCTGGAATAACTACACTAGCAATATTGGAAGTAGTGTGCAATTGTTGTTGTGTTCGTTGCAATAAGGAATCTATTTTTTGCAAAGATCCATTGTTCACGGATTTTAGCATATTCCCAATAGTTCCAACAAATAATGCATTTCTTGGAACTGCTCGTTCTAAAGCCAATGCAGCATTTAAAAAAGGCATTAAATTTTCTTTTTCAAAACCATGTTCTCTAATTAAAGACGCAACCAATTCAATAGCATTTAATTTTCTTCCAACTCCTTTTAAGCGTTCTAAAACTTCTCTTTGGAATATAACAGCATTTCGGAGCTTGGTTTCAGCCGGCTTTCCTTTTCTAGGAGGCTTATACCGTGTTCTAAGCTTTCGATCTAATTTTTTGATTAATTGAACAGGAACTTTCATTTGAGTTGTTTGAAAAGGCAAACGTTTATGTCTTCCAGTTGGTTGTTGAATTTCTCTAGCTGCTTGTCCAAAAGAAACTCTACCAACAGTTCTACGCATCGATCGCATATAGACTATAGGCATTCCTGCATTTAATTTGTTTTGCATTAGTTTTCTATACTATGCATATTGCAATTATTGTATCCAAACAAGATTTAGCTGGTTTAACCATTAAACAAGCTTTACTGGAATTAGTTGAATTTAAGGAAACTAAAGAAGAATTTGATGGGAATTCAGTATTTGAATTTCACAGCCAAAAATTTGGCCTTGAATTCCAAAACTTTAAATTGTATACGATTAATGAATTCCAAGTAATTGCAGATTATGTGAATAAAATTTCTGCTGATTTGTTTGTTTTTGCGTCCAAACACGCCAGCGCTAAAGGAATTCCGAGCTTAACAGTTCATTCCATTGGAAACTTCGGCCTAGCTCAACTAGGTGGAAAAGAAAACACAATCTGCCCAACCTCAGCCATTATTCAAGCAAGTTATCTAAAAGCCCTTCAAAAAGCCAAAAATGGTCAAAATTTGGCTTACGAGATCACTATGGAAGCCACCCATCACGGTCCATTTCTAACCAAGCCTTCAGTCTTCATAGAACTTGGGTCCAATGAAACAGCTTGGCAAGATCCATTAGGAGGACAAATTATTGCTCAAACAATCCTGGAAACGGATTATTCCTCAAAACAAAACAAGTTGGTTGCCATAGCTTTAGGAGGCAACCATTATTGCAGTTCATTCAATAAGTTAGTTTTAGAGAAAAACTACGCTATTGCCTTTGTTTGCCCAAAACATGGCTTAACCTACTTAACAAAAGACCTTCTAAGTCAAATGATTGTTAATACCCAAGAGCCAGTAACTGAAATTCTCATAGATTCTAAAAGTTTAGGAACTGAAAAACCTAAAGTTTTAGACTTACTAGACCAACTGCCTAACCCTAAACCTAAAATAACACGGATCTAATCCAAACTAAGGTAAAAATACGTTAAATTCAGTTTGGCTCAAAACAAGCATTGTCCAATATTTTGAGTAATTAGCTCTTTTGCATACAAATTCAAAGAAAAAACAAAGGAACTTTATTGAGTGAATAAGTTAGGTTAATTTTTAGGTTCTGAGAAAATTACCTAACACCAGGCTTTTTCAAAAAGTCAACTGAAAAATTAAGTCAACGGAATAAATTTCATCACTTTTCCAACAAATCAGACACCTAAAACAAACCATTCGGAAAACAAATAATTATGCCAAATAATGAACCAAAAGCAAACCAAATAAGTCAGGAAAAGTTTACTTATCGAACCATTTTAGGGTTTTTAGGGTTATTGGAGTATGACCTATAGAGTAGTTTCTTGAAAAACAAGGCAAGAAACGAAAATAGAAAAAGAAAAAAATTGTTTCTTTTGGAAAGATTATTATTCCTAAAACGTTATGTATAAGGGCTTTTTTCTTAAAACTAGTTTAAAGAACTGTTTTCTTTGCTTTACCAAAGTTCGCATATCGTCGATATTTTATTTCAGTCCAAGGCTTAGGTTGCTTAGATCTCATTTTTTGTTCTTCTTTTAATAACTTTAGTCGCATTGTTTCAGTTGCCTCTATATACATCACCACACACAGATTAAGAAAATTAGATATCATATACTTATCAAAAACATTATTTAAACAGATCTGAATTCCTGTTTTAACGTGCTTTAGTTAGTTGGTTTCCGTTAGCTTTATTTGCTGGAAAACCCTTTTGTAATAGTATGGATGAAAAAGATGCTTTGTTAGCTAAGTTCAAAAACGAATTAATCGTTACAGGCTATTCTGCACGCACTTTAAGCATGTACACTGGCTATGTTCGAGAGTTTTTGGATACCTTAAACGTCCCTTCTTCCCAAATTGACCATGATATTGTAATTGGGTTTTTGGCCAAAAAACGCAATTCAGGAGTAAATAGCTCTACTTTAGCCTTAGTGTATTCTTCCCTTAAATTCTTCTTTAAGACTGTTTTAAACAACAAATGTTTAGAGGAAATTAAGCGTCCTAAAAAGTCCAAAAAACTGCCTATTGTGTTGTCTAGAGAGGAATTAACTCGTTTGTTTAGTGTTGTATCCAATACTCGAAATCGGTTAATGTTGGAGTTTATGTACTCTACTGGGGCTAGGGTTAGTGAATGTGTTAATTTGAAAATTAATGATTTGTCTTTTGGAGATCATACTGGAATGGTCAGGGGTGGAAAAGGAAATAAAGACCGAATGATTGTTTTGTCCGAAAAATGGATTAAAGAGATTAAAAATCATTTAAATGGCAAAAAGACCAAATCAGAGTATGTTTTCACTAAAAAGAATGGTTCTCCGTTATCTACAGATACAGTTGAGCGAATTGTCAAAAAAGCTTGTTTTAGTGCTAAAATAACCAAGCTTATTACACCCCATAGTTTACGCCATGCTTTTGCAACTCATTTATTGGAGTCTGGAGAAAATATCCGAAAAATCCAGGAATTATTAGGTCATGCTGATTTGTCTACAACTCAAATTTACACTAAGGTTTCCATTGAAGAATTAAAACGAGTGAAAAGTCCTTTGGATTCAATCTAACCCCCATACTTCCAGTATTCTGAAAGTATCTTCGACATAAAAACAAAATGTTTAAATAGTTAAAAGTTCTTCTAAATACAGTAAAGCAGGTTTAATCAGAAGCATGCTTTTCATAGAGTTAGTTATGTTATAGGGGTGGAATAATGACTATGAAACTTTCCGAACTTTTTGGTTTGGATATTTTTACAACAACAGGAGAAAGAAAAGGAAAAGTTTATGATTTAATTATAAACTTAGAAAAAGGTAGAATTGAAACCATTACTATGGAGCCTTTAAAGGTCAAATCCAAGCAAGAGGCTAGAAAAATCATTAACGACAAAAGTGTTCCGTACCGAAAAGTTAAGTCCGCAAAAGATATTGTGGTTGTAGATATGGAAATGAGTAGAGTTTATGATGATGAAATGCCTTCCGATGACGTTGAACCAACAGTTGCGGCTAGACAAAGATTTTACAGACCTAAAAGCAGTGTAAGAAGGTAAAACCTTCTTCTTTTTCTTTTTTTATTATTTTTTAGAAAAATAGAATTATCTTTTTAAATCATTTGTAAAGTTATACACTATACTTATACATAAAAAGTTTATTTATTAGTTATTTATTATTAGTGGAAGTGCGGGGTGTTTGGGGGTGGTGCGTGGTTATTTTATTCAATATAAATTCATTTTACCTGAAAATACAAAACACTCGTCTTATGAATATCAAAAATTATTTAGAGCTATTTATGGGTATACTCAAAATGTAAACAAAGGCACAGGCAAACAATACAAATACTTTCGGGATGGAATTTTGTCCAATTTTCCGTATGTTCGAACAGGCAAAAATTGTGTTATTATTCCTCAGTCAGCGTTTCAAAAATTAACTTCTTTTTTTAAAACAGGCATTAATCCTACTCATAATTGGAAAGTTAAAGGAAATTGGAAAGCTGTCTATTATATGGATGAAAAAGACGTTAATTCAAATTTAGTGGTTGAGTCTGTTCTTCACTTAATTGAACGTACTAAATTAAGCTCTAAAAAAAGCATTTTTGATGATTTAACGTATTTGACTTCATTAGAAAATCCTGATAAAAATTACATTAAAAAAATTCTAATTACTTCTGAAAAGATTGTTGCAGATGACTGGTTTAAGACAGCACTTCAAACTTCTGAAAAAGTTAAAAAATTTAAAGAATTGCATGATCGTCTTCAAAAATTGGTTTTAGTAAACTAGTTGTTCTCAGTTTTTTTGCTATATTTCTATTTTTTTGGTTTTATTTTGTCTTTGTTCTAACCATCGTAATTCCAACATTTTGTGTGGTTCCTCCATTGTTTTTTCTATCTGAGTTTCTTTAGTTTGTGTTGCTTCTTTTTTAGTTACTATTTCAAACATTAATTCTCGTTTTCGCCATTTTCGTCTTCCGCCTACATTGCTGGTTTCTAGGAATCCTGTGTCTGCAAGTGTCTTGATGTATGGGTATAAGCTTCGTTCATTCTTGTATTCGATTTGCAAGACTTCCCTTATTCTTCTTCGAATTTCATCCATATCTACAAATTCTTCAAATCCAACAACTTTAACTAAATGGTCTGCTTGGGTGTCATTTTGGAAGTCTACAAAGTCCCATAAGGAGAATATTCTCCGTTCTTGCTTGTTTTCTGAATTTTCAACCTTTTTTCTAGGCTCTTTGTATTTTGTTTCATTACTCCACTCTTTTAGTCTATCTAATGCATTTAAACACTTTCTAACAATTGTTTTGAATATCATGTATTAATTATGTCGTAATTACTTTAAATAATTACTGTAATTACATTTAATTACAATAATTACTGGTAATTACCATTATTTACTTAAAAACACTGGTGAGTGTAATTTTTAGTTCTTTTTTTAACAACTTTTTGATTTTTTAACCTATTTTTTTCTAGTGAGCTTACTAAGTTTTGCTTAGTTGTTCTTTTTTATGTCTTTTTTGCTGGTGAGTTTACCCTATTTAACCAATTTTTATTTTTTTAACCTATTTTTTATTGGTGAGTGGCTGAATTAGTTTAACCTTTTAATTTGTTGAACCGGTGATAGTTGTTATATTTTTGCTTTTTAAGCATTTTTTCGAAAAATTAGCTGGTGTGTGTTGATTTTTATTAAAAAAGATGTAAACTATGCTTAGTGAGTGTTTCAATTAGTACAATTTTTCTTAGAATTAGTTTATTATAGCGGGGAAAGGATTTGAACCTTTGACCTTCGGGTTATGAGCCCGACGGGCACTCCAGGCTGCCCCACCCCGCTATAATCATATACATAGATGGAAGATAATAAAAAAGGCTTACTTTTCACCCTGGCCTCCAATCAT
>JAUSKK010000028.1 GCA_030649345.1 Candidatus Iainarchaeum sp. | reverse complement strand
ATCGGAAAATATTGCTGGAATTGGATAAAAATGCGCGATCTTCTTTTGCTGAAATTGCCAAGAGGGTGGGCGTAAGCAAAGAAGTGGCCAAGTATAGAATTGAACAATTGCAAGCTCGTGGTTTTTTAGAAGGCTTTTATGCTTTTGCCAACTTGCCTAAATTGGGTTTTCATTTTTATAAAATTTATTTGCGTTTGCAGTTTACGGAAAATGAGCAAGAAATTATTCAGTATTTGAAGCAACATCCGCAGGTTTCATGGCTGGTGGTTTGTGATGGAAAATATGATTTGATTATTAATGTTTTAACCAAAACAGTGAATGAATTGGATGAATTTTTAATTCAATTTAGGTCTAAGTTTGGAACTGCTGTTCAAGCTTTGGATGTTACTATCATTACCAATTTTGTTTGTTGTGATCGTGTTTATTTGACGGAAGTTAAAAATAATCCGCAAGAATTTTTTTTGCCAAACCCGCAAGTTCATTTGGATCATTTGGATGTTGTTTGTTTGGATTATTTGTCTCAAAATGCCAGAATTTCTTTAACGGATTTAAGCAAAAAATTGAATGTTTCCATTGAAACTATTCGAAAGCGAATTCAGCGTTTGGTTAAAGAAAAAATTATTCAAAAATTTACTATTAAGCTGAATTATCCTTTGTTTAATTATCAATATTTTAAAGTTATGATTAAGTTTCAGAATTTGACTCAAGAAAAGCGTGAACGTTTTGTGAAGTATTGTTTGGCTCATCCCAATATTGTTTTTTTGATTGAAGGCATTGGTGTTTCCGATATTGACTTGGATGCTGAATTGGCTAATTTGAAAAGCTTTCATTCTTTGATCTTGGACTTGAAAAGTAAATTTGGCGAAATTATTAAAGAGTATGAAATTTTGCTGATTTCAGAAGAAGTTAAAGCTACCTATCTTTCGCCTGTGCAGTACTTAATTGATTAATTTATTGTTTCAAGTTTATGTAAGTTAAAATCAGTGTAAGGACTCCAAATCCAATCATGTAGGCGATGATCTGCGTTTTGTAGTTTTTGTTTTTTTGCCATTGTTTGAGTAAAAAGAATAATGCAAATTCAATGGCAATTAAGGTAATGGAAAAAACAAATATGTGCTGAATGTTTTGAATGAATTGGTTGGATAAATTGGATAAGGTATTGTTTCCAATGAAAATGTAGGCAATTAAGAATGCATCTACCTGCAAGATAATGTCTCGTGCTTTTTCTAAAAAATCCATAGTGTCACTTTTTCATTGCTCTGGAATTATTCTGAGTTGCGTGTCTTTTTCTTTTCTCGTGTTTTCAATTTTGTCAAAATAGCTGACTGCCAGTGTGCAAACCAAGGCTGTTGGGTTTCCGCGGACTGTTAAAGGTGCACTGATAATAATAAAGATAGGCTTTGTTTCCTCTGGCACTAGTTCTCGCACTGTGGTTTCGCTGGCAAAACTGAGCCATGTTTCTGTGCAGGTTTCTCGGTTTCGTACACTGATTGAAAGATCTTCTAAAGTAATATCTCCTATGTTTTCTAAGGTTACCTTTTCGGTTAAAACTTTATCGTATTTGGCTGTAGTATCATTAAAAGGAACAGGTACAGTGTCTTTGCTGGGCGTTAGTTTTAATGCAACTGTAACTTCTTGTTGTATTTCTAAACTAAATGATTTTTTTATAGGTTCAGAAATTACGGGTGTTTGAATAATTAAATTTCCTGTAATGGTTTCTTTTTTGGCTGTTTCTGGGATTTGAATGGTAAGTTCAATATTTTTAGTTTCATTCGGTAAAAGTTCTGCTATACTTAAACTGGAAGTTCCACTATTGGTGAAAGTAATCCAGCTTTTGACTACTTCTTTTACATTTACTGTAGCATTTACTATTTCTGTAGATAATTCAATATTCTCAATTTTGGTAACTCCTTTGTTTTTTAAAATAAAGGATCCTTTCACTTGTTCTCTAGCATTTCCTCGAACTGAAATACTGGCTGGCGTAATTTCCAATTGAGGCTTTGGATAAATAATTACATTAAAGTCAACTGTTTCATGGGTGTATTTTATTTTAATGGTTCCATGGATTTGTTTTTTGTTATCTCGGTCTAATTTAAGTTCTGAAGGGACTCGAATTTGCAAAGAAACTTGAGCACTTCCATTGGCTGGAACTGAAATAGTACTGGGTTCAATAACTGCACTGACTGTGGGCTCAGAAACATTTTTTACTGCCAATTCAATATTGGATAATGATGTGTTTCCTGTATTGGAAATGGTTACAGGCACTTGAATGGTTTCTCCGACACTTCCAGTGATTCCGGAAACAATGCTGAGTTCTGTGGGAATATCTTTTTCTAAAGTAATGGAAACATCTGTTGTGTCTGTAGTTATTTCTAAAGGAATTATTTTGGTTTTGTATCCTGGAGAAATTACTGTAAGTGTATAGTTTCCTGTTTTGAGTTTTAGGGTGTACGTACTTTCTTGAGATTTTCTTTCTAAAATTTCTTCTTTTTCTGGTTCTTGAATGCTTAAAGTATTGTTGGAAATTGCTTGTTCTTCTAAATTTTTAATAGTAAATGTTACTTCTACTTGATTTCCAATAAATGAAGTGTATAAATAGGTTCCAATGAAGAATACTGCCAAGATAAGTAAAATTAATGGTAATTTTCGAAGAATTTTTTCGCCTAGGCTTTCAGAAGCATATTCTTGTCCGTCTTCGTCAAAATTAGGATATTCTTCTGTACTGTACTCTTCGTTGTCTAATGAATCCATGGGGTGTACCCATAATACTATATTATTTATGTTTATTAATTTAATGAATAAAGGTTTGATTATGCGTTTAGGTTTAATTTCCGATTCACAGAGTTCAGTGGACTTATTTTCTTTAATTAAAGAAAAACTAATTCAAGACATTGCGGACTTAGAATTCGAGGAAGCCTTTGTTCCTTCGTTGGCGGATGTTCCCTTTAAAGCTTTTCAAATGGCTTCCAATACTGACTTGGTGTTGGTCATTAGTTTTTATTCTGAAACCAATGATGTTACTTGGGTGAAAGAAAAACTTTCAGAAATCGAAATCAAGACTGGCGTCAAAATTTTAAAATATTTGCAAGAATCTGAATTCGGCGAATTATTGGATGAAGATGAACTGGAAGCCGAAAAAGAATTGGAAGCAGAAAAAGTTGCCAAATTAATTCATGCCTATTTGTACGATTTAGATTATTTTAAGCCTAGAACAATCAAAGAATAATTTATTGTTTTTTCTTTTTTTTCAACTTTTTGGGTTTATTTTTTGTTTCTTCTTCATCCCAGCCGTTTTCTTCAGCCCATTTTTCCAATCCTTTAAGCTGGCCACGTAAAACTTTTTCGTGTTTTTCGGCTGTTTTGAATGCTAAACGTAATTCTTGGTTTTTTTCTTCCAAAGCGCTCATTTGGTTGTCTTTTTGACTGGCCAATTCTTGGAAATATTTTTGGAGTTCTGTTTTGTCTTTGAGTTCTCTTCGCAATCGTTCCAAGGCTTTTCCA
>JAUSKK010000002.1 GCA_030649345.1 Candidatus Iainarchaeum sp. | reverse complement strand
GTTTTTTTAATTTAATTAACTCGGAACGTGTAGGCTTTACTCTGGCCATATTTTATCAAACCTTTTTTTTATTTAGCGATTGCTTCACTTGCTTTGGGTAAATATTTGTCAATGTATTTGTCTTCAATTCTGGTTAATTCTGTTTTAGGCAGTTGTGCAAACAATTGCCAGCCAATGTCTAAAGTTTGTTGAATGCTTCTATTTTCGTTTCTGCCTTGAGTGACAAATTTGTTTTCAAATGCTTCAGCAAATCTTAAAAATTTTAAGTCTTTTTCACTCATGGCTTCTTCTCCAACAATGGCAACTAAACCTCGTAAAGCTCGGCCTTCTGCATAGCCTGCATACAATTGATTGGCTACAGCTTTATGGTCTTCTCTTGTTTTTTCTTTTCCAATTCCTTGATTCATTAATCTACTCAAGCAAGGCAATACGTCAATGGGCGCGTAAATTCCTTTGGCGTGCAAGTCTCGTCCTAAAACAATTTGCCCTTCAGTAATGTATCCTGTTAAGTCTGGAATTGGATGTGTAATATCGTCTCCTGGCATGGTTAGAATTGGAATTTGTGTAACACTTCCTTTTTTTCCTTTAATGATTCCTGCTCTTTCGTATATGCTGGCTAAATCAGAATACATGTATCCTGGATATCCTCGTCTTCCTGGAACTTCTTCTCTGGCTGCTCCGATTTCTCGCAAACTTTCAGCATAATTACTCATGTCTGTTAAAATTACTAAGACATCGTAGCCGTGTTCGAATGCTAAATATTCTGCTGCAGTTAAAGCCATTCTGGGTGTAATTAATCTTTCAATAGCTGGATCATTGGCTAAGTTCAAGAAAATAATTGCTCGTTCTAATGCTCCGGTTTGTTCAAAGTCTTGAATAAATGTCTGTGCTTCTTCGTTGGTGATTCCCATGGCTGCAAATACAATGGCTGTTTTGTCGGAAATTTTTGCTTGTCTTGCAATTTGCAATGCAATTTCGTTGTGCGGCAATCCTGCTCCTGAAAATAATGGCAATTTTTGTCCTTTGACTAAAGTATTCAATCCATCAATGGAACTAATTCCTGTTTGCACAAAATCTTTTGGGCTTTCTCTAGAATACGGATTAATGGCTGCTCCGTTTACATCTAAATGCATTTCTGGAATAATTTCTGGTCCATTATCTCTAGGCTTTCCTAAACCAGAAAATACTCTTCCAAGTAAGTCTTTACTGACTCCTAATTTGATTGTTTTTCCGGTGAATTTTACACTGCATTTTTTTGAAATACTTCGAGTTCCTTCGAATACTTGTACAATTACTAAATCTTTGCTGGTGTCCAATACTTGCCCGTTTTTTTTCGAACCATCTTCTAATTCAATTTCAACCAATTCACCGTAAGCTATTTCGTGTGTTTTTTCTACGAAAACCAAAGGGCCTGCAATTCTAGTAATTGTTTTGTATTCTTTCATTAAAAAATCTCCTGGTTTTTTAAAGTTTTTAAAATTCCTAATTTTAAAATCATTTCTGTATCACCTTTCAAAATTATGCAATTATTTCTTTAAATTCTTGTTCCATTATCAGAACCTTAGGTTCCGATATACTGCAAAACTCTAAGTTTTGCATATACATAAAATCTTTGATTTTATGATACCTCCTGATAGACAATCTTCACTTCGTTCGATTGTCTTGTTTAATATTATGTAATAATTTCTTTGAACTCTTGTTCCATTTGTTGATGGATTTGTTTGATTTCTGTTTCAAATTCTTTTTCTGTTTTAAATGCTATTTTAACTAATTTGTTTTTGCTTTCAATATTGGCAATTCTTTCAATGCTGGCTCCTTGTTCTAAAGCTGTTCTTCCCATTTCAGCATATTCTAAAATTGCTTTCATAATTCCGTGTTGTTTTTTGGGACTACAATAAGTATCCACTTCATGGTAGGCGTTTTGCTGCAGGAAAGCTTCTCGGATTAGTTTTGCGATTTCTAAAGTTAATCGTTCTTTTTCTGGCAGTGAATCGCTGCCTACCAATTGAACAATTTCTTGTAATTCTGCTTCTTTTTGCAAAATTTTCATGGCTTCTGTTCTTTGAGCTGGCCAGTCTTCGGCGACATTTTTTGCAAACCAGTTTTTTAAGTTTTCAGAATACAAAGAATAACTTTCTAGCCAATTGATGGCTGGGAAGTGTCTTTTTTGTGCTAGTTTTGCATCCAATGCCCAGAAAACTTTGGTAATCTTTAATGTATTTTGGGTGACTGGTTCAGAGAAGTCTCCGCCTGCTGGACTGACTGCTCCAATGGCTGTAACACTTCCCATTTTTGCGTCTTTTCCAATGCAAATTACTCGGCCGGCTCGTTCATAGAATTCAGATAATCTGGAAGCTAAGTATGCTGGATATCCTTCTTCTCCTGGCATTTCTTCTAAGCGTGAACCAATTTCTCTCATGGCTTCAGCCCATCTGCTTGTAGAGTCTGCCATTAAGCTGACATCCAATCCTTGGTCTCTAAAATATTCTGCAATCGTCATTCCTGTATAAACACTGGCTTCTCTGGCTGCCACTGGCATATTGGAAGTGTTTGCAATTAACACAGTTCGTTCCATTAAAGGCCGGCCAGTTTTTACATCTTGCAAGTGAGGAAATTCGGTTAATACTTCAGTCATCTCATTGCCTCTTTCACCGCATCCAATGTAGACTACAATTTGGGCATCACTCCATTTAGCTAATTGACTTTGAGTTACTGTTTTTCCTGAACCAAAAGGTCCTGGAATTGCTGCAGTTCCTCCTTTAGCAATTGGAAATAGTGTGTCAATAATTCTTTGTCCAGTGATTAATGGAATGTCGGGTGCTAATTTTTGCTGGTAAGGCCTTTGTTGTCTGACTGGCCATTTATGGGCTAGTTTTAATTCAGTTCCATTTTCTAAAGTTCCAATAACTTCATCAATATTAAATTTTCCGCTTTGAATATTTTTTAATGTTCCTTTAATATTCGGTGGTACTAATATTTTGTGTTCAATGTTGACTGTTTCTTGAACTGTTCCTAGAATATCTCCGCCGGAAACTGAGTCTCCTTTTTTAGCAATTGCTTTGAATTCCCATTTCTTTTTTCGATCCAAGGCTGAAGCTGTGGCTCCGCGTTTAATGAAGTCTCCCATAATTTCTTGCAGTCCAGCTAAAGGTCTTTGGATTCCATCGTAAATTTGAGTTAAAATTCCTGGACCCAATTCAACCGATAAAGGTGCTTGTGTGTTTTCAATGGGTTCTCCGGGTGTTAATCCAGATGTTTCTTCATAGACTTGAATGGTGGTAGTTTCTCCTGTAATTTGAATGACTTCTCCTAAAAGTTTTTCTTTTCCAACCAAAACCAAATCATACATTTTGGCACTCAATCCTTTGGCAATGACTACTGGTCCTGAAATTCTGTAAATTGTTGCTTCGCTCATAGGTTCACCTTTTCCTAAATATTTTATCTATTAAATATAATCATTTTATTATTTCCACAAGTCAATTCCAATACTTTTTTTAACCAATTCCCGTAAATCGGATGTTTTGGCATCTTTGCTTAATGTTACAACTACAGGTGTTACAGTTCGGTCTAATTTTTTTTTGACATTGTTGTTTAATTGTGAAAAATCTAAATGTTCCATGACTAAAATTCCTATTTTTTGCTGGTCAATGACTTCTTCAATTTTTTTGCTTAGTTCTTTTCCTTCAGCAGTAATTATGTTTTTGACTCCGCTGAGTCTGAATCCAGTTACAAATTCATCGTTTCCTAAAATTGCAATTTCCAAAGCGTCACCATTTTTTTAAAGTTATTTTTTTAACTTAAATATACTAAACTTTTTTCAATTTTTTCTGCGGCAATTCCTGTTTGTTTTCCGCGAATAATCATTCGTAAATTGTTGACTTCGATTTCTTTGGCTGTAAAATAACCCAGCAATGGATCCATGTTGGATTTGAATGAATGCATTTTATGCAATCCATTTTCGAGTTGTTCTCGTTTTACGTAAGCAATTTTTTCTAAGTCATCTAAGCCTTCGGGGACTTGCATGATTTCGTCCATTCCGGGAATCAAAAAATCTTTTTTGGAATCCAAGTCTTTTAATCGCAGCATGTTTAATGTATTGATGCTTTTAATTTGGTTTTTTCCAAAATTGCGTAATTCTTTGCTGGAATTTTCCAATAAATTTAAATAATAAAATCGATCCAGTTCATCTTCTAATTTTGCCAAACTATTTTTGTGTTTGCTTAAAATAGGGTAAAAATTGGTGTCTTTAAAGTAATCAATGGCTTGTTCAATGGTTTGTGCATTGTTAAGGATTCGTTCAAAAAATTCTGATTTAAAGTCTCCCACCAAAACCATGTTGTGCATGATTTCATTTTTGTTGGACTTGGTTTGTAAGCCTCGCAGTAATATTTTAATATTCCAGTAATCCCATTTTTTTAAAAATAATCCAAGTTGCTGGTTGGCTTGTTTGAGTGAAAAATCGTAAATGCGTTTAAAGGTTCGTTCTAAATTTTTCATTAAACTGTATTCAATTAAGTTTAGTCCTTTGAATTGCTGGGACAATGAATCGATTTCTGTTTTATAGTCTGATTCTTCTAGAAATCTTGTTATTTCAGGTACGCTCATATTCATTAATCGTTTGTAATCTGCTCCGCCCAATAGTCGTGTTTTCATTACCCGTACTCTGGTATTGGTGTAGGGAAATCCGCTGTTTCCGTTAAAACTTTTTCGAAAAGTTTTATCCAAAGAGCTTCCGCTGGCGGATTCGAATGGATTAAAACGCATCATTTGAAATTTCATGTAAATTCTCCTCTTTGGTTTTTTCAAACAAAACTTCAAATGTATAATTGACTTTGATTGTTTTGTCTGCGTTTTCTAAAACAATTCCTGAAGTGCACTGAATTTCGCCTGCATGTTTTAATTGTTTGGCTAATTCCTGCACTAATTTTGTATCTTGTTTATTGGTGTACACATACTTTGCGTTTTCCAATTCTTTCAAGCCTTTTTCCAGTAATTTTTTCAATAATTGTTTTCGTTGATTTTCACTTAAAGTTTTTGTTTTTTCCAATGCTGTTTGGAAAATTTCTTGAACTGCTTTGGATTTGGTTTCCATAATTTTTTTGTTTTGTTCTAAGCGATGCTGAGATAATTCTTTGTTTTTAATTTCTTCAGCTAACAAGTCAGATTCTTTGCTGGCTTGTTGTTTGAATTGTTCAGCTTGGGCATTGGCTTCTTGGATAATGTGCTGCCTTGTTTCGCTGGCTTGTTTTAGAATGTTTTTGCATTCATTTTCTGTTTGTTCTTTGATTTCTTGAATTACTTTTTCCAAACCCATTTAAAATTCCCCCTGGGATTTTAAAATTTGTTACAAATTTTAAACCCATGGTTTTCCTTGTTTTCTTAATTGACTGGCGGCAGACTGTTTAAGCCTTTCCAGCCATTCCGATGATTAGGATAGCTACAACCAATCCGAAAATTACAATGGTTTCCGGAATAACTGTTAAGATCAGTGCTTTTCCGAATAATTGTTCTTTTTCAGCTAAAGCTCCTACTGCGGCTGTTCCAATTTCTTTTTCAGCCCATGCGGCTGCCAAAGCACTTGCTGCCATTGCAATACTTGCCCCGATTGCAATTAACCCTGTGTTGATGTCTGCCATTAAAAAACCTCCCAGTTTTTTAAAGTTTTCAAAATCTATTAAGCTTTTGACAATTATGCCAAAATCCTTGATTTTGAAACCATTTTTTTATCACTTTGTTTTATTTTTGTTAAATATAGTAATAGTGTATATTACTATTATACGTGTGTATTGAAATTTTTTTAAATCTTGTTATGCTTTTTCTTTGATTCCAAAAGGCTTGTAGGGTTCTCCTCCGCCTTCGAAGAATTTTGAAAACCATTCAACATAATGCAATCGCAAAGATTGAATGAATGGCCCCAATAAGCCTAGGAATAAATTAAGTCCATGGCCGATGAGTATTACAAATGCCGCTAAAACGTATCCTATAATTCCTAAGCCAAGAGCTTGTCCTGCCAGCATGTTTACAATTAAGGCCAATTGAACTGAAGCTAGGCCTATGGCGAATAATCGTGCATAGGATAAAATATTGCTAAGCAAGGCTGGCAACTCAATCATTCCTCTGAATCCTTCTCCTTTGTATAACATAATTAATCCAATGACTGCTATGATTGCTCCGACTGTTTGGTTTGCTAAAAGAGCTGTTGCAATTCCAATTTCGATTATAATCCAGCTTCCTTTTTCAAGCAAAGCGTGTTTGAATCCATGGTGTTTGAGTTTGTTGTAGAATCCTAAAATAAATCCTAAATTCAAGTGAATAATTCCAACTGCTATTGTGACCAAAAGCATGGTGTTAATGTCATGCACTCGGTTCAGTAAAGGGTGTTCAATGAATTCTTCTCCAAATACTTCTCCGAATACAAATCCAAAAATAATGCTGGCAATACTGGCTAAGGTTAAAATATTGGCAATGGCTTGAACTTGTAAGTCTTTGAATTTTCGTTTTACAATTTGAAACAGAATCAATGCAATGACTCCATAGCCTACATCGCCTAGCATGAATCCGAAAAAGAATGGAAATGTAAATGCCATTAATGCGCTGGGATCTAGTTCATAATATTTGGGTAAAGTATATAAGTTTAAAAAAAATTCAAATGGGCTGATGGCTTTAGGATTGTTTAGTTGCACTGGCGCATTTTCGGTGTCTTTAAATTCTTCAAAATAAATTTTTTCCATAGTTTTTGTATTTAATTTTTTCTTAAATTCAGTTAATTGTTTGGCTGGAATCCATCCGTGAATAATA
This sequence comes from Candidatus Iainarchaeum sp., assembly GCA_030649345.1. Lineage (GTDB taxonomy): Archaea > Iainarchaeota > Iainarchaeia > Iainarchaeales > 0-14-0-20-34-12 > JAUSKK01. Next base: position 31,390 of record JAUSKK010000002.1, on the reverse strand, counting down.
AATGAGTTTTTGGATGTTGCAAAATGCAAAGGCACTTCTGCTTTTTCAATTTCTTGGCTTAAGGTGTATTCAATATCTAAAAGCCATTGTTTTTCGTTTTCGATTTGTTTCAGTGTATGTTCTGTTTCTTCGAGTTGTTTTTTGGCTGTATTTAACTCTTTTTCAATTTGTTTGAAATCAATGTGTACGTATTTTACTTCGCTAAATCCATGTTCTCTTAAAAGTGTTTGAATATTTTCTTTGCTTTTTTTGTCAGCAAATAAAGCAATCCAATTTTTTTTGTCGATTGTTTTTTCAATCAATTCGAATTTTGCAGTACTTTTTTCAATTTGTTTTTTATCCAAAGGTTTTTGAATGGTTCCCAAAAAAATATCTAAGTTTTTGTATTGTGTAATAATTTTTTGATTAATTTCTGTTTCAAAAAATTGGTTGGTATTTTTTCCTTCCAGTTCTTTGATTGTGTCTTTAATTTCTTTTTGAATTTTTAATGTATTTTGAAATTCTTTATGAAGTGTATGGATTTTTCCAGCAGCATTTTCGATGTTGATTGTTTTTCCAGTTCCTTTGATTTTAAAAAAATCAATTAAAGATCGTGTTTCAATTACTGCATTGGAATAATCGGTTGCTTCAGAAAAAGGACTTCCGATATTGAAATAGTCTTGATCTTTTTTTTCATAGCTGATTAAGTGCATGAGTTTAGCTGTGTGCAGTGCTTGAATGACTTCGCGTAAAAATAGTTTAGGGCCTGTGACCCGAACTTTTTGCATTTCGACTGCTTTTAGCATTGAAGTTCCTCTACAAACCTTTGGTGTATTTTTTCAGCAAGTTGTGTTTTTTTGGCTTGGGAGTTTGTTTTCATTTTTTGAACGAGTGCTTCTGTTTTTTTTTCTTGTTCTTTTTTTTCTTTTTCCAATTCTTTTTTGGCTGTTTGAATAATTTGTTGGCGTTCTTGTTCAATTTCTTTTTTAGAATTTTCAATTATTTGAAAGCTTTCTTTTTTGGCTTTTTCGACAATTTCTTGAGCTTCTTTTTGGGCTGTTTGTATTCGTTTTTCAGCTTCCAGTTCTGTTTCTTTGATTTTTAAAAGTGTTTGTTCAGATTCTTCATTAGTAGAAGAATGAGTGGTATGCATTTCTTTGTTCAATTTTTCACCAATGCTTAAAATTCGTTTAAATTAATGATTTGAGAACATAATTCTTAAATATACATACTCAACTATGTAGTATATTTAGTTTTTTTTGGAGGTAATTAAATGAAGTTAATGAGTGTTTTAGTGTTGTTTTCTGTACTTTTTTTGATTGTGGGTTGTACTCAAGCTGGAACTCCTGCTTCAAGTACTGCTGCAACAGAATCTGGAACTGATTCTTTGTCTGAGTCTGTGACTGTAACTATTACTTCTGCTGGATTTGAGCCCAACGAAGTTACTATTCCTGTAGGCGGAACTGTTACTTGGAGCAATACTGATTCTGTAGGTCATTGGCCTGCCAGTGCCATGCATCCAACACACACAGCTTACCCTGGTTCTGGTATTGAAAAATGCGGAACTGAAGAACAAGCTGGAATCTTTGATGTTTGTAAAGATTTAGCTCAAGGAGAATCTTGGTCTTTTACTTTCACTGAACAAGGTTCATGGAATTACCATGATCATACTGTTCTTGGGAAATATGGAAAAGTAATTGTGCAATAAATAAAACAAGAGATGGATGTTATTCCATCTTTTTTATTTCTTTTTTTTAATTAATTTTTTTTAGAAGTTATTTTATTTTTTAAATGTTGTTTTAATTTTTTGCACATCAATGTCTCCAGCAAAAAGCATGGCTGCCTTTAATCCAGTTTGTTGTTGATCTTTTAAATATCCATCCCAGCTTCTTTTTTTATCTTTTAAATATCTTTCAAATTGGTTTACTGGGATAATGTCTGCAAATGAACTTGCTCCATTTCGAAATTCTCGCGCAAAGTCAAGTTGTAAATCAGCTTCTTGTTGTCTGGTTAATCGTTGGTCTGTTACAAATCCTGTTTGCAAGCTCCAGCCAATACTGTCCATGGCTCTGCTGTTCCAACTTGAACTATAATCGCGCCATATTTGGCAAGGAAAGATTACTGCTTTTACATGCGGATGTTTTTCTTGAAATTTTCTGAATGCTGAAATTAGTTTTCTTTGAAGTTCTTTTTCAAATGCAGGATTTCTTTTTCCAGAAGAAGAAAATACGATGCTTGCAACTTTAATTGGTTTTATTTTTGTTTGAGCTGTTTTTCTTTTAGGTGTTGGTCTTAATTTGACTGTTTCTTTTGCTTTATCAGCAGGCTTTGCTTTAGTTACTGGTTGTCCTGCTGTAGTTGCCCTTGGTTTTTTTCGAACAAAATCTGGCTTTAATGGAACAGTCCATGGATGTGCAAATGCGCCTTGTCTGGCAACTTGTCTTAACCATCTTCGTGTAGGTTTTGGCATATTTTTACCTTACCAGTTTAGTACGTAGGCAAAAATTAATGGTGCTACAATGGTTGCATCTGATTCAATGACAAATCTGGGTGTTGTCTTGGTTAGTTTTCCCCAAGTAATTTTTTCATTGGGTACTGCTCCAGAATACGATCCATAGCTGGTGGTTGAATCACTGATTTGACAAAAATAACTCCAGAATGGAACTTTTTGTTTCATGTCTTGCATTAACAAAGGCACGACACAGATAGGGAAGTCTCCGGCAATTCCTCCACCGATTTGAAAAAATCCAATAGATGTTTTTTTAGAAGTTTTTGTATACCAGTGAATTAATTCATTCATGTAATGAAGTCCGCCTTTGACTGTATTCAAATTTTGAATATCTCCTTTAACATAATGGGATACAAAAATATTTCCATTGGTTGAATCTTCCCAGCCTGGGACAAACATAGGTAAATTTTTCTTGGCTGCTTCCATTAACCAGCTGTCTTTGGGGTCAATTTGGTATTCTTTTTCTAAAACTCCGGATAATAATAGTTCGTAAAAGTATTGATGCGGTAACCAGGGATCATTTTTTTGATCGTGTTCTTTCCATAATTTTAATAAATGTTTTTCGATTTTTCGAATGGCTGTATCTTCTGGAATGCAAGTATCTGTAACTCTGTTTAATCCTTTTTTGGCTAAGGCTTCTTCTTCTTCATTGGATAAATTTCTATAATTGGGCACTCGTTTGTAATGATTGTGCGCAACCAAGTTGTAAACATCTTCTTCTAAATTAGCTCCAGTGCAAGTAATGGCGTGTACTTTGTTTTTTCGAATCATTTCAGCCAAAGATTTTCCAAGTTCGGCTGTGCTCATGGCTCCAGCTAAAGTAACCATCATTTTTTTTCCTGAGTTAATATGTTTTTTGTAGGCTTCAGCTGCATCAATTACTGTAGCTGAATTAAAATGCAAATAATGTTTTTTCATGAACGAAGTTATTGTTCCAGTCATAGTTTCACTCCTGTTTATTGTGTATTAAATTATTATTTTTCTTATATAAAAAACTATTTTATTGCAGGTTGTTGCTGCGTAACACAATGAATGCTTCCATATCCGTATACTAGGTCTGTGCAGTTAATTCCGACAATTTTCTTTTTTGGAAATAATTTTTTAAATAATTTTAAAACTTCCGAATCTTTGCTTTTATCGTATATTGGAACCAAAACGCTGGCATTGGCAATGTAAAAGTTAGCATAACTGGCTGCCAATCTTCTTCCTGGAATCCACATGGCCTTTGGCATCGGCAAAGGAATGAGTTTGAATTTTTGGCCTTTTTCGTTAACTGCTTTTTCTAAAATTTTTTGATTTTCTTTAAGTATTTCAAAATTTTTATCTTTCCTATTTTCTTCCATGCAATAAACAATGGTATTTTCATTCACAAATCGTGCAATATCATCGATATGGCCGTCGGTGTCGTCTCCTTCAATTCCTTCTTTGAGCCAAACAATATTTGAAACATGTAAGTATTCTTTTAAATAATTTTCAATTTCTTGTTTTTTCAGTTTAGGATTTCTGTTTTTGTTTAACTGGCATTGTTCTGTAACTAAAACTGTGCCTGTGCCATTGACTTCAATGGATCCGCCTTCCATGACTATTTCGGGCTTGAATGTTTGTGCTTTTGAAATTTGTGCAATTCGTTCTCCGGTTTGATTGTCCATTAGCAATTCTTTGTATTTGTTTCCCCAAGCATTAAAAATCCATTTTGTGCAGCCTAATTGGTTTGTTTTTTTATTCAATAAAAAGGTCGGCCCATAATCTCTAGCCCATACATCAATGCTTTTAATTAAATGAACTTTTACATTTTTCATTTTTGCTTTTTTTTCTTTAATTAATTTTTCAATTTTTTCTTTCATTTCAGAATTTTCAGCCAAAACATTTACAATTTCTCCTTGACTAAGTTCAGAAATCATGATTGAGTAAATATTTTCTACGCTTTGAATAATGGTTTCAGAAAAAGTATCTGGGTCTTTTGGCCAGCTTAACCAAGTAGCTTCGTGTTTGTTCCATTCAGCTGGCATATGAAAGTTTTCTTGTTGGGGTGTTTTCATTTTTTTCACTTTTTGGTTTCAATTAATTTCTTGTAGGTTTCTGGTTTTCTATTGTAGAAAAATCTCCAGCCTTCTTTGACATATTTTCCATGCCCCAAATCAACTTGAGCAATTAGGACTTCTTCTTTTTTTCCTGCCCGCTTAATGGTTTTTCCAAATCCATTGCAGACAAAACTCCCGCCCCAAAATTTGGAATTATTTTCTATTCCAACTCTATTCACTGCGCATACAATTATTCCATTGGCAATGGCGTGTCCTCGTTGTACGTTTTCCCAGGCTTGCTGCCAGTTTCCTTCAGTTTGATGCAAGTGTTTATTGGTGCCAATGGCAGTAGGATAAAATACAATATCTGCGCCCATTAAGGCATTAATTCTGGCTGCTTCTGGAAACCATTGATCGTAGCAAATGAGTGTTCCAATGTTTCCGTATTTGGTTTTGAATACCCGGTATCCGGTATTCCCTGGTTCAAAATAGTGTTGTTCAAAAAAATTGGGATCATGCGGAATGTGTGTTTTTCTGTATTTTCCTAAAAGTTTTCCTTTTTCATTAAACACAACAGTTGTGTTGTAGTATTTGTTTCCTGCTTTTTCGAAGATTGAACCAGCAATTAATACTATTTTGTTTTCTTTTGCGATCTTTCCTAAACTTTTAGTTGTTTTTCCTGGAATTTTTTCAGCGTATTGAAAGAATTTTTTGTTTTTAGGAACTTGCGGAAAATAAAGTGTATTAAACAGTTCTGGCAAGCAAATAATTTGGGCTCCTTTTTGTGCTGCTTGGTTTATTTTTTGAATTGCCTTTTCAAGATTTGTTTCAGGGTTTTCTGCCATACTCATTTGGATTAACCCTAGAGTTACTTGTTTTCCAAATTTCATAGAAATCGTATTTTACTTAGCGCAAGTATCCTTTTTTGGGTTTGGATTTGCCGTTGCTTCCTTCCCATAACTTTTTGATACTGCTTCTGGTTAATGCATAATATTTTTTGAGTTCGCTGGGTTCAGCTACTTTGACTACATCTAATTCGGGTGCAAACATGTCTGAGTATTGGTCTCTTCTTCGAATGAGTTTGGTGGTTCCATTTTCTGAAACCAAGACCATGGGTGCTCGTTTGAGTGTATTGAAATTGCTGGCAAGAACATTGCTGTAGCATCCGGTGTCCATGACTGCAATTAAATCTCCTGCTTCTAATTTAGGCAAAGGTTCTCCTTGATCCATTAAATCTCGGCAATCGCAGGTGCATCCGTAAATTTTGTATTTTTTAATTTTAGGTTTGTTCATTTTGTTGGCTGGCAAAAAATTGTATCGTACTTTGTCAATTAAAATGTCTGGAATAAAACAATAAGTTGAACTATCCATAATGACTGCGCTTTCTCTTCCAATTTGTTTGGTGCTGATGACTTTCATTAATCCCATTCCGGAATTGGCTGTAATGAATTTTCCAGGTTCAAAAATTAAAGTAGGCTGGGGTAATTTATATTGGGCCAATAGTTTGTTGAATTCTCGAACAAAAGTTTCTCCCATGTCTTCTGGAATAAAGCTGGCTGTTTTGTCTCCAAAGTCTACTGGGAATCCTCCGCCTAAGTCAATGTATTTGATTTTGCATCCTTTGTCCAATGCATACCGCATGAGTTTGAGTAATTTTGCAGCTGCAATTTCATATACTTTTGGACTGTTAATGTATCCTCCGTGGAAATGCAATCCAACCAAGTCAATGTATTTGCTTTTGATGGCAAAGTCTATGGCTTTGGTTGCACTGGGCAACGGAATTCCGTATTGTTGTTTTTTGGTTGAATAGTTTTTTCCCAATTCAATTAAGGGATTGATTCGAATAAATGTTTTAATTTTGGTTTTCAGTCTTTGTCCAACATGAGCCATGCGTTCCAATTCTTCCATGGAGTCTGCGGTAATGGCTTGGACTCCAATTTCTGCAGCAAAAGCAATGTCTTCTTCGGTTTTGTATAAATTGGTAAATGTAATTTGTTTGGGTTCAAAGTCTGCGACTAAACCTAAAATAATTTCTCCTACACTGCTGGCATCAAATTCCAGGCCTTCTTCTCTGGCCATTCGAATGATTTCTAAATTAGAATTATTTTTTCCAGCATACTGAATTCGTAGTTTAGGGTAAGGAAATGCTCGTTGAATTCTTCGCATTCTTTCTCGAAGTTCTCCTTCCATTAATAAGTAAACCGGTGTTCCATATTTTTCGGCAATATCATCTACTGAAACTCCTTCTACGTACAACATTCCTTTGTTGTCTTGGTATAAATAATTCCAGCGAGGCTTTAGGTATTTGCTTGAAATTCGTTTTTTCTTCCCCATTTGTTTAACTCACACATTCGTTTAATAGTAAATTATTATTAGTAATGCCACTTTATTTAAATATTGTGTTAAAGTAGTTCCTAGATTGATATGTTCCCTTTTTTGTTTGCCTTTGCTTTAGGTTTCAAACATAGTTACGACGCGGACCATTTGCTGGCGGTTTCCAATTTTTTGCCCAGAGCAAAATCTTTGGTTAGTGCAGTTAAGCTAAGCTTGTCTTGGGCTTTAGGTCATATGTTAACTGCTGGAACTATTACGATTGTTTTGTTTTTTTTTAAAGAAACGTTTTTTTCCTTTATTTTGTCTTACTTTGAATTGCTGGTAAGCTTTATGTTAATTGCTTTGGGTTTATTTTCTTTGCTTGCCTTGTATGTAAACAGAAATTCTCATGCTCATAAACATGACCATTCTTCAGTTGTAAGCCATTCTCATCCGCACTTGCATTTTTTTGATGATGATTCTAAGCATGCACACCAGCACATGTTTTGGATTGGAATTATTCATGGTTTAGCCAGCAATGATGAATTGCTTTTATTGCTGACTGTAACTTTGACTTTAACGTCTCTAGCAAGTGTTTTGCTGGGGACCTTTTTGTTTAGCTTAGGTGTTGTTTTGGGCATGATTGTATTTTCAATAATTTTGACTTTGCCTTTGTTAAAAATTCATTCAGAAAAAATTCAAACAGGAATTACAGCCATTGCTGCAGTGTTAAGCATTGGCTATGGAGTATTTTCTTTAGTTGGATTTTTGTAATTAAATTTTATGTCGATTCAAAAAGCTACATTGGCTGCTGGCTGTTTTTGGGGAATTCAATCAGCTTTCGATGAATTGCCGGGCGTGATTTCAACTACTGTTGGTTACTGCGGCGGTCATGGTGTAAATCCATCCTATGAACAGGTGTGCTTTGGAACTACTGGATATGCTGAATCTGTGCAAATAGTATTTGATTCTGAAAAAATTTCGTACTCTAAACTTTTAGACCTTTTTTGGCATATCCATGATCCCACTCAAATGAATCGGCAAGGCCCAGATATTGGTTCTCAGTATCGTTCTGTGATTTTTTATCATTCTTTGGAACAAAAACAATTGGCTGAACAATCTAAGCAAAAACTTGCACAGTCAAAAAAATTTTCAAAACCTATTGTAACTGAAATTGTTGAATTCAAGGAATTTTTTCCAGCAGAAGAATATCATCAAAAATATTTGCAGAAAAACAACCAAGCAGTCTGTTAACCGCGGAAAGTAAGTTTGTTTGTTAAATGACTTGAAAATTGTTTTATATTTCTTTTGCTTTTCTAATTCTGCATGGCTGGCTTGTTTTCGAATTTGGTTGAAACTATTTTGGCTGGAAAACGTGACCAGAACATTGTTCAAGGTTTTCAAAAACTGATTGAAGAAGAACGTACTGGTTTGGACGTAGGCTGCGGCGATGGCAGGTTGTCTAAAAAAATTCAAGAACAATTAAACCTTGAATTGGTTGGAGTTGATGTGTATCAAGCCAAAAATCCTAAAATTAATGTTTTATTGTTTGACGGGCAAAAACTTCCGTTTCCAGATAATTCGTTTGATTCTGTTTTTTTGATTGACATGCTGCATCATACTCAAAATTCAGAGATTTTATTGAAGGAATCTTTGCGGGTTGCCAAGAAATCTGTTTTAATCAAAGATCATTATTATCAAAACAAGTTTGAATTGCGTGTTTTAAAAATTGCAGACTGGCTTGGGAATTTTTTAGCTAAAGTTCATACTCCGTTTTATTTTAAATCCAAACAAGAATGGACTGCCCTTTTACAATCTTTTGACTTTCAAATCATTGAATGGCGTTCTTCTATTTTTCCAGCCATTACTTTTCCGCAGGTTATTTATAAGATTTCGAAATAGTTTTTTATAGTCTTATTGAATGGCCTATTTATTGAGTGTTGAAAGTTAAATTAATCTTTTTTGGGATCAGTATTCGAATTTTGATGATTTAAGTTAAAAAGAGTACGATGTACTAATTCTTTGGCAATGATGATGTTAACACCTTCTGACGCGTGAACGCTGGTGATGAAATAACTCAACTCTGAGCCTATCTTTTCTTTTAGAAAAAGAAAAGCTATACTGCAAAATTGAAAATTTTGCATATGTGCAAAATCAAGGATTTTGCAGCAAGTTCCCAAAAGAAAATAGTGCTGCTTTCGCTTCGCTTCAGCAGCACGTACTCGCTTTGCTCGCAATTTATTTTATTGTCTTAAATCCGAGTCTTAGCATATTTATGAGGTGTTGAACGTTAGCAGTAAACTACCTTAATGCATGCGGTACGCTTGATCGCAAGCTGGCATCAACTCTGAGCCAATTTATTTAATATTGACGTAAATTTGCAAATTTAAACCGATTTGTATAAAAATGATTTCAACCCAATCATAGAATTAATTGACTGAGGCTTGCATGAATTCGCGTTTTTGGATTGTATTTTTTTTGATTATTTTTTTAGTAGGCTGTACTCAATCCGTTTCAGATAATTCTAAACCAGTTTTAACTATTTATGCCTATGATAGTTTTGTTTCCGAGTATGGTTTGGCTCCAAAAATTGTTCCTTTATTTGAACAAGACTGCAATTGCAAAATAAACATGCTGGCCAAAGGAGACGCCGGGCAAATGTTAAGCACACTTGTTTTAGAAAAACAAAACCCTAAAGCAGATTTGGTAATCGGAATTGATAACAGTATGTTGTCTCAAGCTTTGCGTGCAGATATTTTAGAATCTTTTACTCCTGGCAATATTAATTTAGTTCCAGAGTATTTATTGTTTGATTCAACCCATCATTTGACTCCGTATGATTTTGGTTTTTTTGCATTTGTGTATGATTCGGAAAAACTTAATGCACCCTTAACCAGTTTTGAAGATTTAAAAAATTCAGAGTTAACTAAAAAAATTGCAATTCAAAATCCTAGAACTTCTTCTCCTGGATTGGGTTTGCTTTTGTGGACTATTGCGGTTTACGGTGATCCAGGATACAAAGAATTTTGGCAAACATTTAAATCCAATATATTGACTGTGACTTCCGGTTGGGATGAAAGTGCTGGTTTGTTTAGTGCCGGGGAAGTTCCTATTTATTTGAGTTATGCAACTTCTCCTCCGTATTATTTTGAGTTTGAAGACATCAATCATTATTGGGCTGCTCAGTTTCAAGAAGGACATTACATTCAAATTGAAGGTTTGGGTATTGTGAAAGGAACTTCCAAACGAAAACTTGCAGAACAATTTATTGAGTTTGCTTTAACGGAAAAGTTTCAGAAAGAAATTCCATTCACTCAATTTATGTATCCTGCTAATTCTGCTGTAGACTTGCCTGAAGCATTCGAAAATTATGCGTTTATGCCTGAAAAAATACTCCAATTAAATTCAGAGCAGATTGCAGAAAAACAAGAAGGCTGGATGGTTGAATGGGAAAAAATTATGACTTCTGGATAATTCCCAAAGTTTTTTTAATACTATTTTTTTTGACTTTTTTCGTTTACCCTTTAGCATTGCTGATGGTGTATTCTCTTCAAGTTCAACCAGATGCTTTGGTTCAATTTTTTAATTTAATTTTTTCCAGCAAATATTTGTTGGTAAATTCTTTTTTTCAAGCCAGTGTTTCAACCTTGGGTGCTGTATTGGTTGGAATTCCAGTTGCTTTTGTGATTGCCCGACGAAATTTTCCATTCAAGCAAGCCGTTAAGTCTTTGTTTTTGATTCCGTTTGTTTTTCCTTCTATTTTAGTGGTTATTTCGTTTATACTTGTTTTTGGAAACAACGGCTGGATCAATCAATTTTTGCAAAATAGTTTTGGATTTCAAGTTCCTGTCAATTTTTTGTATGGTTTTCAAGGAATTATTTTAGCTCATATTTTTTACAATTTTCCGTTGGTTGCAAAATTTGTTTCCACTGCCTGGGAGAGTTCAGATAAAACCATGAAAGAAGCTGCTCAAACTTTGGGCGCCAATCGAATTCAGACTTTTTTTTCCATTACTGTGTTTCAATTACTTCCTTCTATTCTGGCCAGTGCTTCGCTGGTTTTTATTTATTCATTTATGAGTTTTGCAATTGTACTTTCTTTTGGCGGGATTCAGTTTTCTACATTTGAGGTTGAAATCTTTCGTCAAATTGTTCAAAACTTAAATTTAGGTACTGCATCTTTGCTGGCAGTATTTCAATTTTTTGTATTGGTTTTAGTTTCAGGCGTTTATTTTTATTTTTCAAAAAAATTTATTATTTTTGAAAAGCCAAATTCAGAAAAACCCAAAAACATTAATCTTTTGAGTGCTCAAGGCATTGTTGAAGTCAGTATTTTACTGTTGGCAATCTTGCTGGTTGTTTTTCCTTTTCTGTCTCTGATTCTTTTTGCAGTTACTGATCCAAATACTGGCGCGTTTACTTTGAAAGCATTTGAAAAAATATTTTTTGCCCAGCAATCCAGTTTGGCTGGAACAACACCGGTTTTGGCTATTGGGTATACTTTATTTTTTGCACTAGCTGCTTCTGTTTTAGCTGTTTTTTTGGGTTTATTGGCGGTTTTAAATCAAACTAAAACTCGTTTTACTTCACTAATCGTATCCGGGTCGCTGGCGGTTTCTACAATTACTTTAGGCTTTGGGTATTTGTTAGGCTTTGGGTCCGGATTTTTTTGGTTAATTATTTTAGGACATGCTGTGTTTGTTTTTCCTTTTTCGTTTCGTTTGCTTCAAAATGCAATTTCTAAAATTGATCCGGATGAATTGGCGGCTGCGCGTGTTCTAGGAGCTAATCGCTGGCGGGTTTTAAAATTTATTCAATGGCCTTTGATGAAAAAATCTGTTTTGGTTTCTTTGGCATTCGGGTTTGCAGTTTCTTTAGGTGAGCTAGGCTTTGTGCTTTTAATGTACGATGGCATTTATCCAACTATGTCGGTTTATGTTTACCGGATGCTGAGTCATTTTGATTTAGGGGCTGCAGCCGGGATGGGCGTAGTGCTAATTGCTTTAAGCTTTTTTTGTTTTTATTTTATTGAAAAACATTCTTCTAAAGTTCAGGTGTTTTAATGCGTGTAAAAATTGAAAATCTTTCCAAATCATATTTTGGACTTTCTTGGAAAATGGAAAATGTTTTTTTAGAAATTCCTGAAGGAAAAGTAACAGCTGTTGTAGGGCCCAGTGGCTGCGGAAAAACTACTTTGCTAAGGCTGTTGGCTGGACTGGAATTTCCTGATCAAGGAAATATTTTTTTTGACGAAAAAAATGTCACTAGTCTTTCAGCTGAAAAACGTGAAGTTGGATTGGTGTTTCAAAACGAAGCTTTGTTTTCGCATTTGACTGTTTTTGAAAATGTGGCTTTTGGCTTAAAAATGAAACAGGATAAAAATATTGTAGCAAAAACAAAGTCTGCATTGGTTTTGGTTCATTTGCTGGGTTTGGATAATCGCAGTGTCATTCAGTTAAGCGGCGGTGAAAAAAAAAGAGTTGCTTTGGCTCGTGCTTTGGCTGTTCAACCCAAATTGTTGTTATTGGATGAACCTTTGAATGGCTTGGATGCTGGATTGAAAGAAAAAATAAAAGAGTTATTGAAAGAATTGTGGAAAAAAACAAAGTTAGGATTAATTTGGGTTGCGCACGATTTAGATGATGTTTTTTATTTAGCGGATTGGGTAATTGTAATGAATGATGGAAAAATAGAACAAGCAGGGTCTCCGATTGATTTGTTTTTAAAACCCAAAAATGAGTTTGTAAAAAACTTTTTTGCTCAATATCAATTAATTCAAGCAAAGTCTTTGCTTGAGAACGGAAAGTCAGTTATTCAGGGAACCATTCGTTTGAACACAGTTAGTGAAAAAGGTACTCCGTATATTAATGTTAAAAAAACCAATTATAAATTTTTGCCGGATGCATAAACTGAATGTGTATTTGTATCGGTTAAAGAAAGGCCAAAATGCTGTTCTGTGCAATTTTTAAATAGTTGGATGCTTAGTTTATTGTAGGTGGAACTTAGATGAGCGAAGAAAACAAACAAGATACAGTGACTGAAGAAGACTCAGTAGATGAAGCAAAAGACAATTCTGAAAACGATGATACTTCCATTATGGACGAAGAAACTGAAAAAGAAGAAGCAGACACTGTTCAAGAAAAAGAAGAAGATACCCGAACACCTGAAAAGAAATCTGCAGACGAAAAAGACTTAATTGCAAAAATTAAAAAAGTTGATGATTGGCAGACGTATTTATCGGATAAAGACTTATACGAAGATTTATTTTTTGAGGTTGAATCTACTTTAGACTTTGATGAATTCATGATTGTGGTTCGAAAACTCAAAAAAGATAAAGAGTACAAAGATTGGGCTGAAGAAAACGCATAATTTTGTATGCCTTCGAAGAATTTAAATCCAAAAACTTGGTCTGTTTATTTTGTTACAGATCGCACAAGTTCAGCTTCAGGCAATATCTTACAGGATGTTTTGGAAGTCGCCCGTGCTGGCATTCCTGTAATTCAATACCGTGAAAAAGAATTGCCATATTCTGAAAAATTAAAACAAGCACAATCCATTAAAAAAATTTGCGATCGCTTTGGAACTGTTTTTGTAGTAAACGACGACATCAATTTAGCGATTGCTGTGAAAGCGGATGCTATTCATGTAGGGCAAACTGATTTGCTAATTGCTCAAGTCCGAGAACGTTTACGGAAAGCGAAACTCAAAATGATTATCGGTGTAAGTGTTTCGAATCCACGTGAACTCAAAAAAGCTTTAGCTGAGAAACCAGATTATTTGGGGGTTGGTTCTATTTTTCGAACCAAAACCAAAAAAGATGCTGGTCAACCCGTGGGTTTGACTTTTTTGCAACATGTTTCACGAACCACTCGTTTGCCTGTGATTGCCATTGGGGGAATTAAAACCAATAATTTGTCCGCAGTTTTGAAAGCCGGAGCTCATGGTGCTGCAATGATTTCAGAAATTTCAAGTTCTCCCAATTTATTTCTTCGAGTTCAGCAATTGCTTCATTTAGCTAAAAAAGTAAATGCACAAAAACAAAGACCACGAAAACCAATACCGCGTTTAAAAAAATTAATCAAACCTAAACCTAGAATTAAGCCAAGTTTTCACAGAAAATAGTTTTGTTTTTTTAATTGTTTTCAATTGTGTAATTTTTTCCGTCTGTGTTTAGGACAATATTTCCGTCTAAATCCGTGCGATAAATTTTTAGTCCGTATTCGATTAGTCTGTTTACAACAGTTTCATGCGGATGCCCATAGGAATTGTTTGCTCCGACTGAAATAATCCCAACTTTTGCCTGAATTCTTTCTAATAGTTTAACTGAACTGGATGTTTTGCTTCCATGATGTCCTACTTTGTATATTTGCACTTGGTTTAACAAACCAGAATTTACAATGCTTTCTTCGCATTCTTTTTCACAATCCGATGTCAGCAAAACATTGATGTCTTGAATGTTTACCAGTAAAACAATGGCATTGTTGTTTTTTTCTTCAAATTCTAAAGGTTCTATTGGATTTAAACCATAAATTGGAATTTTAGCATGCAATAATTCTCCGCGTTTAATTTTTTGTTTTTTTCCAATAATTAACAAATCTAAGTCTCTGCAGGCTTTGGTATTGCAGTCTTGCTGGGGTGAAAGATAGGTTGTGTATTCAATTCCTGACAAAATTACTTCATCCAAGCCTCCAATATGGTCGGCATCTTCATGGGTTCCAATTAGATAAGTTGCTGTTATTGCATTGTGTTGTTTTAAATAATCTGCAACAACATATCCTTTCCCAGTGTTTCCTGCATCCACTAAAATATTTTCTTGTCCTGTTTCAATCCAAATAGAATCTCCTTGACCTACGTCAATAAAGTGAATTTTTACATTTTGATCCAAAGCTTGCTTTTCTAATTGAGTGCCTGAATTCATGTTTGTTTTAGGTGTGCTGGTAGTATTTGCTGAATTTATTGTATTGGCATTGGTTATGGTTTGAGAAAAAAAGCCGGCTTGCTGGATTCCAATTAATGCAATTAAAATTACTAAAATAAGTGCAAGATAGATTTGCTTGTTTTTTCGTTTTCTCATATACTGTTTGGTTGTTTCTTCTTTTTAATTCTTTTTCGCTTACTTTTATAAATTTAATTGCTCTTTTATTATATATCTTTTTTTAGTTTAATTTAGGGGTGTATTGTATGAATGCTAAAAGTATTGTAGAAACTTCAGTGGATACTGCGATTTTGGATCAGCCTATTTCAATTGAGCGAATGCCTACAGGTGTACGTGGTTTAGATGACTTAATGGAAGGCGGTTTGCCTAAGAATTCCATGATTTTGGTTACTGGAAAGACAGGAACTGGAAAGACTACTTTGGGTTTGAGTTTTCTAATGCAAGGAATTCAAGAAGGCGAACCTGTGTGTTTTGTTACTTTAGAAGAATCCATAGATTCAATTGTTACTCAGCTTGAATTGTTTGGCTGGCCTGCGCGTGAATATATTCGAGAAAAAAAGTTAACCTTGGTTCAGCCTGCTTTGTATGATTTTGAAAAATTGTTATTGGAAATTGAAGATTCTGTGGTTCGTTCAAAGTCAACTCGTTTAGTGATTGACTCAATTTCGATTGTTGCAATGTATTTTCAGAATGAATTTAAAGTACGAAGAGCTTTATTGGATTTAGAAAAATCCATTAAAAAATTAGGCTGTACTTCTTTGTTATTGTGTGACATGCACGACCATAAAGGATTGATTTCTGTTTATGGTGTGGAAGAATATGTGGTAGATGGCGTGATTGCTTTGTATTTAGTGCAGAAAGGCCGTCAATTTGATCGTGCTTTGATGGTTCATAAAATGCATTCAACCAATCATTCTTTGCGAATGCACCCAGCTAAAATTGAAAAACCCTATGGTTTTGTAGTGCATCCCAAGCGAACCACTCATTTAGGATAAGCTTTTTTTGGAAAAGCTTATTAATTTCTTTTCCTTTTTTGTGCGTGTGATTGCTTGAGTTTGAGTTTAAATTTCTCCAATCAATCTAAAGAAAGTTTATTGATTGTTTTAAATGCTTTTGAAAAACTGCAACTTAAATCCCAATACGAATTAGGCAGATGGAAAATTTTGAATTGTGCAGTTACTTTGTATGCTTCCAAAAAACTTTTAATTCAAGGTTCTGGCGCAGAACAAGTTAAAGAATTAATTTTATCCAAATTAAAGTTAGACGATTTTTTGATTTTGGGAATTGATGAAACTGGCCGAGGAGAAAATTTTGGAATCTTGGTGGTTGTAGGTATTTTAGGCTGTTCCAAAGATTTTTTGGAATTAAGAGACAGTAAAAAGATTCAAAAAATTGAAGAAAAGAAAAAAATAGTCGAACAAAAAGCCAAGCATATTTTTGTCCGTATTTTTTCTCCGGGTGAAATTGATTCTTTGCGTTTGCAAGGAATTAATTTGAATCAAATGGAAGCCCAAGCTATGGACTCCATTATTCAAGAAGCTCAAAAAACGAATTTAGATTTTAAAATCAAAATTGACGGAAATCCGTTGCCTTTAAAATCTAAAAATGTTGAATTTATTGTCAAAGGCGATGATTTAGAACCTGTAATTGGTGCTGCCAGTGTTTTAGCAAAATTTGTTCGAGATACTTCTTTGAATAACGAAAAAAGGAAAACTTGGAAATCTAAGTTATAATTTTTTTACTTTTTTTCCAATCAAGGCACTATTTCCAGTTGAATCTTCGAGTATGACTGTAAAGTTTAATTTTCCATTTCTGGCTTGACTGATTTGTTGAACTGTTTTTTGTGCATTTTTGTCTGTGCTTTCAATGATCAGTTCTTGGACCAATTCCAGTAATCCTTCAATATTGTTGTAGTATCCTTCGGTGTTGGTGGTAGGCGTAATTTCTATTCCGAGTTCAGGAATTTTAATGGTTCCATTTCCAGATCGAATGACTTTGGTTTCCATGTCTTCGATGGTTTCAATTTTAACCGAAAATTTAACAGGTTCTTTTTTTTCATTCAATGAAAAAATTTGGGTAGCCTTCCATTGGCAGTGCGGGCAAGAAAGAGACGAAATTAATAATTGCCCAAAATAAGGAACTGTATAGGTTGTTTCTTGGTAGTCTGCTTTTTTTCCACAGCTTACGCAATCAAATATTTGATTGGCTTTGGTTACTTTTTTTTCTGGGTTCATAAAAAATTAGTTTCGGATATTGAATGCAATGTTTCTAATTTTTTCATCCAATTCAGGGTTTTGAGTATTGGGCTTTGGAGTTTCTTCTGTTTTTTCTTCGTATACTTTTTGTTTCAAGGCTTCAATTTCTAAGAATGCGTTTCGTTTGAATTCTTCTAAGTTTGCAATTTTTCGAACTGTATTTTCATCTACGACTGCTTTGATTCCTTCAAAATTAATATCTCCATGCAAACTTAAACCCATTTCAATTTTTTCCAATCGTTTTAGGCTTCCTTCCATTTGTTTATCCAAATAGTTAATGTCGGATTGGAGTGTGGAAAGTTTTTGAGCTAATAATGGATGCGTGCCTTGAGATTCACTAGCCAACTGAATCAATGAAGGATATTTGTTCGAGTAATTGGTTTTTTGAATTTGTTTTTTTTCCATAGTTGGCAAGTCATTTTTTTGGAATGCTGTTCGTTTGTCTTCTATTTTTTCAATATTTTGTTTGCCGTTTTTAATTAATTCAGAATTTTTATAAATAACAACATTGGCTATGGCTAGCATTCCTACGACTGCACTTAATGCAAGGGTTAACACAAATTCACCTTTTAACTTCACCTAATTAGGCTCACTTTTTTGTTTACTAAAAAGTAACGATCTTTGTCTTTTTATACCTTTTTGTCATATTTTGAACAATTTTTTTGTATTCTTCCAGGTTGTTTTTTCAATTTCTTTTAATGAAATTTCCTTAATTTCTGCAATTTTTTCAGCTATTTTTCGAATCCATGCAGGTTCGCTGTTTTGTCCATTAAAGGGCACTGGAGTATCTGTTTCAATCAGTAAGTGCTCCAATTCTAGTGCTTTAATGACTTCATGGTTGTAGTCTTGAAATAAAATACTGGCGCCAATTGAAACAAACCAGTTATGGTCTTGAATGATTTGAATTTGTTTTTGGTTTCCATTAAACCAATGAAGCAAAACTTTTTCAGCGTTCATCTTTTTTAAAGTTTCCAAGCATTGTTCTCTGGCTCTTCTGGAGTGCACTTCTATAGCTAAATCATTTTCTTTTGCAATTTGAATTTGTTGTTCAAAAATTGTTTGCTGTTTTTGTTGTTGAGTTCCTGTTTCTGCATATTTGTAATCCAATCCAATTTCTCCAATGCCTGCGCAGTTTTTCAAATTTTTTTCAATAAACTTTAATCCAATTTCAATCTCACTATCGCTCATTTTCAAAATATCTTTGGGGTGCAATCCCAATAAAGGCTTTATTTCAGAAAATTGTTTTCCTAATTTCAAATTGGCTTGCATGCTTTTCAAGTCCACTGAATTCGAGAACATGATCTCTACTTGATTTTCTTTCGCGCGAGCAATTAATTCAGGGATATTTTCCAATTCATCTAAATGGCAATGAATATCTGTAAACATTTTTTTCACTTTAATTTATTCTTCTAATTTCAAAATTATTTGGACTTATTTCATGTACACGTATTCGAATATCTCCCAAAGTTAACAGTACTGTTGTTTTTCCATTTTTGCGTATTTGTCTTCCCATATGTTCGGGTACATGGCCTTTGAAAATACTGGTTTCTACTAGTCCAGTAACCAAAGTTCCTCCTGTGCGGAGTTTTTTAAGAAGTCCAATAACATAAACTGGGTTGTGTAAATGAGTTAATCCTAAATGAGAATACATAAAATCAATTGAATTATCTTTGAAATATCTTCGAAAGTCTTCAGCTGGTGCCCAGATAAGTTTTGCATGTTCATTTGTTTTCCATTCTGGGTGTCTTTGATCTCCAAAACCATAACAGCGTGCCTTGGGAAACTGTTGAGCTAGTGTTGTAATGGCTGTGCCTGCACCGCAGCCCCAATCTACAATAACAGGATTCTTTCTTCGTTTAAGTAAATGTTCTATGTGTTCTTGAATGGGATAATTTAAGTGTTTGATAACATCCGATAAAGAACCATGGCTGAATTCCCAAATTATTCCTTTTTTTGTTTCGCGAACAGTTCTTTCTTTTTTCAATTTTCTGGCTATTTCATTATGGTCTTTTCGAATTGTAGGTCCTTTGCGTTGTGTTCTTCCTTTTCCAAATACTGGCATACTAATTCATTTGTATGAACTAAAGAAAAAGATTTGGTTTGATAAAAAAAGAAAAAGAAGAAAAACTGCTTTTAGTTTGCAGTTTTTCCAATTACATAATTTGGATTTACGTTGATTTCTGTGCTTTTGTTGACAGTTTCTATTTTGCTTAAAACTGTATTCAAAACCACAAAGCTTACAGTAATTCCAATAGCATACATTAGTCTTTCAATAGGCATAATGAAAATTAATGCATTCCAAAATGCTGCACTTTGTCCTGCTGGCACAAACCAAACCCATAAAGCTCCGCCGACTGCATGAGCTGTTAAAGTTGAGCCTAAAGCTCTTGCAAACAAGTGTTTGTTGAAAAACAATCCTGCAATGATTGGCAAAGTCCAAAATAATGCAAAATACCATACTTGGATTCCAATTGGGTTAGCTACAAATGCAATTATGCACAAAGCCGGAATAAGAATAGCTAATTTTCCGGTTAATTTTTGTCGGTTGTGTGCTGAACCAAAATAGAATGCTCCAAGCGCTAAAGTAAACAATGAAATGATTGCCATTGTGTCAAAAGGTTTGGCGAACACAAATAAATTAATCACTCTGGACAAAAAGGTTGCAATGAATCCAGGTATTGGTCCTAGAAAGGCTCCAGCTTGAGGTCCGATTAATTCAAACCAAGTGAAAAATTTTCCTGTAACTCCTTCGTATCTGAATAAATTGATTTGCAATGCAAACCAGCCAATAAACGCAAATACTGCCATAAACAGCAAACGTTTTCCTGTAAAAAATTCCTTTAAATTAAACCCCATTTAATTCCCTCCAAAGTGTATTACTATACTGGAATGCTAATTGTTTAAATAAGTTGTGAAATCAAATAACAGCTTCCGCATATCAAAATAACGTCTTTTGAACTGCTTTCTTGAAGGGCTTTCTGGATTGCTTTTTTTGGATTTTGAATTACTTCAATTGGAATCTGTTTATTCCTTTTTTGAATAATTTTTTTCAATTCTTGTGCAGGCAAAGCTCGCTTGTTTTCAGGTTCAGTGCAATAAATTTTTTCAGCCAATGGAATTATTTTGGAAATCATGTTATTTACATTTTTGTCTTTCAATACACCGAATATCACTCTTATTTTTTTTCTTTTCAGTAATTTTTCCATGCTTTGAACCAATGCATTTATTCCATGTTCATTGTGTGCACAATCTAAAATAATTCGTGGTTTTTTTTGAATTGTTTGCAATCGTCCGGGATTTTGAATTGTGCCCAAACTTTTTCGGATTGCTTTTTCATTAATTTGATTCCAGCCTTTTTCTTTTAGTTTAATTGCTGTTTCAATTGCAAGTCCTGCGTTCTCGCATTGATGCAAGCCCAGCATTTTGAGCTTCATTTTTTTGAATTTTGTTGTTTTGTTTGAAAAATGAATTGTTTGAAAATTCCAAGTTTGATTGAATTGGTTTACTTTGAATTCTTTTCCAAGTCGATATATCTGAGTATTTTTCTTTTCACAAATTTTTTCAAATAATTTCAAAATTTTCCTATTTTTTTCTCCGGTAACCAAAATTGAATTTTCTTTAATGATCCCTGCTTTTTCTTTCGCAATTTTTTCCAAAGTATTTCCCAATATTTCGGTATGCTCTAAACCAATATTCATAATTACGCTTGCTTCTGGCTGAACAATATTGGTGGCATCCATTCTTCCGCCCAAGCCAGTTTCTAAGACGACAATGTCGCATTTTTGTTGTGTAAAATAATTCAGTGCTAAAACTGTGATGAATTCAAACTGGGTTAGTTTGAGATTGAATTTTTTATTTAGTTTTTTTATTTTTTCTGTTTGTTTTGTTACTTCTTTTTTCGAAATATATTTTCCATTGATTTGAATTCGTTCTTCAAAGCAAACTATTTCCGGACTGATATATAATCCAGTTCGATAACCTGCGTTTTTTAGAATTCCTGCTAAAAGATAAGCTGTGCTGCCTTTTCCATTGGTTCCGGCAATGTGAATAAATTTTGTTTTTTGTTCCGGTTGATTCAAGTATGAAAGTGCTTTTTTGATTCTGGTTAATCCTAATTGAATTCCGTATTTTTCTAAGTTTGTAAGGTAGTTTTGCCCTTGTGCATAATTCATACTTATTTTTTAACTTTATGTCCTTTAAAGTATTGCTATGGTTGACGTATTGGTTTTGTTTGGGTCTAAATCTGACAAAAAGTTTGCAGAAGAAATTTTGGATTATTTTAAATCCAAAAATGTTTCTTTTGAGCTTGCGTTTTTATCGGCTCACAGAACTCCGAAAGAATTAGAGCAAAAAATTCATTCTTCAGATGCCAAAGTAATTATTGCCGGTGCTGGTTTAAGCTGTGCTTTACCAGGTGCTGTTGCAGCTCAAACAATCAAGCCTGTGATGGGTTTGCCTTTGTCTGGAAATTATTCTGGTTTGGATGCTTTGCTGGCTTGCATTCAGATCCCTGGAGGCATTCCTGTTTTGGGTTCAGGAATTGATCAAACTAAAGTTTGTGCACAGTATGCTGAATTGTTTTCTAAAAATAAATTTGAAAAAATTGTTTTAATAAAACGAGGAAAGAATTTGGCAAAGTATTTAGAGAAAGCTCAATTAGTGTTGAAAGAATTTAGTGTTCCTTTTGCTGTTTTGGAAAAGCCTGCTTATTCTGAAAAAAATGTTGTTTATTTGGATTTTGTGGATTTAATGAAAACCAAGCAAGTAGACTCTAAAGGCTTTTCTGTTATTTTTGTTGCCTGTAAAGAAAATTCTATTGCTTCAGATGTTTTAGAATTTTATTCTTTGACTTCTAAAAGCAATGGTTTGTTTGTTGGATTAAATAGGGCAGAAAATGCTGTTTTGGCTGCTTTGGAATTGTTGGCAATTTCAAATTTTGTTTGGGTTGAAAAATTAAATAAATTTAGAGAACAAAAAAGAAAAGACTTGTTGCAGTAATTTTTAAAAATAAATTTGAAGCTATTTTATCTGCAGTTGTCTAAAATTCTACCGCATCCAATGTCAACACACCAATTGTAATTGTTTATGCAGGCACTCCAGGATTCAATGCTTCTGTCTGGAAAATCAATGGCAAATGGCTGGCCTTCAGTACATTGTCCGCAATTAATGTAATAATTTCTGGCTGGCGGTGGTACTATGGGTGTATTGACACAAACAGATCCGCATATTCCATAATTGTCATTGCTTCCGCAGGATTGATTGCTATTGCAGTATCTGCATTGTCCTAGGTTAGACTTGTATTCTGGGTGAACATAATATCTTGTGTCTGCATCTGTAAAAAGTGATGTATGCGTATAATCACATTTGCCGCATAGTGTTTGTTCTCGTAGTTCAGGGCATGGATCATCAAAGATAACAGCACAATCTGTTTTTGTAAATGTAGGCACTGCTTCTTTGGGCCCATAACATTGATTGGGCGGCATTTGTTCACTGATTGGAATCCAGGAACGTCCCATTTGAGGAACAACCATTCTGGGTCCACCTTCTCCATAACTGGGTTCAGCTGGGCATTCTTCAGAAAAATTTGCAGTACTTGTTTGAATAAGTGAATCTGATGGTGATTGAGTTGTAGCACTTCTCGGGCCTGGAAGCCCCATGTAGGGTGCGGATTGTGGTCCATTGGAATCACTGGTAACTGGCTCATCTTGAGTTGTTGAATTATTATCTGAAGTAATAGTTGCATCTGTATTGGTTTGGGTTGTTGAAGTATTGGTTGTTTTTAATTTAAGTGCTTCCAAGGGTCCGGAGAACGCAAGTCGGATAGCTCCTGTTTTGGTTACTGTATTTCCATTTCCATAATTTATTTCTGCAGATATTGGAATAATGCATAAATGATTATTGGGTCCTCCATTAATCCAGCATTTCCAAAAATATCTGCCTTCTGTGTTGCTGGTGTCTGCATTGTAATATTGTCCCCAGTCAGTAAAACCATCTTGTTTTGTAAACGTTATTCTTTCTCCTGTTTCTGCCAGTGTACTGTCCAGTCTAGACGGTATAAGGACTGCGATGTATTCATCCACTAAATGCATTGCAGTGTTGGGCATTGTGCTGCAGACTGTGTCTGAAAATGCTTGGTCTTCTAAATTATATTCTGGGCCAAAATTGTTTTCATTTTCTAAATCAGTATCTGTGGAGTCATCAACGTTATTGTCTGCAAAATCATTTCCTGTTTCGTCTGCATTGTCATTCAAATCATCTATGCTAATTTCCAAGTCGTTTAAATCCTCTCCAGTGGTTAATTCATCATTGCCGTCCATTATTTCTGTTCCGTCTTCTGGGTTTTCATTTTCATATAGTGCTTGGTTAAAAATGCATAAAACTCTGCTTGCACTTTCATCCGTGTAAATTTCAATAATTTGATTTTCGTTTACTAGGGTTGCATAGTAGTATGGAATTATTTGCATTTGTTCTCCGCAATTTTTTCGTATAATTTCAATATTTGCACTTACATAATCTGCATCCAAGTAAATTACTCTGGCTTCCGCGCCAGGATTTTCTTCTAAAAATGATTGCACATCTGGAATTTTTTTTACAAAAGTAAGTGCATCGCTGTTTGTTGTTGTACAGCCGGTAAGAATGCTTAAAAGCAATATTAAAACTAATAGTAAAAAATTTGTTTTCATATTTATTTTAGATGGATTTCAATATATATTGCTGTCTATAAAGGCTGGTTGATGGGTTGAATTTAATGTGCAGAAAATATTGTTGAATTAATTTATGCCAATGCTGCGAGTCTTTTTGCATGTTTTTCTTCATTAAACCCGATTTTTTGATGAAGTGTTTTCCAAGATCGTTTAAGAATATATATACTGGCTCCATTTCCGGTTGGCGTAAACCGTGTAGTAATTCCGTGTTTTCTAAACAGTTGTTGTGTGCAATCTGTTAGTTCTTGAATGGAGGGATGTACGAGTCTACTTGTTGTATTGGGCAATGTATTTTTTTTGTAAAAATTTATTCGAATATAAGATTTTTTAGGGTTTTTTTTATTTACCCAAACAAGTCCATGGCTGTCCATGAGTGCTTTCAAAAATGCCAATTCTGCTTCCGGTGTTTTTAATAGTCTTTGAATTTTTGCAGGTTTTTCAGCATATTCTGTTAATTGATTGAGCTGCTGAATTAAATCCTGGGAAGCCACTTTGAATGTTTGTGTTGTTCCAGTTGGTTTTACTCGTATTTTAATTTTTGTTTGAGATCCTCGTGTAAGATCTATTGCTTGAGTTAGTTCTTGAGCTATTGCCGGACTTCTTCCGCTAAATTGTAATTGCATGGCCATTCCGCTGGTGTTCTGTGCATTATATAAATTTCCAAAATAAGTTCCTGCAATGTATCCAAGTGCTTTTTGAACGGCAGGATCTTTTTGATTGGTTAATGCTTGTAAATTAACTGGCTTTCGATGTCTGAATTCCGCAACCATAAATCGTTCGCTTAACCAAAAAGGAAGTTGTGATCCATCCAGCCAAGTGCGAATGGTTCCATATTTTTCTCCAGTGGCTGCGGCAATTTCTCGATAACTTTTTCCTGCTGCTTGAAGTCTTCGCACTCTGGAAAGTCTTTCAAATTGGTCCAATTGTTTTTGAAATACTTTGCGCAATTCTTTTGGGTCTAAGCCTTTCCAAGCATGCATGTTGACTAAAAGTTCTCGTACTGCAATTAAGTCAATTACTTTTCCGTTGGCCAAAGTAACTTTTGTTTTAGGCTGTTCTTCAACTGGAAGCATTTTTCGTATTCTGTCAATTCTTCTTCCGAATGTAGTTTTGGTTCCTTGTCTAAGTTTTCGAATCCATGAACTTTTAGGCATAATTTAATTTTGTTAAATGTTTAAATAACTCTTTGGTTTGACTGCTTTGAACTGCATGAAAAGGTTAAAAAGCAGTTTAGGTCTCTGTAGGTAAGTGGTTGTGTAGTTTATGGGTTCAGTGAAAGATTTAACTGTTTTAGAAAAAGCGTCTGAGCACAAAGAAGGCTTGGGAATTTTTAAATTTTCGGATCGTTATTCTGTTTTTGATTATGGTGAAATGCCGGATTTGATTCCAAAAAAAGGAGCTGCTTTATGTAAGATGGCTTCGTATAATTTTGAACAATTGGAAAAACAAGGAATGTATTCTCATTTTATTGAACAAGTTTCTGAAACTGAAATGAAAGTAAAATTAGTGCGTGTTCTAGATCCGGCTAAAAATGAGCTTCCTCAGAATCCCAAGAATTGCTTGGTTCCATTGGAAATAATTTTTCGAAACAGTTTGCCGGAAGGTTCTTCTTTGCTGAAACGTTTTCATTCAGGGCAAGTGAAACCTGAAAACTTTGGTTTGAATTCAATTCCAAATCCTGGCGAAAAATTATCCGAGCCTATCTTGGATGTCAGTACTAAACTCGAAGATCATGATCGATATCTTTCCTGGAAAGAAGCCAAAGAATTGGCTAAACTTTCTGAAACTCAGTTGGCTCAGTTGAAATATTTTGCCGGGGAAGTAAATGAATTTATTACTGAGCGTGCAGAAAAAATTGGTTTAGAACATGCAGATGGAAAAATTGAATTTGGTTTAGATGCAGAAGGAAAATTAATGCTCTTGGATGTCTTGGGGACTTTGGATGAAAACAGGTTTTTGTTTAATGGAATTCATATCAGCAAGCAAGTTTTACGCGATTACTATAAAACTTTGCCATGGTATCAAGAATACGTAGAAAAAGGAACTGATGTAAAGCCGCCGCATTTGCCGAAAGAATTGATTTTGATTGTTTCTGAAATGTATCAAAGTGTATGCAATGCCTGGTGCCATGAACATGTATTTAATGTTCCTCAGTTTAAAGAAGTTTTAAAACAATATCAAGAATTTTTACAGCAATCGAAGTAATTTTAAAGTCATTTTGCGCTGGGGTTTTTATTGTTTGCGTTAACACTATATTTATGTCTGAACTTTCTAGATTTGATGCAGTAAGTCCTTTAGATTCACGTTATCACGATCCGGTTTTTTTGTCTTTTTTTTCAGAAGAAGCTAGAATCAAATACCATGCTCTGGTTGAATTGGCTGCAGTGAAAGCATTGCATAAACTCAAAGTATGTTCTTTGGATGTCGTGCAAGACGTAGAACAAGCTGTATCTAAAGTTACAGCGAAAGCAGTGTACGAAGAAGAAGACAAAATCAAGCATGATATTCGTGCTTTAGTAAATGTAATTCGCAAATATTGCAAAGATTCTTCAAAAGAATTTGTTCACTTGGGATTAACCAGCAATGATGTAGTGAATACTGCAGATATTGTACGTTATCGTGCAGCTGTTCAAGAAATCATTTTACCCAAATTAAAGGAACTGGAAAAAACCTTAATTGATTTTGCTATCCGTGAAAAAAGCACAGTTCAAATTGGAAGAACTCACGGACAACATGCTGTGCCGATTACTTTTGGTTTCACACTGGCAAACTATATTGATCGTTTAGGCCAAAGTATTGAAGCATTAGAAGCATTAAATAATTCTTTGGTTGGAAAAATTGCCGGTGCTGTTGGAGCGTATAACGCGCCTAGTTTAATTTTAGAAAATCCTTTAAAGTTTGAAGAATTTACTTTAGCGGAATTAAACTTAACACCTTCGCGGATTAGTTCGCAAGTAATTCAGCCCGAGCCCTTAATTCGTTTATTGCTGGAAATTAATTTGGCGTTTGGAATTTTAGCCAATATTGCGGATGATTTTAGGCACTTGCAGCGTACAGAAATTTCGGAATTATTTGAAGCCTTTGAATCCAAACAAGTGGGTTCGAGTACCATGCCGCATAAACGAAATCCCATTAATTTTGAAAATGTAAAAAGTTTTTGGAAAACATTTATGCCGCGAGTAACTTCCTTGTTTTTGGATCAAATCTCAGAACATCAAAGAGATTTAACCAATTCAGCTAGTTCTAGGTTTAATCAAGAAATTTTAATTGCTTTTTATTTAAGTACACTGCGACTGAATCGAACTATTGCTAAGTTAAGTGTGGACTCAGATCGTATGCAAAAAAATCTAGAAACCAGTGCAGAATCCATTGTGGCTGAACCCTTGTATGTTTTATTGTCTAAATATGGGTGCAAAAATGCACACGAAACTGTCCGCGAACTAACCTTGGCCAGTGCACGGCAAAAAAAACCCTTGATGGTTTTAGTGAATGAATCTTCTGCTTTGAAATCGTTTGTTCAAAAATTTTCAACTCAAGAAAAATCCATTTTAGAAAATCCATTCAACTACACTGGCTTGGCTGAACAAAAAACAGTAACTGTTTGCAATTATTGGAAAAAGAAATTAAATTTTTAAATTTTTTATATGCCGATTAAAAAAATTCAAACACCGGTAATTAAAGGGAAATGGTCTAGTGAAGAAAACAGCAAAATTTTCTCGACCAAACAATACAAATTAGTTTTTGTTCAATTGCCGGCCAAGCCTAACAGCCCGTTTCAGGATTTATTTGAAATAAATGTTTTTTTCAAAAAACAACTGGTTCGAAAATTAGGTTTGCGTCAATTTTTGAATATGCAGAATCCCAATTCAGTCATGTTAAATTATCAATTATTGGAATTGGAACCTGAACATCAAGTATTTGCCTGCCATTTTTTTGGAAACCTTTATCCTGACTTGGATCAATTGGCCCAGCAAGTTTTAAATTATTTGCATGGATTTGAAAAACGTTTATTGACAAATTATTCTTGGGATGCGTTTTTAAAATTGAGAACTCAACTAGTAACTAACTTGAAAGAAACCTTTCCAAAATCCGGAATATTCTTCTTTGGAGAATTTTTTGACAACTTTTTATTGGGCAGTTTTGTGCCGCATTCTAATTTTGGAAACAACTGGCTGGGTTTTGTGTACGATGCTAAAAAGAAAAAAATTGTTTTTTTGAATACTTTGGATAGTTTAGAAGATTTTTTGAATTCATCAAAAATTAAATTATCCAAAACAAATTGGACATTTATTCCAAAATTATTTAAATATACTGGCATTAACCAGTATCGAATTATTCTGAGTTCTTCCGATGATTTATTGAAAAATCATTTTAGCACGCAAGATACTTTGCCTGAAATTCAGCAGCGGGTTGCAAAATTTAAAAAAATAATTCACGAACCTAGATTTTCTTCAACTCAAACACAAAGTAAAGTGTCTTTTTTTACAATTGGCATTTATGTTAACTCTAAATTGGTGGATTGGGACCTTGTATTGGATAAAGGTAAGTGGAAAATTCACCGCAAATGTTTGCGTTCCAATTTCTTTTTGCCTAATTTTTTAGTTCAACCTTTTAAATACGAAGAACAAAAAGTAAGTTATGTTCATTAAAAAAAAGCGGGCTGTTTTGCTTTGTGCCGGTGTACTGGCGAAAACAGATTTGTCTTTAATTCAATCTTCGGACTTTTTGATTGCGGTCGATGGCGGAGCCAATCATTTGGTTAAAACAAAATTGGTTCCAAATTTAATTATTGGCGATATGGATTCGATTTCAAAAAAAGCATTAAAAAAATTTAAAAACGTAAGCCAATTAAAATTTCCAATTGAAAAAGATTTTTTGGATATTGAGCTTGCTATAAATTTTTGTAAAAAAGAAAAATTTAAAGAAATTATTATTTTAGGTGCCTGGGGGAATCGTGCAGATATGGTTTTGACTCATGTTTTTCTTTTAGTTCAAATCCCAAAAATAATTCAAGCAAAATTGGTGTTTGGAAATCAAGAAGTTTTTTTGGCTTCAAAAAAACAAGTCATTTCAGGAGTTCCTGGGATGTTTGTTTCATTTATTCCATTAAGTGAAATGGTGCAAGGCTTTTCTTTGAAAGGTTTCAAGTATCCTGCTCAAAATACAACTTTGCATTGGGGTAAAGGAAAAACTTTAAGCAATACTTTAATTCAATCCAAAGGCGTTGTTTCTTTCAAAAAAGGTGTATTGGCGTGTGTTTATTTTAAGAAAAACAGTTCCTTTTTTTAATTTCCTGTGCTTTAATGTGTATAGTGAATTTATGTTGAAAGTATTCAATTCTTTAACTGAACAAAAAGAAGAATTTATTCCTTTGGATAAAGGAAAAATTCGGATGTATGTCTGCGGTCCAACCGTGTATGGTCCAGGGCATATTGGTCATGCGCGAACCTATTCTGCTTTTGACATGATTCGCCGTTATCTGGAATATCTGCATTACCAAGTTAATTATGTTGTGAATATTACTGATGTCCATGATGACATGATTAAGCGTGCCCGTGAACAAAATACAGACTTATTTTCTTTAGGCAAAAAATACACGGATGTTTTTTTTAAGGATTTAACTGCCTTGCATATTCAGCCAGCGACAGTTCATCCCAAAGTCACAGAACATATTCCTGAAATTATTTCCTTGATTCAAATTTTGTTGAAAAAAAGATTTGCATATGAAACCGAGGACGGAGTTTACTTTAAAGTTTCTGCTTTTGCAGATTATGGAAAATTATCTAAAATTAAAAAAACAACCCAAGTAACTGGTCTGCGAGTGAATACGGATAAATATGAAAAGCATTCAGCCCAAGATTTTGCTTTATGGAAAAAAGTTAAAACAGGAGAAGAAGGTATTGCTTCCTGGGACGCTCCATTCGGAAACGGAAGACCTGGCTGGCATATTGAATGCAGTGCCATGAACTTAAAACATTTGGGAACACAAATTGATTTGCATGGAGGAGCTCAAGATTTAAAATTTCCGCATCACGAAAATGAAATTGCGCAAAGCGAAGCAGCTACTGGAAAAAAACCATTTGTAAAATATTGGCTGCATTCTGGTTTTTTGAATGTCGAAGGCGAAAAAATGTCTAAATCTTTAGGCAATTATATTGAAATTCAAGATTTGCTGAAAAAACATTCCGGTAAAGAATTTCGTTTTTTTATTTCTCAAATGCATTATCGTTCTCGTTTGGATTTTTCGTGGAATGAATTGGAAAAAACCATTCGTTCTTTGAATGGATTGAATTTATTTTTACAACGTTTGCAGGAAGTTTCAAAACAAGGAATTGTTTCTGACAAAATTCAGAAACTGACTGAAACAGCTCGGGAAAGCTTTATTGCAGAAATGAATGATGATTTTAATTTTCCGAATGGTTGGGCTGTAGTGTATGCTTTTGAAAAACAAGTAAATAAAGCCATGGATTTAGGAAATTTCTCCAAACAAGACACTCGAATTGTTTTAGATTTTTTTAAAGAATTGGATTCTATTTTTGAAATCTTTTCTTGGGAACAATTAACTGTTCAATTAACTTCAAAAGAAAAAGAATTAATTGATTTAAGAGAAAAATTACGAAAAGAAAAAAAATTCAAGGAAGCAGATGCTGTAAGGGTTCAATTAACCCAGTTGGGAATTCAATTGGACGACACATCCGAAGGCTTAAAAATAAGAAAACTCTAAAGATTATTGTATGGTGCTTGAATTATCTTTGTTAGTTGATTTAGGTCTAATTGTAGTTTTTGCTACTTTTTTTAATTTTATAGCCCGTGCTTTAAAACAGCCTTCTTTGCTGGCTTATATTTTGGCTGGAGTGGTTTTAGGGCCGGCCGGCTTAGGTTCTTTGAATTGGACTTTTTTTGATATTCCTTTAGGTTTAACCAGTTTGGCCGAAATTCGCATTTTGTCTGAATTGGGAGTGGCTTTTTTGTTATTTTCCATTGGAGTGGAATCAGATTTTTCGAAACTAAAAAGTGTAGGAAAAGTAGTTTTGTTTGCAGGAATTCTTCAAGTTTTAATTACCACTACTTTTGTAGTACTTATCAGTAATTTTTTGAATTTGCTGAGCTTTTCAGAAGCTTTGCTGTTGGGTTTAGCTATTTCTTTTTCTTCTACTATGGTGGTTATCAAAATTTTATCCGACCAAAAAAAATTAGACACTTTGCATGGCCGGATCTTGGTTGGAATATTAATTGTCCAAGACATTATTGCCATTGTTTTACTGCCATTCATTACCAATATTTCATTATTTTTATCCGGTGAACAATTACTGCAGTTTTTGTTTTCGGGTGCTATCTTGGTTATTATTTCATTTGCTTTAAGCAAATACGTTTATCCTGCTGTTTATCAGTTTGCTGCAAAATCTCATGAACTTTTATATTTAGCTGCTTTGTCGAGTTGTTTTGTGTTTATTTTTTTAGCAGAATTTATTTTACATTTGCCGATTCCGTTGGGTGCATTTATGGCTGGTTTGGCTTTGTCTGCTTTGCCGTATAGTTTGGATATTTATGCAGCCATTAAAGGTTTGCGTGATTTTTTTGTAACCATTTTTTTTACTACTTTAGGTTTGCAGTTAACGTTTGGTTCTTTTTTTGCACCTAGCTTTGTTTCATTATTTATTTTTTCTTTATTT
>JAUSKK010000008.1 GCA_030649345.1 Candidatus Iainarchaeum sp. | reverse complement strand
ATCGTAAGTAAAAATAACTCTGGACAAAACTTTTTGTTTGGCTTTCCAGCGATGGTATTCTTTAAAGTAACCGGAAAATAAACTACTGGCTTCTTGCGTATATCCCAAGGTATACAAAACTTCTCCTTTTTTTAAATCTTTTTTAGATAAATCAAAAAAATTTCGTATACCCCTCAAGCCTTCAAAAATTTCCGCGTGATAGTCAGCCCGGGTTGCTAAAAATTTACTTTCCAACAAAGGCAATATTTTTTCCAGTTGAATTTTAGTTTCGTCTACTTTATCCTTCAGTTCTTCCGCATAATCCAATAACCGTAAAGGATTCGCTGCAGAATACACTTTTAGTTTTCCTTGAAAAATGTAACTAACCAATCCTTTTTGAATGAGCTTATCTAAGATTGCATATACTTTCGAAGAAGCCACATTGGATTTCTTTACAATCAAACCAACCTTCGAAGGACCTAAATTCAATAAAGATAAATAAACTCGGGCTTCTCCATGGGTTAAACCCAAATCATTCAATAAAGATTCATTCATAGAAATCTTTATCCCTAAACAATTAAATAATAACCCCCTTACGGGGGGTAAAGAACAATATTAACTTACTTAACTCAGTATGTGTATGGGGGCAAGATAATGAGCTATCATCATTTTATTGGAAATTCATTGAATCGTTCGGAAAAACTTCAGGTTCGTGTGGTGTTTGAATTAATACATTCAAAAATTCCAAATAAAGAACGGGACAGTTCAATTGAATGGGAACTCAAACACAGCTCATCCTGTGCACAAATGGCTAGAATTTTAGCTGAAAAACGAGGATTAAATATAGAATATGCAGAAATTATAGGTTGCCTGCATGATTTAGCAGTGGTGTTAACTGGAAAATATGAAAACCATGCATTGAAAGGCAGTGAAATTGCAAGAGAATGGATGGAAATATCAAAAGAATTTTCTTCACAAGAAATCAAGCTAATTTCAGACGCCATTGCCCAACACAGTGACAAACATATTTATTCAAAAAATCCGTATGTAGAATTAGCCAAAGATGCAGATGTATTGGATTGTTTTTTGTACACCGATAAGGGTTATGATAATAAGCCTAAAGAAAAATTAGCTGAATATTTGAAAAGAATTATTTTAATTCGAAAAGAATTGGGATTTCCAGAAAAAAAGTTGTATGCTGAACAATTGCTTGGTTTGAAAGGGGAAAAAAAATGAATTGGAAAAAGTTTTATTCTAGAGAATACGGTGTTCAATACACAGAAATTGCACTGAAATGCATTTCAAATAAGGTAAATGGAATGATTTCACAACCAGTTCATAGACAGTTTTTTACTCCAGAAAATAGCAATGAAGCATATTATGCAGAATTAGCTGACTGGAAACAATTTGAAGACACGATCATTGAAAATCATTGCAAAGACACTAAAAGTTTGGAGAAATTTTCTAAAATATTCTTCAAAAAAGGGAATGAATATCTTGCAGTATCTAAAAAATTGGCAAAATTAAAAAAAATAAATTCAAACACAGTAAAGGATTATTTAGAATATCAAAAGATTGCCATCGAATATGCAACTGTGTTATGGATTGCACATATTGGAAGTGAATTCTTTTCCAAAAAAACTGCAAATATTTTAAATGAATACATGCGAAAAATTCCAGAAAAAAAAGTAATGCAATACTCAACTGAATTGCTGCGGCCGGCACAGAAAGCCAAAATTATTATTTTGCAGGAAGAACTAAAAAAACTTAAGGAAAAACCAAGCAAACAAAAGTTGGAAGAATTATTTGAAGAATACTCATGGATGTCGTGTCTGGATATTCACAATGCACCTTGGAGCATCACAGAATTTAGTGCATTTGCAGAAAATTTAAAAAGCTCTAAGATAACACAGCCTGTGAGTTTTGATCAAATAGTTAAGGAATTAAAAATTTCTAAAAACGATTTAAAGGCAATTCATTTAGCAAAAAAACTAGGCTACCTGAAAGATGCACGAGATGATTTTCGAAGACAGAGTATTTTCTTCGCCAGAAAATTTTTCAAATTGATCGCAGATGAAATGAATTTAAGTTTACATGAATTCTCCTATTTAACTCAGCAAGAAATTGTGGATTTTTTGAAAAAGAAAAAAGTTCCAAACCAATACGAAATTGAACAACGCATGCAAGGATTCTTGATATTTTTAAAAAACAAAAAAACGCAGGTAATTTCTGGAAACAAAATTGTTCCCACATTGAAAAAAATATTCAAATTCCAAGGAATATCAACGAGCCCAATTATTCAGGTTAAAGGATTAAGTGCTTGCCAGGGAATAGTTGAAGGAACTGCAAAAATTGTGAAAGGAGTCAATGACTTGCATAAAGTACACGAAGGAGATATTTTGATTGCAGTTACAACCCATCCGGATTATGTATCTGTTATGCATAAGGCCAAAGCCATTGTTACAGACGAAGGCGGAATACTATGCCATGCAGCCATTGTCAGCCGAGAAATGAACAAACCTTGTATTGTAGGAACAGGACAAGGCACCAAAGTATTCAAAGACGGAGACTTAGTACAAGTAGATGCCAGCCAAGGAATTGTGAAAAAAGTAAACTAAAACACCCGATTGCTTCTTCTCAGGACAAATTGATTAAATTGAAATTAACTTAATTAAATCAAGCGTAGTATAAATTTTGATTTCATTTTGAGCCTTAAAATCTGGGTCTTGCGACCAAATAGAATAATTCAATTTCAGCGCTAAAGCCAAGTAAGCAGTATCTTTAGAATCTGAAATTAAAGACTTTGCTTTCGTTGAAAAATCTGAATAAAATTCAGATTGAAAAATTTCAATTTTGGCAGATTCAAAAAGTTCAGCCAATGTATCTTGAAGTTCTTTCTTTTCACAGTCCAGTCTTTTCGAAAATTCATCTAAATATTTGAAAAGCTCTTCTTGAATAAAATCAGGAACAGCCAACTTTTCAAATTTTCCGGAAAGCAAAAGTTCACGCGTCTGACCATTCTTCAATAAAGCAGAAACAATTACATTGGCATCAACTACAAGTTTTAATTCAGGCAAAGAATCACATTCTTATTTTTTGAAAGCATGCCTGCGCGCAATTCCTTGGTTTATTTTTCGGCCCAATTCAAGAACGTCTTTTTCAGTAAGAGAACTATTCTTAGTCAAAGCATCTAATTTTTGCAGAACTCTTAACCGCTTAATTCGCTCTTCTAAAAACTGCCGTGTTTCCTGACTCCAATTAATTCCTTTAATTTCAGTCATTTCTTCTTTTAATTCTCTAGAGATAGATAAAGTTAAAGTTACATTCTTCATTCCTTCACCTCCGCACTGTTTACACTAAAATTAGTGCAATAAGTGCTTATAATACTTTGGACTAAAATGGCCGGTTGCTTCTGCGCATGGCAAACTTGGACTGCATTCCAACCTTGTCAAATATTTTGTTGCAAATTAAATCCATTTCTTCTTGTTTAAGTCTAGCGCGTAAATCAGCTTCAATTAAGGGAGTGGGAAAAGCGTACTCGCGGTGAAAACTAGATAAAGCAAAAATAATGGAAGCAATTTGATTGGTGTGTTCGGTTAAATTTCCAGTTTTATGCAAAAATTCAAAGCGTAAAGGTTTATCGTACTCGCTGGGTTTCAAATAGCAAGCAAAAATTGAGTGCGCATTTTCTGGTTTAAAGTCATTCAATATGGGATGTTCTTTGAAATTGGAAGCATACTTGAATGCAAAAGTTCGTTCACCTTCAGCTAAAAAAGAATTTAATAAAACAGAATCAAACAAGTTTTTCAAAGAAGAATTTTCTTGGTTTAAAATTTCTTGGCTTAAAATAGAATTAAATCTGTTTCCGCGAGAATCTTCGACACAGGCAATCAATTCACAATTGTTTTCTTCAGCTATTTTGTATAATTTTTCAAACAATTGAATGACTTCTAAATAAAACGAATGCGCCTTTGAATTATTTCTGGGCTTATCCGCATACTGGGGAACAATGCTTCCATCAATCAAACAGCATTGAGGAGAAAATTTTTGAATTAAATCAATGCACATTTGAATTTCTTCTTTGAGTCTATGCAAGGATTGATTGCAGTCAAATTCTTCTCTTTGCAAAGGATCATTTAAGATTACAATTTTAGGAAACGGATAAAAGCTAGGTAAATATTCACAGGCTTGCACTTTATTATCTTGATAATAGAAAACAATGCCTGCAGTGCGAATAACAACCAAATCTAAAGCATGCAAGTTTTTTCCCAAAAAACCAGAGTCTGCTGCTGCAATTTTTTGATTTAAAACAGCTTTGGAAAGTTTGAAAGTTAAAGAAGATTCTAAGAGTTCAGGAGAACTGGGCAAAACTTGTTTGCGCAAAGGCATTAATTCCTGCACCAGTTTGTTTCGCGTTTTTTCAGATTCAATAATAGTTCGAGCTGCAGCTTCAATCATTGAAAATTCAGTCATATACAGTAAAAGGAATTGAGAGTTTAAAAAAGAATTTGAAGTAGACTTCCGGTGTTTCCGGTTAACATTCAATGCCAACAGGTATTGGAATGCACTAGTAGGAATTTCATTGGAAACAGAGGAACTGCAGGGTCTCAGATTCTTTATAAACAAAAAAAATGCAAGTTATTTCAACTTAGAGAGGGATTGAATGGATAACTCATATTTGAATATTGGAAAAGAAGAACAACACAAACTATTGCAAACTATAAAGCAAAACATTGGAATGACTTGGACTCAAATATCTGAATTCTTAGAAGTAAATCGATCAACAGTTTTGTTTTATAACTCAGGAACTATAAAAATCCCTCAAAATAATTTATTAAAATTGATACAAAAAGCAAATATTACAGTTAATTTAAACAAATTAAAATTTGTTACTTTAAAGTTTAGAACACATGAAGTAAGCTTACCTGCAATGTCCGAACAACTAGCGGAATTCCTTGGAATAGTATATGGAGATGGATGTTTGACAACAGAGAATTATGGAATCATTATTTCAGAAGGAATAGTTTCAGACAAAATCTATATTGAATCTCATGTAAAACAATTAATGAAAAACTTGTTTCAAGCAGAACCTTGGTTTCGATACCAGCGAAATGTAGTGCATTGCAATCTGTCATCCAAAAAAGCACATCAATATTTAGCTTTTGAATTTAGCATTCCGGTTGGATATAAAAAAGGAAGAATGCACATTCCAAAACAAGTTTATGAACAAGCTGAATACAAAAAAGCATTTCTGCGAGGACTATTTGACACAGACGGTGGGTTTCACAGACATCATACACACAGCGCGCAAATTGAAATAACCTCACACGATCCAGTGTTTTTGAAAGAAGTTTGGAATATGTTTTTAGATTTAGGATTTAACGCAAAAATTGGAAAAGAACAAATTTGGATTCTAGACAGAAACGAAATTGACAAATTCTTTCAAAAAATAAAACCCAATAACCCAAAGCACCTATACAAATATCAAGTTTACAAAGAAACAGGAATTGTACCAAGACACAAAGACATTCATTACGCAGAAATTAATTTTGAGAAGTATTTGCAGGAG
The DNA here is from genome assembly GCA_030649345.1 of Candidatus Iainarchaeum sp. Classification (GTDB taxonomy): domain Archaea; phylum Iainarchaeota; class Iainarchaeia; order Iainarchaeales; family 0-14-0-20-34-12; genus JAUSKK01. The sequence goes on along the minus strand of JAUSKK010000008.1, from coordinate 47,984 downwards.
CCGGGAATCGGACCCGGACTTCGACCTTGGCAAGGTCGTTTCATGCCATTAGAACACACCTGCATTTCTCAAAAAGCCACAATTGCAAAAACTGCAATCTAACTAAACCACATCCGCTGGATAATAAATTATTTGAAAACAAATCCTTTTAAAAGAATGGAATTGCAATGCTTACAGTGAATTTATGAAACCCAAAACTAAAGTTATTCTATACATCGCCATGAGTTTGGATGGATTTATTGCACGAAAAAATGGGTCCATTGACTGGTTAAAGCCATTTGAAAATGAAAGCGAAGATTATGGGTACAAAACATTTTACAAAAAAATTGGCACAGTCTTGGTAGGAAATACTACCTACCGGCAAGCTTTGGGATTTTCGTCTTTTCCGTTTGCTGAAAAAAAATGTTTTGTTTTTACCAACAGCAAACAAAGACCCAAGCACGAAAATGTAAATTTTGTAAAAGGAAATGTAAATTCGTTTGTAAAAAAATTAAAACATACAGAACAAAAACCTATTTGGTTAGTGGGAGGAGCTTTTACTGTAAACGAATTTTTGAAACACAATTTGGTTGATGAATTTATTATTACAGTCATTCCTGTTTTTTTAGGAAATGGAATTCCTTTATTTAATGGAAAACAAAAACAGAAAAAACTAAAACTGATTAAGGTTAAAAAATTCAAACAGGGTTTAGTGCAATTAATTTACATTTTACTCTAAAACAGTTTCCAGTTCAGGTTTCCATGCAGGATCTACAATACATAAAGCAACCAAAGTTTCAGTTTCTGAACTATTTTCAATCCATTGCAAAGCATTCGGAGGAATGTACACAGTGTCATTGGCTTGGACTTCTTTAGATTCTTTGTCAATATGCATGATTCCTTTTCCGGAAATAATGTAATACACTTCACTGGCAGCCAAAGCATGTTGCCATGTTTTATGTTTTGGAAGAACTCGAAACCAAGCCAAAGAATAACCTATTGAAAGTTTTTCTTTATTGGAATTTAAAATTTCGCGCAAAAAAGAATTATCTCCGGCAGTAAATTCCGGTAAATCTTTCAACGATTTCACTAACATAAAATCAACCTATCAAGGCAGTGGTGCTGAAGTGTAACGAAAGCACAATTAAAACGAACACGTTTTAATGTGCATTACACTCAAGGTGTAATCGCACCACAACACGTCAACTGGGTTACGGTTGAGCCCGAGGAGAATCGAACTCCTTTCGACGCAATGTCAATGCGCCATTCTACCATTAAACCACGGGCTCAAAATCTGCAGTTTAAGTGTATTAAAAGTTAAATTGCGTTGTTTTTTTAAATAAAACAGCACTCGGAACAAATAAATAGACCCAAAATACACAGTATATCAGTGTAATTTACGAGGTTGAATGTATGAAACGAATGTTAACATATTCTTTAAGCGGGAAAACTTTGCAATTGGTTCGAATGCTGGGTGCATTTTTATTTTTTGCTGGACTATTAATGTTTTTTCAAGCAGGAGTTAGAATGTTTGAAACATGGGAAAATGTAAAAGTAGTCAACAATTGTATTATCAGTGCAGGCAATGACTTAACTTTTATAGGAACCTGTCAGCAAATTGCTCAAGATTCTATGAATGTATATTTTAGACCAGATCAAAGCAAACTAGGCATAAGACAAATGTATAGTGCAGTTGCACCCGATGTAGCATTCTTATTCATCTGGATTGCAATCTTAATGTTTGGTTATGGTTTGTATACTAGCGTAAGAGTTTCAGTTCCAGTAATGGAAGAAAGCAAAAGTAAAAAGAAAAAATAGATAATTAAAATAAAAAAATAACTGAAACTATGCCAAAAAATGCTTTTGTTCGTTCAGCGAAACGCTTGTATGAAGTACGATTGCGTGGGAAAAAAGATCGAAGACTTCAACGCAGACATAGAGCTGAACCAGCAATTTTTGAACAAAAAATAGTTCGATATGCTGGAACCAAATTAGTTGTTGGAGCATTCAATCGCGCGATTCAAAAATATAAAATTTCTTTAAATCAAACTCAAAAAACAACTGCTTATCGTGCAATTCATGCATTTTTAGATTTCAGTAAACCTACAAGCGAACGATTAAGACAATTTGGAATCGCTCAAAAAATGTTAGGCACAACACACGCAGCAAATTATTTTAAAAGAATGACTGAAATAGGTGAACATGCAATTAGTCTAGCTAGAGTAGAAACACTAGGACTTGCAGAAAAATACCCTGAATTGGTTCAAACCATTTCTGGTGAAAAAAAATTGAGTACGCGAGTCTTGTCCATAGTTCATTCAGCAATTGAAGAAGGAATTGAACAAGATTTAACATCGGCTGAAATATTTAGAGAAATTGAAAAAGGAATCACTGATTTTGATTTAGAAATGTTAAAAAAAAGAAAATAAAGGGAAAGAAAACTTTCCCATTTTTCAAACGAATTACTCGGCTGCAATGATTTTGGTTTTCTTAGGATCTCTGAATTTGATTCGTTTGCGTCCTACTACAAAAGATACTGAATATTTTTCTGCAGCTTCAGCCAAACGTTTGGTTACAACTCCATCAAAGACAATGGCATGCAAGCCTTTGGCTTCTTTGATACTATGAACCAAATCTCGGACTTCCACTGTTTTCAGTTCTTTGTTGGAAGAATCCAAAAACTTTGCTTTGCCTGTTCCTTTCAATTCTTCTAAAACGGATAAGAACTCATTTCCATCTGTTCCACCTGTTTTATGAATGGATGGCAAAGGTTTGAATGATTTGATTTCTGGGTCTTCATCCATTAATTTTGGAACCGAAGAATCTTCTTCTTCTAAAGGCAAAGGTTCTAACCTAGGCTCAGAAAAAGAACTTCGAACTTCAGGTCTAAAATCTTTTCGTTCTGTTCTAAATTCTTGTTTTTGAAAGAACGGTTTTCGTTCAGGTTGCACAAAAGGTTTGGGTGCTTCATGCAAACTAGTTGATTCAACGGAAGGTTCAACATGAGCATCTTCCACTGGACCAAAGTCATCGCTGGTTGGTCTGGCTTTATTGGTTAAGGAAATTTTTTTCCGCAACGCAATAATAATTTCTTTGCGTGGCAATTCTTCTACTTCCATTCCAATCGGAGCACGGGCCACAAAGTCTACATTCGTAGTCTGCTGGAGTTTTCTTAAAATTAATTCTCCGCCTCGATCACCATCGGCAAACAAAGTAATCGACTTCCGTTTACCTAATTCCATAATGGTTCGAGGAATATTTCCTCCGCGCATTCCAACTACATTTTTAATGTTGTTTTTTAGTAAATTCACAACATCTGCTCGTCCTTCTACTACAATGACTGAGTCACTTTCTTCGACTGCAGGACCTGCAGGCAATTTTTCTGGCCCCCATTCTTCAATTTCAGAAGCTCGAACTTCTTCTCTTACTTCTCGAGCCAATTCTGAAGATTCAGGAATTTGGTTTTGCATTAAAGTACGCAATAATTGTTTGGCACGTTCTGTGACAGCTTTTCGTTTCAAGCTTCTTGTGTCTTCAATTTTGACTGTAGTAAAACCAGACACATAGGGTCCGACTTTGTCTACGGTTTCAATTGCAGCACTTAGAATACAGGTTTCCACCATATCTAAGCTGCTGGGAATAATTAGTGTTCCGTTGGTTTTTCCACCGGCTGTTTTTTGATCAATTTCAATTCTTCCAATTTTTCCATTTTTTTGCAATTCTCGCAAATCTAAGTCTTCTCCAAGAAGACCTTCGCTTTGTCCAAAGACTGCTCCGACAATATCGTGTTTTTCCACAACACCGTCAATATTAAAGTTAATGGTAACTTCGTATTTTACTGTATTAATGTAGGTTTTAGCCATACTGTATCTCTCCTTTATGTTTTATGCATTTTCGCAATTTACTTAGAATTAGTTTTTAAAAAAAGCTGAGATAAAGGCTTGGAAAAAGTTTCAGCTCGCACTATTTTTTGAGTTGAAGTATGTCCTTGAATAATTTCTATTTTCGTTTCCAAAAATTTTGACAATTTTTTTTCCAATTCTTGATTTGCTTGCCCTTCAATTGCAGGGCTTTGGACTCTGATTCGCAAGGCTTGCTGCCAGGAATCAAAGCCTAAAACTTCAAATGCATTGGAATTCGGTAAAACTTTTACCTTAAAAACAATTCCTTTGCTGGTTTGCTGATTAAGCATTAAATAATCTCAGCCATTTTTTAGGCTAATTCTGTTTGTAAATGTATTATTCAAATTATTAAATTTGAATTATTTATATAAAACTAGTACACCAAGGTGTTTTTAAAAAAGACCCTGTACCAAAAACTAAGACAATTGTACCAATCATTGGTTTTTTAAGGTTTTCAAGCTTAATTCTAGCATATGACACATTATGCTAAAGGAGCCAATGCAGAACGCGAATTATTGTTAATGTTATTCAAAGAAGGCTATGCTTGTGCACGAGTCGCAGGTTCTGGTTCAAGTGATATTCCTTGCCCAGACTTGGTTGCATTAAAAAACGGAAAAGGTTTTGCCGTGGAAGCCAAAGCCTGGAATGGAAACTACTTGAATATTGAAGTCAGCAAATTTGAAGAATTACAAGCTTGGGCTAAAGTTTCAGGTTTAGAGTTACTGATTGCTTGGAAAGTTCCCAGAAAAGGATGGATTTTTTTAAAAGAAAATCAATTAAGAAATACTGGGAAGTTTTATTCCATTAACTTAGAAGACGCACAAAATATTGGAAAAACGTTTGAGGTTTTAATTGGAAAACAAGCAGTGTTCAAAACGTGAGGAAATCTTTAAGAACAAAATTGAAGCATATTGGTAGTAGAGGGTGAAAAAAATGTACATGGAATTGGGAGATATTGTAATTGAAGTCGAACGAAGATACAAGGTTTCAGAAAGCTTGCGGGAAAAAGTCTTACTGGAAGCTGCTTTGGAAGCTTTAAAGAAAGCACATGAGATTGAAAAAGGAAAACCAGAAAAAGTTTTTGGAAAACACAAGTTTGGACAAAATTAAAACATATTAGAAATTATCACAAAAACAAATTATGCCGATTCCAAAAAAACCAGCACGCTCTCCTAAAATAAAGAGAAGTGCACTTTCCAAAAAAGAAAAACAACGCATAAAAACTAAACACAAGATACAACCAGAACCCTATCGAACAATAGATGAACCATTAATCCAAAAAGCAGTGAGGGCTTATACTAAATTAATTCAAAAAGCAATTGATCCAGAAGCTGCGCGAAGAGCAGTAAAAAATCAAGCGCTTAAAGAGCTGGCAAACAGTTTGAAAATAAATCCATTCCGAAAACGGCGTGTATTGGAATTGATTACAACTATTGATTTAGTTGAAGAAATCATAACTGGAAAAACAACCGAACCAGAACTTGTTAAAAAAGCATTGCGTGAACTTGTACAAATTAGCAGAGAACACAATGTGAAAGAACACAGCGACATTGGAAGACTTGTACATTCCTTGAATGGTCTTATGACTCAATTGGAAATTGAAGCACACAGAACTAGAAAACAAGCCGAATACAATGCATTTTTTAATGTTTTAAAAAGAGCATTTCAATCTTCTGGAAAAGACATTTTGCTTACTGAACTTCAACGCATTTTACCGGAACGACAACAATTTCTGCATTTACTAGTTCATCAAACAGCACTCAATCGATTGCTAGTTTAAACTTATACCAAAGTACTTACAAACATTAAAGTAATTCCAATCAAGGCAACAATTACAGTTACAATTAATGTGTCAATGACTAGGATTCCTTTAAAGCTGACAAAAAACAAATACAAAGAAGCTAAAACAAACAGCAAGCCCAAAACCAGCATTCCGATTGCAATGTATTTGTTGCGCATTCCAATTCCTTTAATTTTCATTTCATCCAAGTCTTCTTCTACTTTAGTTACACGCACACCTAAGGTATCACTGGAGCGGGTCACTCGATCCGTTAATTCTGTAACTCGATGAATGTTTTCATTCATTTGATCTTTAAACGTAGTGCTTTGCCCGGTGATTTCTTTTTCGTATTTTTTAACGTCTTCTAAAACTTCACCGGTAACTGTTTTCTTTAATTCTTTTCCAGCTTTCTCAGATTGTTCTTGTAAATATTTTTGAATAGAAGGTTTTTGTTTTTCTAAATCATCTTGCACAATTTTAGAAATTTCTCCGCGCAATAAACCAAACGTGTCTGCTTGGCCCAACAACAATAAGCGTTTGGCTTTGTCGGGTTCGACACCCAGTTCTTTTAAAGTTTGAATAACTTTTTCTTCGCTTTCTCCTTCGCGAACCATGTCTTGAATAATTTTAATAATACTAACATCTTGCGATTGTTCAGGTTTAGGTACTGCCATTCAAATTTCACCTTAGATTATTGTATAACTTATAACTTTGTCATTTAAAAAACCAACTGGACTACGTTCCAACAATTTGAATACTTACAGGAATATTTTCCCTGGTATCTCCATATTGTAAAACAAACCGAATGGAAGAATCTCCTGCTTTTAAAGGCATAAACTGGAAACTTAAATTTTTACACTCTGAACCTGCAATGGTTACAGTTTGTTCTATGCTTGAAGAAGAAAAGAATTGCACATCAAAAGCGAAACTTAACACAACATCTGCAGACTGCTGGCCAGAATTACAGACATCAAATGAAACCGGAAATAATTGACTTACAATAGCCGGCACAGGATACGTTGAATTATACGCTAATTTAGGGGCTGTAAGGTTTGAAATATTCCCGCCTTGAGCTAAAACAATTTCTGCACTCGAATGAAACGGAGCCGTAGCTGAAATTTTGTTTCCAGAAAACAAACTCAAATCTACAACCGATTGTTCGCCAGGCAATAATTGAGCTAACGAAAGCTTGGATTCGCCTTTAGAATCCAGCAAATTAATGTCTCGAATTAAATGCAATGAATTGTTCTTTAAAACAATTATGGGCTGGCCTTCTATAATTTGGCGTTCAAAGGTTAGGCCTAAATTAAAGAAAAACAAATACATTAAAATGATGCCAAAAATAGCATACAAGAAAAAGAAAACCAAAGTTACTTTACGTTTCAATTGAGCCATGCACAAATAAAGAATTTCAAATTATTAAAGATTTGTAATTAGAAAACACAATACCCTAGGACAACACAAGGTTATTTGAAACCGCGCAAAATTAACTTACAGAACATTAGATTATCACCAATATTTCAAAATTGGCTAATAAACGCAGTATTTCAAGCATTCTTACCAAAATGAATTTAGCCTATAACCGCGCAAAATGAAAGACTTAAATAATGAAGGCTATATAAATATAGAATGCAATGGACAAAACCAATTCACGTATCAAAATCCAAGATCGATCATGCCGGCAGTATTTTAAGCAGTGATTCTGCCTCAGAAGATGAAAAAAATAACGCAATTGAAATTTTGGATAATTTCAGGGCCATTCACAGTTATCCAATGCATGTATTCAAGATCAGGTTAAAGAGAAAGGCAATTCAAGTTAATAAAAACGCATTAACTGCACAGCGGTTAAAGCGAATTCCTGCGATTATTAAAAAATTAAAAAGAAGTTACAATGAACTGCCTCCAACAATGAAACTAAGTCAAATGCAGGACATTGGCGGATGCAGAGCTGTTTTAGAAACAGTACCGCAAGTAAGAAAACTTTATCAAGATTATTATATAAAGGGAGATTTAAAACACAAAAGAGTTGGAGTAAAAGATTATATCATCCATCCAAAGCAAGACGGTTACCGAAGTATTCATATTATTTATAAATATTTTAGTGACAAAAAAGGAAAAACAGATTATAATGGTTTGCTGGTTGAGATTCAGTTAAGGTCAAAATTGCAGCATTTGTGGGCAACCGCTATTGAAACAGTGGATTTTTTTACTAGACAGGCAATTAAATCCAATGAAGGAAATGCAGAATGGATGAATTTTTTTAGACTTGTAAGTTCTGCCTTTGCAAAAATAGAAAATTGCCCAACAGTTCCGGGTACCATTTCAGATAAAAAAGAATTATACTTGGAAATTAAGAAAAAAGAAGAAGAACTAAAAGTAATCAGCAAAATGAAAACATGGGCTGCCACAATTACACATTTTACTGAAACACTTAAAGGCACTAGAAAAGCACAATATTTCCTATTGGAGCTAGATATTCTAGCTGGAAAATTGACGTATAGATTATATACAAAAGAGCAGGAAAAAAAAGCAATTGAAGATTACGCTGAAGCTGAAAAAAGAACGAGAGATCGAAAAGAATATGATGTTGTTCTTGTTGGAGTAGATACTATTTCTGATCTGCAAAAAGCGTATCCAAACTATTTTGTAGACACAAGCGAGTTTTTAGAAAAATTACAAAAAGTCATAAATGAATCAGCACAAAAATGAAAACTTAATTTAAAAATAAGGCAAGTCTCAAACAGCTGACTGCAAAAGATTTGCTTACGAATTCAGTCTTATTTCCCCATTTTGCCATTTGGTAATCAATTGTTTTCCGATAGCATCTAAATCCGGCTCATTGTGTTTTATTAATTTCTTTTTAGCCCGCGCCAATTCTTCTAAACAATCAATAGGCTCTGTTTTGGTTAAAGTTACACCAAATCCTTTGCCAATGGCTTTTGGATTGCGGGCTAAAATAAATTGAACCAATTTTAAAGCAATACCTTCGGCATCTGAAATATTTTCTGCACTCTTGGCTCCAATTAAAGCTAATAAAAATTCGTCTTTTTCATAAAACGGAATAATTCCAGGAGAATCAATTAATAGTACATGATCGTTTAATCGAATTAATTGTTTTCCGCGCGTATAACCAGACTTTGGAGAAACACGAGCTGAAGCACGAACAGTTAAAGCATTAATCAACGAACTTTTTCCTACATTCGGATAACCTACCACAGCTACTCTGATTTCTTTTTTGGCTTGCTCTCCAAATGAACGCAAAACTTTATGCAATCTTGCAATGCCTTTCCTTTTTTGAGCAGACAAAAAAACAACTGACCCCAGAGTATCTAATTCTCGCTTGGCAGTTTTCACAATTTCTAAATTAGTTAAATCAGACTTATTGATTACAAAAACTAAAACTTTATTATTGGCTTTCACTAAATTTTCAATCGAAGTATTTCTTGTCAATTCAGGAAAACGCGCATCCAAAACTTCAATCACTAAATCAGCTTCTTCTACAACTTCGTGAAAACTAGCCCAAAAACTCTTCGTCATATACTATAATAGTGTTATAATAGTTTTAAAGAGCTTACAAACTTGTCAATTTCAGTTTCGCGCACTGGACCAATCCCTAAACAAGTAATAGTACCAGGTTCTATTTGGGTTCGGCCGGCATCTTTAATCAAAGCAGGATAGCCTTGAAAATTGCGTTTAAGTTTTTCAAACAAATCTAATAATTCTTTTTCTGAATTCACTTTCAAAACAATCTTTGGCATTCCTTGAGATTCCCATTCTGCAACCATTTCTTCATCTTGCGTTAAAGCTTTTTTATACGCTTCCAGGCAAGCATGGCTTCCTTGTGCCACTTGTTTTCCTCGGCCCATTTTTAAATCAGCTCGAACAACAATAATTTGTTTGTACATAAATAGTCTCAAGGTATTGAACAAATAAAAACATATGTTTGATTTACAAGACTCTGACTTTACTTGAATCCAATACTTAAAGCTTTGCCGGTTCTTGCAAAGATTGAGATTGCAATAAATGTTTGTAGAAAAAAGTTACTGCAAAAATAGTTGAAAAGAAAGTAACCACTGAAGCAAAAACACTTGAAAAATTAGAGTCAATAATTATTTGTTTCGGCAGAGAAGAAAAAATAGATTGAATCAAGGGATCAACTACTGGAGAAAAAATCACGGACAAAATGGCTTGCACAATGATTAAAATAATGAATAAAATAAAAAACACAGCAAATGCTTCAAAGACTTTGCCATTCATTAAATTCCAAGATTTTCGAAAACTAGAACGAATTCCTGCATTCTCTGTAGACAAAAAAACAGGAGACAAGCAAAGCCAATGAACGGCATTAAAGCAGACAATTCCAAAATAAAACAACAAAGGAACACCCATTAAAACAATCATTAAAGGATTGGTAGTTTGCGTAAAGGCGCTTAAAATGATTAAAAACAAAGAAAACCATTGCAAGACCAAAACTTTTTTATCCAAAGAATAAAATAAAACTGCTAAAAGCTCCAAGATATTTAACACCAGATAACGAAGTACTAGTTTTACAGAAAAAGGACGAACAGGCAAACCACTTTTTTTCAAAGCGTGAGTAAAACAAACTATTTGAAAAACCATTAAAGTTAAAGAAAACAAAAAAATCCAAACTGTAAACAAAACAATAAATTCCACAATCTTGCTTAAAATCTGCGGACCCAATGTTTTTGCACTAAAAAAAGAAAACAAAGTAGCTGAAGAAAACAAAGAAGAAAAAAATGCAGAAATAGCCAGCAAGATTCCTAAACTAAAAATGATTTGAATTATCCAATAAATAAAAATAAATTTCAAAAAATCTTTAGACAACCAAGAAAATGAAAACTTAAAAAAATCAGAAAAATTAATTTCAGTCATATTATTTCCTGGCTTGCAATAAATAATTGATTTCTTTTTTAATGGATTCTAAAACTGTTTCAATACTTGAATTGGCATCAATAACTGCAATGTGTTCATTGGGCAATAAGGTTTTCAACTTTAAATAGTTTTCTCTTAATTCAGTTAAAAACTCTAATTGTTCAAATTTATCAATTTGGGTTCTGTCAGTCTTAATTCTTTGCAAAGCAGTTTCAGGATCTACATCCAATAACAAAACCAAGTCTGGAACCAACATATTTTTATGCAAGTTCACAATTTGTTCAAAAGCAATTCCTTGAGTTTGCTGGTATGCTAAAGTACTGTATTTGTAGCGATCGCATAAAACGACAGCTCCTTTAGAAAGAGCCGGCAAAATTAAATTAGTTAAATGTTCTTTTCGGTCTTCTAAATACAAAGAAAGCAAACGCTTCGCGTCACTCTTTGGAGATTGAGATTTTTTTAATATATCTCGAATATTTCTGCCAATTCCAGAAAATGTTGGTTCGCGTGTTAAAACAATTTGATCCAATTCTTTAAACGAATTAAACAAATACTCCGAAGTTTTGGCTAACAAAGTGCCTTTACCGGAACCATCCAAGCCTTCAAAAACAATAAATAAACCTTTTCGATTCACAGTAAAACCTTAACACAAATTGGCAAACAATGTGTTTAAAAAAACTCGCAAAAACAATCTAATAAGAAAGCAGCCATAGTCTAGTGGTCAGGATGCGACCCTTCCACAACCGCAAAATCGGTTGACGCTTTAGGACGATCTTCGCTAACGCTCGATCGACCGGCTTCTTCACGTTTATGTTCGTTTGGCGAGAGGTTGCGACTCGGGTTCGAATCCCGATGGCTGCATTCTGTTTTTTTGAAGGTGTGAAAGATATTATAATAAGTTTTGCATAAATTATGAAATGCGAATCAAAATTCTTTTTTTAGCACTGATTGTTATTTTATCTTTGCCGATAGTTTCAGCGCAGACATTGGCTTGCCAATACACTACCCAAACACAAAGAGAAATATATGCACAAAAACTATTTAATAAGGAAAACAATGAAGTTATTTTCGTCAAAAATATAACTGATAACTATATAACCAAAACGCCCATACGTTTTGGTGACTTTTATATTAGAAACGACCACACTGGATTCACAATTTACAATAGTTACATTACTCCGATAAAATTAGACATTTCATATTATTGGAATAACCGGGTTGGCAACAAGGCAGGTCATGTTTTTGACGTTCCAGCAGGCGGATCTGTTGTAACAGATGAATGGGAAAGTATTGGCAGCTCCCCTCGAATAAACCAAGAATCAATAGAATACACTATTTTAGAAAACGATTTTACATATCTTAAAACTGAAAAAGAAATAATCACCACAGACAACTGCAAAACTTGCTTAGATAAAAATTGCCTAAATGATGGAGCCACCTGCACAATTGGCACTGAGTGTGGAGGGGGATTTTGTATTGAAAATATTTGCAATAATAAAAATGAGTTTTTTCCAGGATTTACTTGCAAAACTGACGAAGTTTCATGCAACAATAATTTATGTGTGAAAAAAAAGAGTGTTGAGATTGGTTTCAAACCAATTTGCAGTGAACAAGAGTGTATTTATGGCGCTATTGATGCCAATGGCTTGTGCATAGAAACTCAAACAATACTTGAGGCGAGAACGAAATTACAAATGGACAAAGATAATAAAATTTTTTTTGATAACTTGCAATTCTTGATAATTGCCTTAGTGATAATAATAGTTATTTCGATAATTGGTTATCATTCAATTGAATATAGTAAAAGAAAAAATCTAATTGAAAAACAAAAACTAATATCTGCAGAGATACAAAAACAAAAGTATGAAATTGAAAAAATGGATGATGAAATTAGTATTTTAAGGGAAAAAAATAATAAGAAAGAAAGTGAATTAAAAAAGCTTGACGATCTGAAAGCTAAATTTGAAATTAAAACATACAAACTTGCAAATTATATGAGTAGTGAATGGGAACGGGTGAACAAACCCTTTCCGTATGAACTTGTAGGTAACAGATTGGTTATTGTAAATCCTTATTGGGGCGGCTATTATTATTTTTATAAAGAGGGATTGGATCTAAAAGATTATGATAAGAAGACTTCAGTCCATAGATGGATCTGGAAAAATGCGCATGGACGTTGGCCAAAAGTGGGTTACGATATACATCACATTGATGGTAACAAATACAACAACGATCCGAGTAATTTGAAAGAAATTGAACGCACAGAACATCTTAATTTGCACAAAAAAAAATCTTATTAGTTCAGGAGTCAACATTCGCAGTATGGCAGTGTTACGACAGTGCATTAAGACAAGTAACAATACAGCAGCACTGAATGAATTCCAATTCTATTTGTATTTGATTTTATAAAACAAAATCAAAATAGCTAAAATAAGAGTAACAATATTGGCTGCAATGACTGGCAAAGCATTGGTTAAAATTCCGTACACTAACCACAAAAATACTCCGACCGTAAAACCAGAAAAAGTTAAAAGCGAAATATCTTTGGTTGATTTAGTTTTCATGATTTGAATCAATTGCGGAACAAACGCTAAAGTAGTTAGAATAGCAGCTGCAAAACCTAAAAGTGTAACAAAGTCCATTAAAATTTCTCCTGAAATTTTAAAATTTTAAATTTTGCATCAAAATTTAAATCCATACAAAAATAAAAGACAAAACAATTAATTAAGCCACAGGATTTTAGTTTCGTTCAGCTATACTGACTTGCAAAGTATCAACGGCTTCCAAAATTTGTTCACGAACACCAATCAATTCTTTGGCTTGAACTTCATTTCCAACCAGCCTACGAACAACTTCATCTAAAGTATCTAATTTGGGTTTAAAAAAATCACGTGTAACAGTCAATGCACGATATTGATGAGTATTCACTCGTGTTCGTTCAGTGGTTGCATTTTTTTCCATTTGTTCAGCAGCATTACGTACATATTCATCTTGAAGACATTGACTACCGGTACGAAATACTGCACTTAAAGAAACCAAAAAACGCGTATACTCGTTGGCAGGCATTGCTTTACGATCAGAATATTTTTCTTGAACTTCTTGGATATCCAATCTAACTTTTTCTAAATCTAAAATTGCGTTTCTTCGAGGCTCAGAAAGATCCGAAAACGAATGCAAAAACTCACGCAAAGTACGCACCAAAACATGCTGACGCATTCGCGGAGACTTTAAAACATTTGGAGATGCTCCAATCACAAAAGCACGCTCTGTCCAATTAATTTTTGGTTTAGAAAACACTGGTTGTTTTTCAACTCTGGCACGGCCAACTTTACTGTGAGTTCCTTCTCGAACAGTACGAAAACTCCAACCACCAGGAATTGGTTTTTTGGGGCGCTGCATTAAAAGAATACGTTTTTATTAAATAAAAATGAGTTGGTTAACTTCTTTCTTTTAAAGGCTTTTTCAGAAGCTGTGCATGTTGTTCAACTGCATGAACAATAGCTGCCCGAATCTTCAAAAAACGTTTAGCTTTAAAACCTAAAAAAATAGCTGAAGCAGTATCTATATTATGCTGCATGACTTCCAGTTCTTCTTTAGGAATTAAAAAACGAGTAATGCCTTCTGTACGAATTGAATCCTGGGCATCTTCTAACTGAGCAATTGCATGATCTTTAATATTTTTCAATCGAGATGCTGGAAATACATCATGCCAGGAATCCAAAAAAGCACAATATTTTTTCAAAAAACCAACAAAAGGTTGACTATCAAAAAACGCTCCCTTTCGTCCATTCAATTCTTTGCGAGTCACACAACCTGAAAGTACATTCATTAAATCCAAACGAGTATCTTGCGCCAACAGTAAAGCCTCTTTGGTTTGAGGACTTATTTTCAAAGTATCTGCATAAGCACGCAAAGAATTCAAAACAGCTCTGCGGGCAAAATCTTTCGCTTGAATAAATCGATCGGCATTCAATAAAGCATGCTTATGCCAACGCAGCCAATCTTGAACTTTTTTACTTTTAACTTTTCCAGAACCAAAAACGCTTGTTTTAAATTTAGCTACAGGCTTTACTTTAGGACGTTCCATATCTATTTAATACAATTAAATAGTTAATAATCTATATGGGATACAAAGAACATCAAAGAGCCAAAACCAAAAACATTGTAGAACAAATTGCACTGGAACGAATCTATCGATTGTTTGAATTAGCTGAACAAGAATTTGAACACCACAAAGAACGAAGCACACGCTATGTTGAATTGGCCAGAAAAATTGGCACTCGAAACAAAGTCAAGATTCCAAAAGAACTCAAAAAACAATTTTGCAAAAACTGCGGAAGTTTTCTCAAAATTGGAAAAAACTGCAAAATACGAATCATGGGAACAATGATGAAGATTACTTGCAATGAATGCAAGATCACAAGGAAAACAAAAATAGGAAGTGAATGAACTATGGATCAGTTTGAAAAAGAAATGAAAAGCAAAGCCATGCAAATTATTCCAGAAATTCAAATTGGAAAAAATGGATTAACCGAAAGTTTGGTTGGAGAATTAAAACACCGGTTTGAAAAAAGAAGTTTAATCAAAATCAAAGTACATCCAACATTTCAAGCAGATAGAGCACGAATTGCAGAAAAACTAGCTTTAGATTGCAATGCACGCGTCATTGAAACCAAAGGAAATACTATTGTATTATACAATCCGAAAAGCAAAAAAACTAAAGAAAAACAAGTCATTCAGCAAGGAAGGAAACCCAAACGCCAAAATACAACCCATTAAAAAAAACGGAGCAAATGGAGGCAAGTCACGATAAATTGGAACTTCCAGAATATTCAGTTCTTTTAGTTTTTGTTTATCTTCTTCTGTAACAATTCCTTTTACAGAAAAATTAAAATTTTTAGAAACAGAAATAGGCAAGAATTCTTTTGCAATTACTTCATCTTCTTCTAAAGCAGATACTTGAACTTGTTTTAAAAAAAAGTGCTTTTTGATTCCTTGCTGGAAAGCCATAAACACCAAGCCAAACAGCAAAGGAACAAAAAATAAAATAACCATAGAAGAATTCAGTTTACCCCAAAAATAAAATACTCCAGCATACACAACTAAAAACAAGCCTAACACTACTGCTTGCTGGATTCCTTTTTTGTTTTCATTCCAATCAATTCCTTTAGACATATACTTCAAAACATAATAAACAGATAAAAAAATGACACTAATTAAAGCACTATAAAACAAAGCAGGGATTAAAAAAAACTGATTGTTGTAAATTGGCAGTAAAAAAGCAGTGGCTGTAAACAGTTTGACGTCTCCGCCGCCGATTTTTCCTAAATAATAAATTACTGCAAAAAAAGCAAACACAAAAACTGGAAAAATGAACTGAATCCAATTAAAATCAAAAAAATTTAAAATAATTCCAAAACCAGCTAAAGCATAATTAAGTTTGTCTGGAATAATGCGTTTACGGATATCAAAATACGATGCTAAAATTAAACCAAGCAATAAAACAATTTCTCGAATTAGTAAAAGGTCAGTCATTTGCATCACAGTTAAAAATCATAAAAATCATCTTTGGACACAATTGGCAATAAAGCCATTAATACTGCCATTTCTAAAAGAGCAGAACGTTTGACTACGTCTTTGGATAAAAAACGAATGGCTTCTTTGTGATTCGGATCATTCGAATGCGGCAAATGCGGCCAAAGTTCAGGAAAGACTAAACCTAATTCTTTTTTTTCATGAACAACTTTTTGAACAACTTTATGAGGCAATTCAAACAAAGGGCTTCCTCCAAACGTGCTTTTTTTCCCGTCAAAAATTACACAAAACGCTATATCCATGTAACCTGTATTGGTTCCAGGAACATCTAACCAGCCGGCTTCTAAACCAATACTGTAATCGCATTTTCTAGCCTTAAAAGCTTCATGAGCTCGAACTTTAGCACCCTGCAATATTTCATTCAAACCCATAGGCTGGTAAGAAACACCTGAAGAAACTGGAAAACCTTGCAAGGCAATTTCTGGAAAATATTTCAAAAAAGCATCTTCTACAGCCTGCAATTTAGGCTTGGACACAGAACCAAGATTTAATTTAAGTTTAGGCATATAGTTTGATATGAGCAAAAACAATAAAATCATTGACATCAGCATGGAATTAAGCTCGAAAACACCAGTTCATTTAGGTGATCCAAAAATTCAGATTTTATCTATAAACGCTGGTGGAACCCAATATTGCAAACAGTCACTGATTCACATAAATTCTCACACTGGAACCCATGTAGATTTCCCGAGACATTTTATAAAAAATGGAAAATCCAAAAATCAAATTCCACTGGAAACATTTATTGGAAAAGCTGTGATTGTAAAAGTGCAAGGAATTTCTAAAATTGAAATTAAAAACGTACAAAAATATGAAACAGAAATCAAAGAATGTAAACGCGTAATTTTTTGTACTAACTGGAATCAAAAAATAGGAAAACAAAACTATTGGGAAAAAAATCCAGAGATTTCAAAAGAATTGGCTGAATGGTTAATTAAGAAAAAAATCAAGCTGGTTGGAATTGATTCATTTACAGTTGACAATTCGCCATATACTGTACACAAAATTTTGTTAAAAAAAGGAATTGTGATTGTAGAAAATTTAGTGAATGTAAACAAAATTAAACAAAAGGTATGCGAAATAATAGTTGCTCCGTTGAATTTGAAATGCGAAGATGGAGCTCCAGCCAGAGTATTTGCACGAGTTAAATAAAAAAGGCTTGAAAAAATGATTCGAAGACCCAACTATTTAAGTAAAAGCAGCCGGCTTTTGTTAAGAATAGGACTTTTAAAATTAAAGGGGAAAAACAGAGAAGAAATATTGGAAATAATGAAAAAACGAGCAAAAAGTAAAGAAAGAGTGCCTGTTGTCAGCAAAATATATCACTTTCTTTCAGGAGTGACAGACAGAGAACAACTAAGACAAGCTCACATAAACTGGGTTAAGCAGTTTCCGGGAACAAAAAGAGATGCAAAACTAAGACTGCGTTTAGGACAACAGCCTTTGATTGCAAGAGAGGTACAAGCATACAGAAAAGAAACTAAAGCAAGACAAATTCGAGAATGTCAAAGATTACTTCAACACATACCGGAAGTAGTTTCTAGAGATTTGTTGCAAAGAATAAATTTAAAAAAATCTACAATTTTAGCTGCTTTGAAAAGAAAAGCCAGCAGAGATAACTTATATGGCTTAACCAGTACTTCTGGAATTTTTCAGAGATTGAGTGAATTATTTGAACTCACCGTTCAAGGATACGATGCCCATGAAATTTCTTTGAAATTAAACTTAACCTTGGAGGAATTCGACCAAGCCAATAGTTTGGTTCGTGAAACTTTAGTTGAAACCAATGCGGTTTCTAGGCTTTCTGAAATTGATTATGTGATAGCTGCACAACGACTTAAGTTATTAACTTAAAATTTTATTTGAATCTAAATTTTTTCTTTTTTTGTTTTCCAGCACCCAATTTTTGCATGAGTTTTCCAATGTCTTGTTGGTTCATGTTTTCCATATTGGCTGGATTGAGTTTTTGCATTTTTGAAAACATTCGATCCATTTGTTTGAATTGTTTTAATAATTCTCGAACATCTTGTTCTGTTCTGCCCGAACCTTTGGCAATGCGTTTCATTCTAGAAACAGTAATAATATCTGGATTTAGTCTTTCTTTTTCAGTCATGGAATCCATTAAATATTTGTAAACACTTAAACGTTTTTGCATGCGTTCCATTTCATTTTTAGGAACCGCTTCTTTCATTCCCAGCATTTCAGTAATTTTATCAAATGTTCCAATCTTATTCGTGGCTTCGAGTTGAGCATAAAATGTTTTCAAAGAAAACTTTTCCTGCAATAAATCTTCTGGATTAAAATCAGATTCAGCCTGCAATGTTTGAATTTTTTCCAACAAACCCGGCAAATCACCGTAGCCCATTAATCTGGAAAGATAACGAGCAGCATCAAATACTTGAAAGTCATCGGCATGTTCTCCAGTTCCAATAAAATACACAGGTGCTTGAACAACTCGACAAGCAGCTAAAGCACCTCCGCCTTTACCCGAACCATCGGTTTTTGTAATAATAATTCCATTCACGCCAACAGATTCATGGAATGCTTTGGCTTGCTTTCCAGCTACTTGACCAATATCTGAACTTAACACTAACCAAATTTGATCTGGATTTAAAGTTTGTTTAATTTGTTTTAATTCATCAATTAAATTTTGATCCAAAGCACTTCTTCCAGCACTATCCACAATAATTAGGTCTGCATTTTTTTTATTCTCTAAAGCATGTTCGACAATTTGGGCTGCATTTTTGTTTTGTTTTTCTCCAAAAAAAGGAATAAACATTTTTTCGCTGAGTTGTTGAAGTTGTTCAAATGCAGCTGGTCTATCAACATCAGCTGCAACCAATAAAGGTCTGCGTCCTTTTCGTTTAAACCATTTCGCTAATTTTCCAGCACTCGTAGTTTTTCCACTTCCATATAAACCAATTAATAAAATTTTTTCTGGCCTTAAAGGAAGTTCTTTTCCTGGATTTAATAATTCAATTAAAAAATCATGCGTCTTTTTCAGCAAGTGTTCTTTTCGGCTTAATCCTTCTGGAATTTTTTCAATACTGGCTTGCTCTACTTTTTTGCTTAACTCTAAAACCAAATCAATCGGAACATCTGCAGAAATTAAAGCTCTTTGAAGTTCGCGGTTAATTTCTTTAACTAAATCTTTGTCGACTACAGCAGCTAAGCGGATTTTGTCAAATGCACCTTTTAGTTTTTCTCCGAAAGACATAAAATCTAAAAGAATTAGGACAGAAATTTAATTAAAAGGTATTATTTTGTTGGAGGCTTGCGAATCAATTTCAAAGAGTACTCTAGTAAAACCAGATTGCAGGCATGCACAGTATCGGAAATTTGCCTGCGTTCGTCTACTGAAATACCCCGAAATACTGGAGTAGCTTTAAATTCGTCAATTCTTTCAAAAATAAGATCAATTTGACTTCGAAGCAGCCAATGATATAACCTAGTAAGATTAGGATTCATTGGAGACGCTTTGTCTTTTAGTCTTTCTTGTGCTTTAGCAAGTTCTCTTAATCCGCCTTGAAGTGAATCAAAAAAAGTTTTCTTCAAAAAAACAATTGAACGCACTTTCCTTTCAGAGTTTCTGCGTTTTTGTTCTTTTTTAGTTTCTTTTCTGAGTTGTTTTGCTTTTGCATAAACTTCAGGTCTTTCCTCTCTTTTTTTCTTCATTCGCATAGACTTACTATGACTCAATTCAAGTTCTTTTCCAGGAGGACTGGAAATATATTTGATTACAGCATCAAATAATGCAGACTGACTTGCTTGTTCTTCTCGAGTTCCGTGAACCATAACAGTATCGGCTAAATTAAGAATGCGTGGAAGCCATGCATTAAATTTAATATTAAGAATTTCTCTACCAACACTATACACATCTGCATGCGGACTTGCTTCAGCAGTAAAAACTTCAGTTAATCTTTTCAGTGTTTCATTCAAAGGTTTTCTGCGTTCACCCGATGAATTAAAAGCATGTAAAACTTCAAGGTCTGCATCCAACCGAGCAGCAAAGTATTTTCGTTCAGCAATTCTTTTTTTTGGATTTCGTAAAAGACTATCCAATCTGCTTTTCAGCCTAGGCTTACTTTCAGTCCCAATATTTACAGCCCAGCGATTTTCCAATAAACGAGGTTGAGTTGGCGTATAAGCTCCACGAGCTTTTCGTTCCAATCTTGGAGCCATTTTTCCTTTAGAAGGTTTGCGAATTGGTTTTTGCATAAAAAATAATATTTAAACTAAACTTAAAACAATGCCTAATTAGTAGAAAAGTCATATAAACAACGTCAACTAAAACAATGATATGAGCATGCGAAAACCAGCAATGGTTCGAACAATTAAACGCTTGAGAAAACCCGGATTGCGGGTTCGATTAAATGAGCGGAGAAGAAAATCTGAAATCGTTAACCGAAAATTTACTACAACAGAATTTGTACGCGAAGCTTTGCGTTTAAGCAAACAATTGAAAGGAAAAGTTCCAGCAGATGTTATTCATGATTTAGTAAAAGCCAAAGTTTTAGGAAAATTAGTTGCAGGACTCCATGTTAAAAAAAGCCAACGAAATGAAATTGCACGGCATCTTCAAATGCAAGACCTAAATATAGCAGTGTTAAGCGGAGAACGAAAAAGTTTTGCCGACGTAAGAAGCGTAGTACAACAAGCCATTAAAATTGCAAAACATGATGGAGTACTTAAAGTGCAAAAAGAAGCAGAATATTTTTTAAGAGATTTAGATGAAATTCACACTCAAGCTTTACGAAAAGATAAAGTAAATGAAGCATGGGATAGTATTTTTCCGTATGTAAAAGACATTTGTCAAGCCAATATTGCAGTATTTAATCATTGGCTCAATGAACAAGTACGCATGCAATTAGACCGGGATTTAATTACCCATCATATGACTCTAATTCATGCAGCCGTAGAACGCGGATTGAATGCTAGATAATTTTTTCTAAAATATAATCTAAATTAAATTCAATTAAATCAGAATATTTTTGACCAATACCTAAAAACAAAACAGGTTTCTTGATTTCATGCAATAAACTAATGATAGTGCCACCTTTAGTGTCTGTATCTAATTTAGTTAAAATAAATCCATCCAAAGACAATTGTTCATGATATTCCAATGCTTGATCCAATAAAGCATGACCAGCCAAAGATTCGCCGATAAAAATTTTCAAATCAGGTTTAACTACGCGGACCATTTTCTTTAATTCTTGCATTAAATTAGTATTCGTTTCTTGTCTTCCAGCAGAATCAATTAACACTACATCTATGTGCCCAGCTTCAGCTGAACGCACTGCATCAAAAGCCACAGCAGCAGGATCTGATCCATACGTGTGAGCAATCATTCGAACTTTTAAACGTTGAGCATGTTCAGCCAATTGTTCAATGGAAGCAGCACGAAAAGTATCGGCTGCAGCTAAAACAATTTTAAGGTTATGTTCTAAAAAATAATGCGAAAGCTTGGCAATCGTAGTAGTTTTCCCAGCTCCATTGGGCCCCAACAATAAAATGGTAAACGGTTTTTTGGAAGACTGTTTGACTTTATCAAACAAAGAAAACGAAGGAATGGAAATCGAAGAAATCAAAACAGAGCGAATTTCTTTTTGAATAGCTGAATCTAAATTTGATTTATCAAATTCCATAGATAAAAGTTTTTCTTTAATGCTAGAACAAATAGCTTGGCTGGTGGAATGAGCTACGTCTGCCTCCAACAAAGATAATTCTAAATCAAACAATAAGTCTTCTAAGTCTTTTTCAGAAAGTTTTACTTTAGAAGAAAAAACATGTTTGACTTTAGAAATGGCAGAAATTTCTGCTTTCAATACTCGCTTGGGTTCTTCTGATGAAATTAGTTTAGATTCAGGTAACGCAGGTTTAGATTCTTGAGGAAAAGATTCGGGTTCGCGAGATAAAGTAGTTTTGAGTTTTTTTGAAAAATCATTTAATTTTTGCTTTAAAACATCAAACATTGAAATCAATTAACTTACAGCCGGAGTAGTTTCCGGATGAAGTTGTGCTTTTCGGCGAGCTTGATTTAGCATGGATTCCATGTCTTGTAAATTTTTGATTAATTTTTCTTGATCCAATTGCATGGATGCAATGGCTTTCAATAAATCTTCTTTTCTTGCATCCAATTTTTGTTTAGCATTTTCTGGAGTAGTTGCATGATAAATTTCGTCTCCAATTGTAATCAAAAATTTGGGCTTTTTATCCAAGTTAGCTGAAACAAAAACACCGGCACTCAAAGAAAACATTACTGGGTCTGTTGAAGTTGCTTGTTCTAATTGTTCAATGGATGCTTTGGCATTCACTAAATCCTGCAAAAACGAATTAAATGTTCCCAATTGTTGTTGAACGCCTTCCAATCGATTTCGAGTCATGGAATGCAGTTCCATAACTTGCTGAGCAGTCAATGATTTAGACTCAGATCTTAATTTAGACATTTATTCACCGGTTTTTTCTTGAGCTTCTTGCAATGAATCAATTTTAAGATGATGCTTGACTACTTGGTGTTCTGAACCTAATAAGCTTTGCAATAATTCTCGGGCTCGTTTTTCACTTACAGCTTCTACAGTTCTAGTAAATTTCTTCCAAGATTTTTTTTCTTTATAAGATCCTTTCATTTCAAATTTTTTCATCATACATTTCACCTTTCAAATATTAGTTTCAATTATTCTTATTTTCTGAATGCCTCGTCTATCCAAACCTACGGTTTCGATGTACTACAAAATCATCGATTTTGTATATACGCAAAATTTAAAATTTTGTGGTACATCTCTTCAAATTTCATTCCTATTTTCTGAATGCTTCATCTATGCGAATCATTTCATGGGTTGTGGTTGGAACACCAATCACTGCGCCTTTTGAATTGGCAATTAATCCATTGCCTACATATCTATCACCGTAATTGGCTGTGGTTCGCATTCCGTCTACCTTTAATGTTTTCTGCAAAACACTAAATTCTTGTTCTGTAACCATAGGACTTACAATAAATCCAACATTGGTTGCCTTGCAACTGGCCCCGGTTAGATCATGATTTCCAACCAAAGAAGTAACAACTTCTGTGCCCAAAAAAGATTTAATCTTTGCGATGTCTTCTTTGGAAAAAATAGGACTACAAACTGCTCCAAAATCATTTAAAGCAATTAAATTTCCAACTGCCAAATTATCACTTAAGACTTCTAATTTCAATCCTTGATTTTTATAAAAATCCAATTCTTTGTCTGAAATTAGATTGGAAACTAAAAACTTGTTTTGCGATCCAACAGCAAACACACCCAATAAATGCGATCCTGCTAAAGTTCCTTGAATAATTTCTGTTCCCAAAATGTCTTGAAAATAAAGTTTTTGTTTTTTTGTAATAAAAGCAGGAAATAAAGAAATCGTTTCACTGGTAACTGCAAATACGCCAATGTAGGGGCTGGAATTCAAATATTGTTTAGTAAATTTCATTGGATTACCTAATTATGAATTCAAAAGAATTCATTAATGTTTATGATCCATGCTTTGAGCAGCTTCTTCAATTTCTTTTTTCTGTTTTTGTTTTACTGCTTCAGCAACACCTGCTTCTGTTTCAGGTTCAACTTTTTCTGTTTTTTCTTTTTTAGGTTCAGTTTTCTTGGATTCTTTTTTCTTTTTTTCTTCAGAAACTAATTTTTTAACTTCTTCAAATTCACTGAATAAAAATACGTCCACTCGATCGGTGTCTTGTTTTAAAGTTAATTTAATTCTATGCGGAGGCTTGGTTCGCCCGTGTTCCCAAATAGCTTCGTTTACAGTATTGGATAATTTCACAGTATCTAAAGGAACATGCAAAGCTTTGCTTACCTTTAAGCGAATGGCATTGATACTTTTATTGGCTCTGCCAGGCTTGGGTTGTTTGTATCTTTTCTTTAAATCCACTGTAAATTCTCGAATTTCAACCATAAATAGTCATCCCATATTTTAATTTGTTTTCTTTTTTGATTTTATTTTCTTATTTAATCGTGCTCTTTTTTTGACTAAAAAAGAACGCTTCATATGCTTGATGGCTTGGGTTTCTTTAGTATGTTGTTGTTCGTCAAATAACTTCCCAATACCTATTTGTTTCCAAGTACGCTTGCTGGTCTTTGAAAACAATCTGCGATTTGCTTTCTGAAAAGTCCAAACTGGAGCAGCACTTAAAGTACTTCCGACACTTCTGCGTTTTGCAATTGCAAATTGTTTGAATTCTTGTGTTTTATGTCTTGCCATTATGATTCCTCAATATTTTTTTATTTTCTTACAATTTTAACTTCTCAACCGGGGTTCCGGTTGGTCGAACGTAGTGCTTCATTTCATTCAGCACTACTGATTTATTTTCTTACAATTTTAATTTCTCGTTTTTGACCTGTGGCCAAAGTTAATAATTTTTTTAATTCAATATCCGTTATTTTTCGATTCAATTTTTGGCTTTTCACCAAATACAAAACAGTTTGAACAACTTTTCCGTACAATTCTGAATTAATTAATTTTACATTGTTCAACCGTTCTTTGGCTGCCGGCTCTAGATACTGAATCATTAAAGCATTCACTTGCATTTGAGCTTGCATTGCTTGCTCTTGCTGGCTTTTTTTGTCTTCTGCATTTTTTTTCAAATGCTGCATGCGCTGCTGCCTTAATGAATCTAAATTTTCATCCATATTATCAGAACCTTAAACTACATCTGATAACTTATTTTTTGTTCTTGGATCCTTTTTCGGAATCAGAACTTTCATCTTTTTTGTCTTTTTTTCCTTTTCTGGCAAATTGTTTAGAAGCATCTTCTTTAGGTGCTTGTTTTGAAATTGTTTCCAATTTTTTAACACGGGCAATTTTAGCTTCTTCTTTAGCTGCCAAAATTTCAGGCATTTGTGCAGTTAATTGTTTGGCTTTCTGGTACAAAAAAGATTGGCCTTTTTTGCTGAGCTTTCTTCCTTTTTTTCCAAACTTTTCAATAAATCCTACTTTTTCTAATTCTTGTAAACAAAAACGAATAACTTTTCCGCTGGCTTTTCTGTGTCTGTGAGGTCTGACACCGCGTGCTTGCCGGCCGCCGTAATAGGAACGTAAACTTTGAACTCCAACTGGGCCGTCTTTGTAAATTCTATACAACAAAGAACCCAAGCGTAAATAATACCAATTTTCTTGAGTGGGTGCTCGTTCTCGATGAACACCGGTTTTTACGTAGTCTGCAAAATTTGGTTTTTGCATTTTTAAATTTTTTTCAAAATCATTTGCTAGACCTGAAATCAAGTCACTGGGATGCACATTTTCAATTGCCAAATAATTCACCTATTTAATAATTAATTTCCTTAAACCAAGAGCAAAGCAAAACGCTTGCTTCTTTCGAAGCATCAGCTCAATTGGTTAAAATAATAATAAAACACAGGGTTTAAAAAGGTCACTAAAAGGCCTTAAAATGGAATAAACTAAATTAAGGTTGGTTTTAGAGACATATATGGCATTCTTGAACCAAAACGAAAAAATTATGAAATTAGCTATTAATTTAGCTCTGAAAGGTTTAGGCAGAACACAAACCAATCCATTGGTCGGCTGTTTAATTGTCAACAATGGGAAAATTGTAGGAAAAGGTTTTCATGAAAAGTTTGGAGAAAATCATGCAGAAATTAATGCTTTGAAAATAGCTGGAAACAAAGCAAAAGGAAGTACACTGTATGTTTCTTTGTAACCTTGTTTTCATTCTGGAAAAGAAAAAAAAACGCCTCCCAGTGTTCCGGCCATTGTAAATTCTGGAATTCGGAAAGTAGTTATTGGAATGAAAGACCTGAATCCCAAAGTTAAAGGAAAAGGAATTCAAGCGCTTAAAAAAGCTGGAATTCAAGTTCAAACAAATATTTTAGAAAAAGAATGCATAGAAATAAACCAAGCTTATTTGAAATGGATTCAAACAAGAATACCGTACATTGTGCAAAAAATTGGAATGACAGCCAATGGACTGATTTGGAGCAAAGAACAAAAAGAACACTGGATTAATGGGAAAAAAACACAAAGATTTGTTCATCAATTGCGGAATACTTTAGACGGAATTTTGGTTGGAGTCAAAACAGTTATCCAGGATAATCCAAGACTGACTTGTAGAATCAAAAATGGAAGAAATCCAGTACGCATTATTTTAGACCCATTTTTGGAAATTCCTGTGACTGCAAAAGTATTAAACCAAAAAGGAAAAATCATTATTGTAACTGGAAACAAATTGGATTCAATAAATAAAATTAAAAAAAGAAAACTGGAAAAAAGACTCAAAGAAAAAATTCAGTTCCTGGAATTGCCTATCCAGTCTGGAAAATTTAACTTAAAACAAGTATTCAAAAAACTCGGAAAACAAAACATAGGAAGTATTTTAGTGGAAGGCGGGCAAACCTTGAATACCAGTTTATTGAAAGCAAAAATTGCAGATCAAATAATGATCGTGGTTAGCCCAAAAGTGTTTCAGACAGGCACTTATTTTATTCAACCCAAAATTGCAGGAAAATTTAATTTGAAAATAACAGAAATGCAAAAATCTGGAAACGATATTTTAATTACTTGCAAAAATTAAGGCAAACCAGTAAAAGCAATTCCTTTAATTTTAATTATTCCAGGCTCATTTAAGTTTCCGTGAACACTCATTTCAGCTTCTGGTAAAAACAATTTCACAATCTCAATATTGGTTAAACAATGTTGCGTAATTTTTGAAACACGTAATTCTGATTCGCCTTTTGCTAAAGCACAAAATGGAATAATTTGATCCGCTAAATGGAGATCGCAGGATTTTTGGGCTTCCAATTGAGTTAACAAATTGTCTGCGGCTTCTTGGCCTACTTGTTCTGCAGGCTTTCCTTTTTCACCCAAAGCATTGCCAGCTAAAACTAAACCAGAATCAAAATATGCAAACAAATCTAAAGCAGTTCCAATTGTGTCTTTGCGTGTAGGAGTTGCGTTCACTTGTTCTACAAACTCAAAATCATTGTCGGGAATTTTTTTCTGCAAAGACTTCAAAGCACTATTGGCTTGAACAAAAGCAATTTCTCTAGGCAAACCCGAACAAATTGAATAACATTTAATGTACGAAAGTTTTCCTAAACTGGAAAGCTTTAAAGCCTTCAAAGGCAACTTAGGTTTTTCACTGGTAAAAAAAATTCGTCCATTACCTTTTGGAAAAAAACCAAACTGCAATAAATCTAAATCCAAATGCAGACCCATTCGTTTCAATTGAGGAAATAAAACTTCTTGCATAAAATGCATAGAAGGAGAAAAAGAAACATGGGTTCCGCCTTGAGCACGCAATTCAATTTTTTCAACCAAAGAAACAGGCAGCAATTGTTGAAGCATTAAAGAAAGAGAACCTGCAGTACCAATATTGACGCTTAATTGACTGGGAATAATTTTTCCAGGCTTAAACACCAAAGAACTACTATTGGGATTCGCTTGCTCTAATTCAGCACTGCACATACTGGCAATAGTGTTCACACTTGCCAAATGCTGTGGCTGTAAACCTGGATTGGGACGACCGGAACGAATATGAGTAATTTTAACCTCTTTCCGTAAAAGAGCACTTAAACCCAAAGAAGTGCGCAAAATTTGGCCGCCAGCTTCATTTATTTTCGAACAATCAATTTCAAGCATATATTTAAGTTAGCTAAAAAGAATTAAAAAACAGTTGAATCAGCGCAGCTTTCGTTTAGCCAAACGTTTTTTCTGTTTTTGAATTTGTCTTTGTTTTTTTTCACGCAAAAGTCTTTGCTCGCTTGCAGTCAAAGTTTTCTTCCTAGACAACTGTCGTTTCATTTGTTCTTGAGATCTTGCAATTAAAGTTTTTAAAAATTGCTGACGTAAAATAAGGTCATTTCCTCTTGGCTTTAATTGCTTAGCCAAATTGTTAAAAATTCTTGAAAAATGTTGAACGCCGGAAAGATCTCTTGCAATAAAAGCTTGCTTAATTACATAAGCTGCATTTGCTACAGCTTTCATAAGATCAGGATTGGAAAAATGCTCAAAATGAATTCGAGAAGACACACCTTGAAGTTGCAATAAACCTTGCACCATTCCAGCATGACCGAATCCAACTACAACAACCAATCGCTTCTGCTTAAACTTATGCAGTGCAGCTTTCAGTTCTCGAACAAAAGCATGATCTGGAAACAAATCAACAGTATGAACAAGTGGACCTAGTTTTGTTTCTTTAAGTTTAGAACTACGACTAGAAGCAATAGAACGAATCGGCACTATTTGAATATTCTTTTTTGAGCACTCCAACAACAATTCAGCTAAAGCCAACTGAACAGTATTTGCCAAAGGCAAAGTAGCTTGACCTCTAACTGAAGTTAATGCATCCATATACTTTTGAGTGGTAGCTAGTTCTTGCGGATTAATTTCCAATGCCAAAACAGAATTTTTAGGCAAAGATTTAACATACGAAACAACGTCTGCATGGGCTTGCTTGTTAAAGGAATGTTCCCATGGAATAATCTCAATTTCCAACATAGCTATAAAATTAAACAATAAAAGATTAAATAAACAAGCACTGAACTTAACGTATGCCTGCACAAAATTCTGAAATTCAAATCATGGGAGTATGGCATTCACAAGAATATTTAGCGGAAGCTTTAAAAAAATTGAATGAATTATGGGCTCAAGGAAAAATTGACCCACAAAAAGGAATTGCTTTAGAGATTTCTCCAAGTATACTAAATTTGTTTCAACGAGTTTATCCAACCGAAGTTGGAGCTTTAAGACAAAATCCAGAAATAGCAGAATATACTAGAAAATTTATTGAACAAACAATTCGAACTCAGCCAAAATTAGAAAAAGAACTTAGAAGATTACAGCCAGCACTTGAAGCAGGATTTACGCGAGCGGGAATTTTTTGGTATGGAATTTATAGAACAGCTAAAACCAAAGGCATTCGAATCCATGCTTTTGAATCTGAAGCAGTTCAAATTCGGACAGTTATTCAAAGTGCACGACTGAACCAAGAACATATAGGCCGCCGGGAAGAAAAATCAGCTGAAAATTTTCGTGATATTTTAAATGATCCAATTCGAGAAAAGATTTTTGCAAAAAAAATTCGTTCAATAGATCCTTCGATTGCAATCACAGGACAAGTGCATGCTTTTAGAGTTCAAAATATTTTGCGAAAAAACAATCGAAAAGCAGTTGTAGTGTATACAACCAAAGACAGAAAATATGATCTAGGGAATAGAACAGAAATGGAAGGTGTGGTTCGAACTCGAAAAAGATATGCAGACAGGCAAAAAATTAGAAGGCAAAAACAAAAAGAACGCGGACTATTAAAGCCTAAAGCACGGGTTAGATTTGTTAAGTAGATTTCAACAACACGCTGATTATAAACTCTTAGTTTCAAAAATAAAATATGAAGATACTGGTTACTGGCTCTAATGGAATGATTGGAAAAAAGTTGCTTATCGTTTTGCGAAACAAAAACCATTATGTACGCGAATTTGATTTAAGCAATGGAAAAGACATTACAAAATTACAAGATTGCTTGCCAGCTTGCAAAGACATGCAAATTGTAGTGCATTGCGCTGCAACCTTAGATGAAGATAATTCTAAACTGTTTGAAATTAATGTCCAAGGCACCAAAAATATTTTTGAAGCCAGTGTCAAAAACAAAGTAGAACGCGTAATTCATTTAAGTTCAGTAGGAGTTTATGGAAATGCAGAAACTGAATTAACCGAAGAATCTGAAAAACGGCCAGTTACAAAATACGAAAAAAGCAAAACAAAAGCTGAAGAAATAGTGGAAGAATTTCAAGAACAAATTAGCGTAACCATGCTGCGGCCAGCCATTGTTATTGGACCGAATAAATACTGGAAAGAGATTATTCGAAAAATAAAAAGTGGTTTTCCAGTAATTGGCTCCGGAGAAAATACATGGCAAACAGTTTATTCAGAAGATGTAGTCAATGCCATTGTTTTTTGCATTGAACACGAAGAAGAAACATCCGGAGAAACATTTAACATAGCTGAAGAAAAAGCCAGCACACTCAATGAAGTTGTAGAAACTCTTGCAAGTGAATTGAAAATTAATAAAAAAACTAAACACATTCCAGTTTGGATGGGAACTATTTTAGGATTCTTGAATGGAATTGTTTGTGTTTTTACACGAAAACCCAATATTTTAAGTTCTGAAAATATTCAACGAATTATTCGAAATCGAAGATATTCTATTTCTAAAATTAAACAATTGGGATGGAAACCAAAATATGACATGAAAACTGCTTTAAAAATTACAGTTAAAGAATTGGAAAAGTGAAAAAATGCCTGGAAATAAATTTGAACAATTAACTAAAATGATGAAAAGATTGCGCGGAAAAAAAGGCTGTCCTTGGGATCAAGAACAAACCATTGAAAGTTTTTCCAAACACTTAGAAGAAGAAGCTGAAGAAGTCATGCATGCAGTTAAAACAGGAGACCGAGAAGAGCTTAGAGAAGAATTGGGAGACTTATTGTGGAATATTGTATTTATTTGCCAAATAGCCCAAGAACAAGGCTTATTTGACGTAAAACAAGTCATGGAAGAAGTACGCCAAAAGATTGTTCGAAGACATCCGCATGTGTTTGCAGGCGTAAAAGTTAAAAATTCGAAAGAAGTAATGAAATTATACAAACAGATCAAAAAAAAGGAAAAAGCAGATAAAAAGAAAATAAAAAAAAGTAGGGGTGAATAAAAATGAGCTTTAGAGTTGAAAGACAAGTTAAAAAGAAAAAACAAAAAAAAAGTAAAAAATGAATAAAAAAAACAAAACTGTCGAGAAGTGAAAAAATGAATTACGAAGTACACACGCAAAGAGTCACAGCAGTCCAAATTGATTTAACTTTAGTCAAAGACGGAACTGAAACTTTAGCCACTTTATCTATTCAATACAAAAAAGAAAAAAGCGAATTATTCATCAAAGGATTTAAGCCAGGATTTTCCGGAGAATTTACTAGAAGCACAGGAAAAACACCCGGAGAAGCATTGTTTGAATACGCAGTCAGCATGTATGGAAATAACGCCAATGGAGTAGTCATCAAAGGAAACATTGAACACATTATTGGAGCACGAACAGCCGAACATTTTGAAAAAATAGGAATCTTAGAATTCGTAGAAGAAAATGTTTGGCTGGTTACACCTGAAGCAGCCAAAAAATTAAATCCTAATTTTTAACTTTTAAATGCCGACTCGCAGACCGCAAGGAAGAAGAACTGCAAAAGCTAGATCAACTACACGATTTGTTCAAAGAAAAAACATTCAAACACGGCAAGCCAAAGAAAAAAGAAATATGCAAAAAAAAGAACAACTGCAAGCAAAACGCAAATGGAAGCCGATGGTAACTCAAGGTTTAAGCAAAGATGAACTTAAAGCTATTCAAAAAACGATTGCACGAATTCGAAGAAAAAATCCTGGAATTAGCCCACTTAAGCTTGGATTTTTAGTCGGGCAAGCTTTACATGAGCGTGCAAGTATTCAACAAAAAATAATTCAAAGCTGGACACAAACAGGAAAAAATTAAAAACTATTTTTTAAATTTAGACGCAGTCTGTACAGCAGAAACAATAGAAAAAATCTTTTTTTCAATATCTGCAGGTTTTCCGTTTTGTTCTTCAACTGCAGTTCCTACATGAACAATATCTGCACCCGCTTTAATGGTGCGCAAAGCATATTCTGGAGTACGAACACCGCCTGCAATAATTAAAGGAATATCAATTAATTTTTTAGTATACGCAATCATTTCTACTGGCACAGGTTCTGGAGCTCCACCGCCAGATTCAAGAATTGAAAACTTTGAACCCATGTATTGCCCAGCCAATGCAGTAATCCCTGCAAGATACGGAAGCTCTCGAGGAATTAATTTAGCTGAACCAATCCATCCTGCTGCACGACCTGGTTCTACAATAATATACGAAGTAGGAATGACTTCCAAATTCATTCGCTTTAAAGAATATGCTGAACTAATTTGAGCACCTGCCAAATAATAAGGATCATTGGAATTCAATAAAGTCATAAAATAAATCGCATCCGCTTTTTTGGAGACAGTGGCAATATTTCCAGGAAACAAAATCACAGGCAAAGAACAATTTTCTTTAATTTCTTGAATGGTATCTTCCAATAAAGCACCTTGAGCTCCTACACTTCCGCCTACAGCAATTGCAGTAACTCCTTTTTGTTCAGCAATCTTTGCAATCTTTCCAGAAACATTAGGCTCTTGATTGGGTGGATCAATGACCACAAACACCAAACCTTTCTTGGAGTCAATTTCGTTTAGCACATAATCGTACACTTTGTGCTTATCTTTTACAAACATACAAAAGATTACGGAGATTAAAGTATTAAAATAGTGTACTCGGGGTGTTGAATCAATAAAAAGGCAGATTTATGCAATATTATATTAAATAGCATTCAACGCCCTGAACCTAAATTCAAATTTGAAAAAATTTGCCTAAAATTCTCTTGATTGGCTTTTAAACTCACTAATTCCTTCCAATGGCCCGGAAACAAAGCTTCAATTTCTAACTTGCTTAATTTCAAAACACTTTCTTTTAAAGAATCAAAATTTCCAGACAAAACATCAGTTCTGCCAACAGCGGCTTCCGAAAAAACAGTGTCTCCGGAAAACAAAAATTTTAATTCAGGCAAATAAAAAGAAACACTTCCTGCAGTATGCCCTGGAGTCAACAAAACATGCAATTTTGTTTCACCCAAATTAAGAATTTGTTCTCCTTCAAATTTGTTTCCAATTTTGGGCCAATTTTTTAAATGATACAAAGAAGCATACGCAAAATCATCGCGTTCGGAATTCACAAGCTCTGCATCTAATTTATGCATAAAATTTTGTTGCGCAGAAAATTCAAATGAATTCCCCCAATGATCGGCATGACCATGAGTGTGCAAAACAAAAGCAATATCTTGCTTGGAAAGATTGGCTTTACTTAAAAGTTCATTCAATTTCACAGAATTTAAAGACAACGAAGTATCAATTAACACAGGCTTTTCATCGTTAATTAAATACACATTCGAGCCAGCATTCAAAGAAGCCAACATAAACACACGATCAGAAATTTGTTTAATAGTATTCATATATCAGTAAAAGCGCATAAAGGTTTAATTGCTTTCTTGGTTCAATAGTACTATGCAACAAAGTGCTGAAGAAATTGTTCAAACTATTGTACAAAAAACAGGAAAATCTATTTCTGAAATACACGCCATAGTTCAAGAAAAACGAAGCAAATTTGCAGGATTACTCACAGAACAAGGCGCTGCTTTTTTGGTTGCCAGAGAATTGGGCGCAGGAATTGAAACCGAAAAATATGCCAGTGAAAAACTCAGCATTGCACAATTACGCAATGGATTAAGAGGCTTGGAAATTCAAGGAATTGTACAAGCTGTTTTTCCAGAAAAAGAATTCAAAAAAGGAGAAAAAATAGGAAAACGAAAAACAATTTTAATCAGCGATGGCAGCGGAGAAATTTCCTGCACATTCTGGAATGACCAAATTCAAAAACTTGAAAAAGTAGAAAACGGAGACACCCTCAAACTTACCAATTGTTTTGTAACCGAATACTTGGGAAAAAATCAGCTCAATATCGGAAATGCATTTACTGCAGAAATTATCGAAAAAAATTCAAAAGAGAATTCACATAATAGTTCAGCTAAAAACAGAAACGAACTCTTGGTCAGCAATCTAGGAAGCTTAAAAGAAAACCAGCAAAACCTTCAAGTTACTGGAAGAATTGTCCGAATTTATCCTTTGCGGGAATTTGACAAAAACGGAAAACAAGGAAAAGTTCAAAACTTTGAAATCGGAGATGAAACCAAAACCATTACGTGTACTGCATGGAACGAAAGCACTACCCAAGTAAATTTAGTTCGAATTGGAGACATTGTCAAAATATCTGGAGCCTATACTAAAAAAGGACTCAAAGAATTAGAATTACACTTAGGCTTAATTGGAAAAATAGAACAACAAATTGGCCATGGAAAAAAAATTCCATTATTAAAAGAATTCAGAAAAGAAATTGAACGAAAAAGCATTGCAGAATTAATTGTAGGCGAAAAATTCAAAGAAATTCGAGCCAAAATAACCCAAGTCTTATCTGGAAAATTACATTTCTTATTGTGCGGAAAATGCCGCGGAAAACTAGAAAAAAGCGAAAATAATTACTCGTGCGAAAAATGCGGTTTAATTCAAGAACCTTTACTTGTGCCAGTAATTTCTTTAGAAGTCGACGATGGAACCAGCAGCATTAAAGCAACTTTTTTTGACCAACAAGCTGAAGAACTTTTAAATATGAAAACCAATGACTTGGAAAAAGAACTGAAAACAAAAAGTGTGGAAAGCATTATTACTGAACTCAACCAAAAGCTGGAAGGAAAAGAAATTATTGTCACAGGCAATGTACGGCAAAATCCATTCAATCAAGAAATGGAATTCACAGTCCGAGAAATCATTGAAATCGCGTGAACACTATGCAAAGAGCAAGGTTTATTAGAGGAAAAAAACACGGGGTGTGGAACATATTACGAAAACAAAGAAATTGACAATCAACATCAGTAAACCCAAACAATTGTCTTCATTTTACGGAACATTAAAAGGACAAAAAATAGTTTGGACTGAAAAGGATAGATTAAATGACCGATAAATATAGTGTGAATACTGAGCTATTCAGAAAATGAAAAAGCAAAAGTTATTACAACCGATCACCATTTTCAAAATTCAAATGCAATCCTGCTCTAAACCTAGTTCTTTACCGGAAATACCGGAAGTCTACTTGGAAAGTGTTTATAAATAAAACAAACTAAAGTACTATTGAACAAGTAAAGCTCAAGGGCAAATGCTGGCCAAAGCATGCGCTCAATATGTGCTTTGTACTTGCTTTTGGAGGAATCTATATGGCGAAAACAGAAATACCAACAGACATAAAAGAAGTCAGCGATTTACCTGGAGTTGGAACTCAGGCAGCAGAAAAACTAAATACTGCAGGATACAAAACTTTAGAAAGCATTGCAATTGCCAGCCCAGCAGAATTAATGGAAGCAGCTGGATTGGGAGAAATTACTGCAACCAAAGCAATCAAAGCAGCGCGAGATTCTTTAGACATGGGTTTTGAAAGTGCAGATAAATTAGCTGAAAAAAGAAAACTTATTGGAAAAATTACTACCGGATCCAAAGCATTGGATGAATTAATTGGCGGTGGAGTAGAATCTCAAAGCATTACAGAAGTATATGGAAAATTTGGTTCCAGTAAAACTCAGTTATGTTTTGAAACAGCTGTCACAGTACAATTGCCTGTAGAAAAAGGCGGATTGAATGGGAATTGTTTATGGATTGATTCCGAAAACTCATTTCGACCCGAAAGAATTATTCAAGTAGCTGAATACTTAAAATTGGATTCACAAAAAGTTTTAAAAAACATTTTTGTAGCTCGTGCATACAATGCAGATCATCAAAGTATTCTGGCAGAAAAAGCCAGTGAATTAGTAAAAGAAAAAAATATTAAACTTGTAATTGTTGACTCCTTAACTTCCCAATTCAGAGCAGAGTTTATTGGACGAGGAACTTTGTCGGATCGGCAGCAAAAACTCAACAAACACTTACGTGTTCTAGCCAAGTTAGCTGAAATGAGTAATGTAGCAGTCTTGGTTACCAATCAAGTTATGGACCGCCCTGATATTTTATTCGGAGATCCCACAGCACCAATTGGAGGAAACATTGTAGGACATGCGGCTAAGACTCGGTTGTATTTGCGTAAAAGCAAAGAAAGCAAACGAATTGCAAAACTGGTGGACAGTCCCAGCTTACCGGACGGAGAATGTATTTACACCATTACCGAAAACGGTGTAGAAGACGCAAAAGACAAAGAATAATTCAACTCCAATCGTAGTTGATAGTACGTGATGTTTGCATTTTATTTCAGCATCACTATTTTTATTTTTTTAAAAATTAATTCTAAGTTTTAGTCAGCAAAGGAGTTGGAGCAATGGAAAACAAAAAAACACGAAAACGAAAAACAAAAAGCAAACTCACAGTACGCGCCAGCATTACACCTTTGCCAAAATTTGAAATCGAATACGAAAAAGAAGACTGAATCAAGATCATCGAGTGAAACGAAGATGATCTAACACACCAACCGGGTTACGGTTGCGAAAAAGAAGATTAGCCAGAAAAAATTATTTGTCGTGTAATTCAATAAACGAAACTTTTACTTCAAATCCTTCAGTTCCTTTTCCACGAACCAAAGTACCAGTAATGGGATGGCGTTCATTTACACTGATATGAACACTGCCGTACAATTCATTAAAATTTAATTTAAAATGACCCGAAGCCAAGAAAGCAAATCGTCCATCCAATTTTAAGTTTTTGTATTTATTGCCTTCAAAATAATTCATTTCGCCTTCTTTAAAGACACCCGTTAATGCTTCGATTTTAGCTTCTTCGATTTTATGCTCAGCCATGGCTTGCTTTACGCAAGATAAAATGTCATCTCCGTCATCTAAAATTAAACGCAAATTTTTTCGTTCTCCGCGTTTTCTAAAAATAATTGCATCATTTTGAGGCATACACAGATTGGAACAGCAAATACTTTTTAAATAAATAGGAAAGACTATAAAATTCGTGCAAGTGACGAAAAAAACAAAAAAAAAATCAAGAATGTTTTTATAGTCAAGCCAACGAATAACCAATATGCAGGCACCCATAACGGAACAAATTATTCAAAAAACCAAAAACGGAAAAACAATTTTAGACTTTATTGGAAATACTCCGTTTGTAAAAATTGAAGACATTGGCTGCAAGCTTGAATACTTTAATCCCAGCGGAAGCACCAAAGACAGAATTGCAAAATACATTATTGAAAAAGCAGAAAAACAAGGATTACTCAAAAAAGGATATAAAGTTGTTGAAGCCACTTCCGGAAATTCAGGAATTGCGTTCTCTATGGTTTGCGCAGTCAAAGGATACGACATGATTGTAATCATGCCTGAAGGACTAACCAATGAACGAATGGAAATGCTGAAAGCATATGGAGCCGAAATTATATTCACACCCAAAGCAGAAGATTTGCTATGTGAAGCTGTACGCTTAGAAGATGAATACTCTAAAAAGAAAGGACATTATGCAGTCAAACAATTTGAAAATGAATGGAATATTGAAGCACACCAAAAAACATTGGGTAAAGAAATTTTGAAAGACATGAAAACCATTGATGCATTTGTCGCAGGCATAGGAACTGGAGGAACATTAATTGGAGTCGGAAATGCTATTCGAAAAAAGTTTCCTACAGCCAAGCTAGCGGCAGTTGAACCAGAAGAAAGTGCAGTTATGCACTGGGAAAGACCTAGTCATCACAAAATTGAAGGTATCGGTGATGGATTTATTCCAAAAATAATCGAAAACCACTTATATTTAGTGGATGAAGTCATCAAAATCAAAAGCAAAGATGCTATTGAAATGACTAAAAAATTAGCCAAAGACTACGGAATACTCGCAGGCATTAGCTCTGGAGCTAATTTTTTAGCTTGCCAACAACTCCAACAACAAGGATACAAAAACATTTGCACAGTCTTCCCAGACCGCGGAGAAAGATATCTAAGCATGAAATTTTATTAACCAGAAACACTCATTCATAATGCCAATACGAAAACGACCTTCTGTTTTTAACTTACGAAGATTGGGAAGTGTGCTTCAAGAAAAAGAATTAGGACTTGCATTGCGAGGAACCAATGCAAAGGAACCTAGAACACGAAAACCAAAAATAGTTAACAGAGAAGGAGGCACTTTGTATTACTGGGTAAGACCTAGAAACATAGATGACAACCGGCAATTTTTAAGAGAATTGCGCACAACTATTTTTGCGGCAGTTAATCACGCAACTGGAGCGGCGCGAAGACTGGAACACTGGAAATATTGGAAAACCAAAGAAGATAGACCAGCTATTGTAATTTTAGGAGATCGAGAAACTGGACAAGCACAGGTTGAATTTATTGGAGGATACGGAAACGCATACTCGAATGAATATAGAAGAAGAATGAAACCTTTGACACCTGGTTTTCCAAAAGAGCATATGTTGGAAATTGAGAAAAAACATGTTTTGGCAGTTATTTCTCCAACACAAAAAGATATGGAAAAAGTTGAACAATTAGCTGGAAAAAGAAATGTTTCACTAGAAGACGCTTTCAAAGAATGGGTAGTAAGCAAAGTTTCTAGAAAACTTGCACAAATATTTGAAAAAGATTTAAAAAAATAATTATTTCAAAAAAGTTTTTGCTTTTTGCAAAATAGCTAAATCACGAAACTTAATAAAATGGCCTTCATACTTAGAAGGCATTGAATTTTTTACTAAAGAAATTGCTTTCGTTAAAGAAACCCAATGCAAATTCATTCCATCAGCAAGTTCATCATCTTCTAAATGAAGTTCAGTAAAAGGTTTGCTGGCTTTTCCAAGAAAACAATACGAAACTTGCACAGTATTGGTTTGATTTCTAAATTCTAAAGTTTCACCCAGTTCTTTAATTTTAGAAATACCACAACCCACTTCTTCTCGAACTTCGCGAACCAAACCTTCCAGAATTGTTTCATTTTGTTCAATGCCTCCGCCTGGAAGTTTCCAAAAATTATGGTGAGCTACATGCAGTAAAGCAATTTGTTTTTTGGAATCTACTAAAACAGCACGCGCAGCTTTACGCAAATTATATGAAACAGGAATTTTAGATTTACGTTTAGGAAAAATATCTTCTTCAAATAATTCAATTAACAAGTCCATACTGATTCAGTTAAACAAACCTTTAAAGAAGTTTTCCATTTCACAAATTAACTATGAAAAAAGTAATCAAAGTAGGAGTAGGAGCCTTAATTCAAAACGAAAAAAAAGAAATCTTATTTTTACACAGAACAAACCAAGTCAAAAACGAGCCCAACCAATGGGGGCTCCCAGGCGGAGAAGTAGAATTCGGAGAAACCTTAGAACAAGCACTCAAACGAGAAGTTATGGAAGAAATTGGAGTCAAGATTGAAGTCGAACGATTACTAAAAGTAGTAGATCATTTTCCACCAGAAAATGTGCTGTCAAGCAACAGCGAAGGCAACACGTTCGACCAACCGGAACCCTGGTTGCAGCATTGGGTGAATCCAATTTTTAAAACAAAAATCGTGCAAGGAATTCCTAAAATAATGGAACCAAACAAATTCAGTGAAATGAAATGGTTTAAATTCGAAGAAATCCCAGAAAATATCACCATCAATTTAAAGAATTTATTTAAAGACATTCAAGCAGACAAAATCAAACTATAAAAACACAAGCACGCATTAATTCTATGTGAGCTAGGTGGCAGAGGTAGCAGTTCTGTGTTACACTAAACCTGCTTTAGAGTGCACCGAAGCTAGAACAGCGAACAATGAATTGTAGAACACGCTTAAGCAACGGCAACGAAGTGCTGTCCTCATGGATTGCCTTATTGAAGCCAACCCGCCAGATTCGGAAGAAAGCAACGGTAATTCAAAAAAGCAATGTTATGAGTTCGCAGCATGGAGCTTTGTTTAAGAACAACGTTTTCTTCAACCATTGCCCCATGTTTTGGCATGCTCACACTTTTGCTTTAAAAAAAATATTTAAAAACAGCAGTGCTGAAGTGTAACGAAAGCACAATAAAACGTATTCGTTTTATGTGCATCAAAATCAACAGATTTTGATTGCACTGCGTGCCACCAACCCGTGTTTCGAACTCTGAGTTCGAAAGCGCACTTAAACCAAAGTTTAAGTTGCGCACGCGGGTTGATTTACTTTTTTCGGCGGCTTTTTTGAAAACCAGAAGCTTTTTGTTTTGAAGAAACTGATCTTAGTTTCTTTTTCATTTCTTGATCCAAAGCACTCAAAGTTTCTTGCAAAGCAGTCAAAAAATTCCAAGCTGCTTTATCTGCTTGAAAATTATGTTTTGCAGACAAAACTTTTGCATGAATGGAATGATTAATTCTAGAACCTTGTTTTTGATGCTGCTTAAAATGAATATGCAAAGTAAATTCTTGCCCTACCAATTTAGCAATTCGGTCATAAGCAGTTTCAATGGTTTTATCTGCTTTGGCTTTATCAATTTCATCCAAAACAGGAAAATTACTAAACTGAATATTTCGAGTGCTTACTTTCACAGAAGCCAAAACTTTCAGCAAAGTATGGGTTGTTAAAAGACCTTTCAAGACACCATTGGAAGTAACCACAATTCCAGTTCTGGGATTAAAATTAACCAAAACTTTCTTCAAAGAATCTGAAACATCCGCAGTTGGAAAAACAGCAGACAATTCATTTGAAATTGGAGACTTTAAAACATTCGGAATATTTGGATTTTTTCGCAAAGTTCCTTTTCCAAAACCAGAAACATATGCTTTAGAGTCGCTTGTTTTTTTCAACAAAAACTTTTTTGCCAAATCATCAAAAAACAACATGCCTGAAACTTTATCTTTATTTAAAACAACCAAACGTTCTACATTTTTAGAACGCATAACTTTAATCACTTTATCAACACTTTCATTTTCTTGAACAGTTAAAGGATACGCAATCAAACTACTGACTTTTATGTTACTTAATTCTTCTACTGAAGCCATTTGTTTAATAATCTCCGAAGCACCCACCGTACCTTCAAAAAAAGAACCCGAAAAAACAGGCAGCACTTTAGCATTGGAATCTAACATTCGTTGAGCTACACTCACCACTGAATCATCCAAAGAAACTTTAGGGCAAACAACTGCAGAATTACGTGCTTTAGCTTTACTGACATCGGCACGCGATTTCAAAATAAACCAAGGAGAAATATTTCCTAAATATTTTCCATTATCAAAAACCAAAACTTCTTGTTCAAAAACACCAACCATTTTAGCAATAGCATCTGCTAAAGAAACATCGGCATCCACTTGAGGAAACGATTTTTTTAACAAAGAACGAACATTCATTGAAGCAATATCCATAAACTCACCTTCAAATACAACAGAAGACCTATTTTCTTAAATTACTTGCTATTCGCAAAATTTCCAAAAATTCTTTTACATTCAAAGAAGCTGAGCCCACCAGCAAGCCGGAAAGCAAAGAAATGGAAAGAATTTCCTTAGCATTCTTAGAAGAAACACTTCCACCGTAAAGAACTTGCTGATGATTTAAAGTAATTTTCTGAATAAAAGAAACTGCATCTTCAATCTCAGGCACAGAAGGAGTTTGACCTGAACCAATCGCCCAGACAGGTTCGTACGCAAATATTAGTTTAGACCAATCTAACTGAGGAACTTTTTTCAAAACAGCCTGAATTTGATCCAACAAAACAGAATCACGCTTGCCCCATTTATGATCATCCGCAGATTCACCTACACAAATTACCGGAATCAAACCAGCCGATAAAATAGTTAATGTTTTTTCTGCAACCAAAACATTGGATTCTGAAAAAAATTGACGGCGCTCTGAATGGCCTACCAAAACATATTTACAAAAAGGTTTAACCATATCTACAGAAACTTCACCTGTAAAAGAACCCTTAGATTTCTCGGAAACATTCTGAGCCGCTAAAGAAACTTTAGATTTAAAGATAGAAGAAACAGATTGCAAAAAAACAAAAGACGGAGCAATCACAGGCTC
This sequence comes from Candidatus Iainarchaeum sp., assembly GCA_030649345.1. Lineage (GTDB taxonomy): Archaea > Iainarchaeota > Iainarchaeia > Iainarchaeales > 0-14-0-20-34-12 > JAUSKK01. Next base: position 6,221 of record JAUSKK010000008.1, on the reverse strand, counting down.
AACATTTGAAACAGTAAAATTTTTTACAAAAAACTCAGCAAAAGACTCAGCTTCCAGAACAGAAAAGTTCATCTTCCAGTTTGCAATAATCAACGGTTTACCCATATATAAGTAGTAATAAAAAAGGAATAAATAAAGGTATAGTATGCAATACAAAGAAGTTAATGCAAACCAAATCAAAGAAAAAGCAGAAGAATACATACTTAAATCCGAAATAAAAAAAATAGACACAGCTATTCAAATTCTAGAAAAGTACACACCCAACGCAGAAAAACAAATTCAACACGCATTAAACACAGGATATATTTTAACTGAACTCAAACTAGACAGCGAAAGTATTGCCAGTGCTTTATTGCACGATTTATTGGACAATACAGTAGATTTAGATAAAAAAATTGAAGAAATTAAAAACAAAATCGGAACAGAAGTTGCAGACATAGTACAGCAAGTAGCAAAAATTGATCAAATTGAACGAAAAAATCGCGGAAAAATATCCAACAAACTATTAACCCAGGTAGTATTGGGAACTGCCAAAGATATTCGCACAATATTCATTCAATTGGCAGCCATGCTGGATCATTTAAGAAATTATACTAATTTAGAAAAAAGTAAATTGCCGGAAATTTGTAAACGCGTCCAAGAAATTCATGTACCCATTGCCCACAAACTAGGAGCGTATGATATTGAATGGGAACTGGAAGACTTAACATTTAAAATCAGCAATCCGGAAATTTATAGACAAATCAAAAATGAACTCAAAGAAAAAAGAAGCTTTCGAGAAAAACTATTAAGTGAATTCAAAGAAGAATTAGAAAAAACACTCAAAACAGCTCATATCCCAGCCACAACTGTGTGCAGACCTAAAAGTTTTTCCGGAATTTATAGAAAAATGAAAAATCAAAACAAAAAAGTAAACGAACTCCACGATCTATTGGGGTCTAGAATCATTTGTCATAGTGTAGAAGATTGTTATAAAATACTGGGATTACTATACACTAAATTCAAAAGCTATGCCAATGAAAAATACTTTGATGATTATATCGCGAACCCAAAACCCAACCAATACAAATCCATTCACACAGTCATAGAATACAAAAGCAAGCCTATTGAAGTGCAGATTCGCACATGGGATATGCACCGCACAGCAGAAGAAGGATTGGCTGCACATTGGCAATACAAAAAATTTGAAAAAGAACCCTTATTTGACAAACAATTAACTTGGGCCAAACAATTGGTTGAATTTCAAAGACAACAAAAACTTGAAAATTTAATTGCCCCCATCAACATTGGGTTTGGAAAAAGTGAAATCTTTGTATTAACCCCTAACAGCGAAATTATTATTTTACCTGAAAAATCGACTCCGGTAGATTTTGCATACGCCATTCACACCGATTTAGGAGATTTTTGCGAAAAAGCTTTGGTCAACAACAAAATTGTGACCTTGGATCATTTACTGGAAAATGGAGATATTGTCAAAATAATGAAATCCAAAAAAGCACAATTTAAACGGCAATGGTTATTGTTTGTACAATCTAAAAAAGCCAGAGACAAAATACGCCAAAAACTGGGATTAATTCTTCCAGCTAAAGAAAAAAAAACTCAAAGAAAAATAACCAAAACAACCAGCGACAAAAACATTCAATTCGGAAAATGCTGCAATCCATTACAAGGAGAAGAAATCATTGGAATCAAAACAACCAAACGCAAAATAATTATTCATAGAATTGGATGCAAAAACATTCAAAAACTGCCGTTGACTAAAATACTGGAAGTAGGATGGTCTGCAAGCACTAAAAACATGCAAGTCAAAATAAAAATCACTGCCGAAGACAGAACCAGCATTCTTTTAGATTTACTTAATGCATTGAATAAAGTGAAAGTTAAAGCAACCGAAGCCCAAAGCAAAACAAGAAACACAATTATATGCACATTCACAATCGAAATATCCAATCCAGAGATTCTTGAAAGTATAGCTCAACAATTAACTCAAGTTAATGGAGTCAAAAAAGTCGAACGAATTTAATTAGATAAATATAAAAACAACAAACCCCAAATATCAGAAGATACACATGGAACGAATAAAAACTGGAATACCTGGGTTTGATTCCTTAATTGAAGGAGGATTTCCTAAAGGAAGAATCATGCTGGTTAGTGGAGCTACTGGAACAGGAAAAACAATCTTTAGCATGCAATTCTTATACAACGGAGCTCAAAAATTCAACGAACCTGGCGTCTATGTAACCTTAGATGAACGACCTGCATTGATTCGTGAAGATTGTTTACGTTTTGGATGGGATTTAAAAAAATTGGAATCAGAAAACAAACTCTGCATAATCGATGGATCTATTGCAAAAATAGGAATGCCTTCCGAAGAAGAATTTTCATTACCCACCACAGGATTTGATATTGACAAAGTATTACTAGAAACCATTCGAACCATTAAACGAATCAATGCCAAACGAGTCATTATTGATTCCATTCCAGCTTTAGGATTTAATTTTGAAAACGAACAAGACGTACGAAAAGCAGTACTCAAACTAGCCTACTTGTTAACCCGCGCAGGAGTAACTTCCATTATGACATCAGAAATAGAAGAAGGAGAAGCCAAATTCAGCAAATATGGAGTCGAAGAATACACAGCAGATGGAGTTATTATGTTGCATTATTTAGGAATTGGAACCCAAAGCACACGACATCTACTAATTCGAAAAATGAGAGCAACCAAACACAGTGAAGAAATTCACCCGATTCAAATAAGCGATACCGGAATCACTGTAAAAAAAATTGAAGACGAATATTCCAATGTCTAAACTTTTATTTTTATTCAATCAGTTCATAAATTTTTAATCAGTTTACAAATTTTTTCTTAAATTTCTCTATTTTTTGAAAAAAAATTCAAGTTCTCAAAAAAAACACAAAACTGTAACATTTAAATATAAGAAGACAGCTATTACTGATTAATTCAATGCTCAAAGAGTGGGAGAGGTGAAGAAAAATGGCAGCTAAAAAGAAAGCAAAGAAAAAAGCACGAAGATAAAATTTTCAAAAAGAAAAAGAGAGAATAAATAAATCTCTCTTTCTCTTCTCTTTTTTAAAATATTTTAAAAACAGGAGGATCTAAAATGGCTCAAAAGAAAAAGAAAAAACGAAGATAAATTATTCTAATTTTTTATTTTTTAAAAACAAAAAAAACTAAATTTTATTAAAAACAAATTTTGTGGGACTGGCCAGATTTGAACTGGCGACACACCGGTCTTCAGCCGATTGCTCTTCCAGGCTGAGCTACAGTCCCGATCCGAAAAAAATCGGATACATTAAATTTTTAATTAAAACGAGCCCGAAGGGATTTGAACCCTTGACACTTGGATTAAAAGTCCAATGCTCTGCCAGGCTGAGCTACGGGCCCTAATTACGGAACTAAGTTCCTTGTTAGAGATTCCTGACTATTCCTAATTATAAGACCATAATTCGTTCTTTGGAAAAACCTTACACTTTTCTTTCACACCAAGAAAGAAAAGGAAGCTGAATTACTGGCCTTAAAAAGGAGTACTAAAAAATAATCTTAATTAAAGTATATAAACCGATTGCTAAACATTACAAACGATTTTTAGGCACAAGCTCCTTCAAACCATTCATATAAGGGTGTAAAACTTTCGGAATACGCACAGTTCCTTTTTGTGTTTGATTATTTTCCAATAAAATCCGTAAAGCACGAGGTGTGGCAATCGCTGTGCTATTTAAAGTATGAACAAATTCTTTTTCTTGGCCTGAACGATGCTTAATGTTTAAACCAACTGCTTGATAAGAAGTACAATTCGAACAAGAAACCAATTCAATGTATTTTTTTTCACGAGCACTCCAACCTTCTAAATCATATTTCTTAGCCGCAACCACTCCAATATCCCCAGTACATACATTCACTACACGATACGGAATTTCCAATTTTTTCAAAATACTTTCCGCATTGGATAAAATTTTCTCATGCCATTCCCAAGATTCACTCGGCGAACAAAAAACAAATTGCTCTACCTTACTAAATTGATGCACTCGAAATAAACCCCGTTCATCAATAGAATGCTTTCCAATTTCTTTCCTAAAACAAGCAGACAAACCACAATATAACAAAGGCAAATCTTTAGCTTCAAAAATACGATTCATATGCATGGAAGCAATACTATGCTCAGAAGTTGCAATCAAATACAAATCCATGCCTTCAATTTTATACATTACATTTTCAAAATCTTGCAAATCCGTGACTCCTTCGTAGGGCTTACGGTGAAGCATAAACGGAGGCAAAATTAAAGAAAATCCTTGCTTTACAAGTTCATCTAAAGCAAACCGCAAAACAGCCTGCTCCAATAAAGCCAAATCGCCCTTCAAAAAATAAAAACCAGCACCAGAAATATTTGCTGCATCTGTAAAATCAGCCCAACCGTTTTTTTCCGCCAACTGACCATGATGTTGTATTTCAAAATCAAACTTAGGAATTTCCCCAACAGTTCGAACTTGGATATTTTCAGAGTCATCTTTTCCAAACGGAACAGAATCATGCAAAACATTCGGCAAACCCGATAAAATAGTTTGAGACTTTTCTTTCAATTCAGTTTCTTCAAGTTCCAAAAGTTTAATCTTTTCAGGCAAAAGCTTAGCCTCTTTCAATAAAACATCTATCGAAGAACCACTCATCTTGGCTTCTTTGATTTTATCCGTTAAAGAATTCTTAAAAGAACGCGCAGTATCCAATTCTAATTTAGTTTTACGCCAACCCACATCAACTGAAAGCCATTCAGCCAATAATTTTTCTTTAATTAAATCATGTCTTCGAATTAAACTTTGGCGAACCAAATCAGCATTCAATCGAACAAATTCAGGGTCTAACATACCCACATAGGGATTAAAATAATTTAAATAGGTTACGAACCAAAATTCAATAAAATGACGGATTTAATTGTTTTCAGATACGGACATCGACTGCTTCGAGACGAACGCGTAACCACCCACTGCTGCTTAGTGGCTAGAGCGTTTGGATGTAAAAAGATCATTATTCACGGAATGGAAGACCCAATTTTAATAAAAACAGTCCAAAGCATCTCCGATCGATTTGGAGGAACATTCAAAATAGAATTTACAGAAAACTGGAAACCAGTCTTGCAACAATTAAAACAACAAAAATACACATTGGTACATTTAACCATGTACGGACAATTAATACAAAAAGCCCAAAAAAAACTCAAAAAAACAAAAAAAATTGCAATCATTATCGGAAGCCAAAAAGTGCCTAGCGACATGTACACTTTAAGCGATTACAATGTTTCCGTAACCAACCAACCGCATTCCGAAATATCTGCTTTGGCCGTGGTTTTAGATAGACTGCAAGATTCAACTAAAATAAAATTCAAAAAAGCAAAAATCAAAATTATACCCACAGAGAAAGGAAAACAAGTAAAAATCCAAAAATAGGTTAACAGTTTTTAATTAGTATTCACAGCAGTTCAATAAGCCGGTGAAATAATGGGATTTGAAAAAAAAATATTAGAAAACAAACTAGTTCAAGATTTTTTCCAAAGAAAAATTGGAGAACACTCTATTCAACTAATCAAATTATACAGTAAAGGAAAAAACCTAACAGAAGACAAACTATCTAAAAAAATAGGAATTAAAGTAACTGAAATCCGGACAATATTGAATAAAATGCACTATTTAGGCATGGCAGACTATGATAAGACCAGAAACAAAAAAACAGGCTGGTACAATTACGATTGGAGAATTAATTACAAGCGAATCATTGAATTAATGCTCCAAGAACAAAGTGAACAACTAAAAAAATTAGAAATTGAAGAAAACACGATAACAGAATATAGTGTATTTGCTTGCAAGAAAAAATGTGACCAAATAGTCTTTGAAATAGCAGTACAATACCAATTCAAATGCCCTTCTTGCAGTCAAAACATGGATTACATCAATACTGAAACCAAAAGCAAAGGAATCAAAAAAGACATTAAAGAACTACACACAACCAAAGAAGAATTATTGGAATTACAAAAAGTAATCAAATAAAAAAAACATTAAACACAAAAAGTTGGACATATAAACAAACAAAAAAAAAGAGTTGAAAAAAGAGTTAAAATAGGTTTAAATAATGTTTAAATAACAAGAATTAGGAAAAGAGTTAAAAAAGATTGAAGAAACAAAAATGAAGTAAGAATAAGGAATAAAATCGT
>JAUSKK010000041.1 GCA_030649345.1 Candidatus Iainarchaeum sp. | reverse complement strand
AATTAAAAAAAGCTATTGGAAAAGACAAAATTATTGTGGCATTGGATTCAAAAAAAGGAAAAATTTCAATCAATGGATGGACAAAAGAACTGCAAGAAACAACATTGGAACGGGCAAAAAAGTTGGAAAGATATTGTTCTGAATTTTTGTATACTTGCATTGACAGAGAAGGAAAAATGAATGGAATTGACTGGAAAACAATTCAGGAATTAAAGAAAACTACAAAAAATCAATTAACTGTGGCTGGAGGAATATCCAAAATTTCAGAAATAAAAAAACTAGAAAAACAAAACATCAATTCAGTTCTAGGAATGGCTTTGTATGCCAATCAAGTAAATTTATCTAAATTTATCATTCCTTTGCTGGATTTTAAAAAACAGAAACTGATTCCAACAATAGTACAAGAGGAAAGTACAAGAGAAGTGTTAATGCTGGCGTACAGCAATGCTGAGTCATTGGAACAAGTATGGAAAACAGAGAAAGCATGGTATTGGAGCCGAAAATGGAATAGATTGTGGATGAAAGGAGAGAAATCTGGAAATATTCAAAAAATTAAAAAAGTAGAATTTGACTGTGACCAGGATACAATCCTATTTACAGTGGAACAAACAGGAACAAGGGCTTGCCACAAAAACACAGAAACTTGTTTTGGAAACAGAAAACCCAATAGCACATTTTTGAATCAATTGGAAAAAATTATTTACACAAGAAAAAATGTTAGAACAAAAACAAGTTCGTACACAAAAAAACTATTTGAAAATCCAGTTCTTTTAAGAAAAAAACTTCGAGAAGAAATTAATGAAGTCATTGAAGCAGACCAAAAACAAGATCGAAACAATATGGTTTGGGAACTGGCAGACATTCAATACTTTTTGACAGTCATGGCAGCCAAAAATAATGTTTCAATCAAAGAAGTTGGAAAAGAATTGGCTGGGAGAAATAAGTAAAAAAATTAGGCTTTCCGCGAAGCTTTTTGATCACAATATAAAATCAAATGATTTTATGTGTCCCGCAAAATCCAAGATTTTACTTGGAAACTTTCTTAAAGTTTGGGTTGAAGCCAAGACTGTTTGGGCCTGCGTTCATTGTTAATCAAAGCACGAGTTGCATTAAAGTACAAGTAGTCTGCAATCGGAAACGATTCGTAGGTTTGAATAATTTCACTGAATTCTTCGCGAAATTCATCCAATAATTCATAAAAATGTGCAGTATTTTTGCAAGGAATTTCCAGCAAGACATCCCAAGATCCAATCACTTTTACACCCATTCGAATCCAAGGATGATTTTGAATAAATTTGGTTAATTTTTGATCCCAAGATTCATTCAAATATTTTAATTTAATGCACATAACGTACGTTTCCAAACCAAGTTTTTTATAATTAAAAAAAGGCCAAAAGGCATTCGCCGCTCCGCTGTAAATTAGTTTTTGAATCAATTTTCGAACAGTATCTTTCGACAAATTTAATTGAACACAAAGCTGATCTGCAGTAATGTTTGAGTTTTCATTTAAAGCTGAAATTAAGTCTAATTCAATTGAAGTTAAAGCAATTCCTTGACCGTGGCGCAGTTCCAAAGGAGGAGATGATAAAATATCTTTTTCAAACGAAAAATCGTTCTTGGAATACATTAAAGGCCCTAAATTTAAGTCTTGAGTTATAGCTGGAATTAAATTAGCCCATTTGTATTCTTTGGATGCCGGCAAAATCTCGTATTCTTTCAAGTAAGTCCCACAGGCAATTTTGCAATCATTCAAAAATTCATCCAATTCAATTAAATCGCGAGCATCAATACCCCACCAAATCTGCCATTTTCCAGCAAGACGATAAACAATATTGGTAGCTGGATGATTCAAAAAAAACTGAACCAAAGATTGTTCTTTTTCCATAGTCAAATTTTGAAAACTTAAAAAAACAGTCACATATTCATGGCCAATCCAAACAGGATTTACTAAAAATGTTTTCGACAAAATCAAACCAGCTTGCTCCAATTTTTGAATTCTATACTTTACAGAATCTTTCGACAAACCAATTTGTTCTGCCAAAAAAGTATATGGCAAACGATAATTTTTAGACAAAAACCACAACAACTTACGGTCTTTGACATCCAAATTAGCTAAAGCTTTCCAGTCAGCCAAAGGCTGGATTGCACTTTTAGTTAAACGTATTTTCTTTGCCATAATTAAGAAATATGACTAAAAAAGTATTTAAACATTAGCTAAAAAGCGCAAAAATTAATTAAAAGTCTTATTAATTCAGAAAATTAGTATTAATAGAACGGAGTAAAGTGAATAACATGGTTTTTGTGGAGTTTTTCATTCATTTGATTGGATTGGATTTAGGCTGGCTTTTGAATTACACTATAAGCAATTTTTTATGGTTATTTATGTTTGCGGCTTTGGCGTTTTATTTATGGGAAGGAAAAACTTGGATCTATGCATCCATGGCTGTATTTGTACTATTGACATTGGAACAAGATGTAATGACAAGTACTGGATGGATGTATTTAACTGGCACATTTTTGACTTTGGAAATGTTAAGCCAAACAGCATTAACCATTGTAACAGAAGATATGGAAAAATTACGCGGAAAAATTCCTTTAATTACCACAATTCGATTTTTGGTTTTAGTTTGCTTTTACAATTTATTTTTAGGAGGAATTTAAATGAATTTAATTCAATTATTTTTAACTGCACTTACAGCAATTTTTGTTTTATATTTACTGGCTGAATTTGGAACAGGTTACGGAATCGCCATTTTTGCAGAAAGCTTTTTTTCACCCTTAGGATTTGGAATAATACTAGGATATGCTTGGATTACTGGAATTATAATAAAACTGTGAAAAAAGTTCAAAATCCTTACTTTGAAAGCTTAAATTATAGTTCTAAGGCTATGTATAATGCCGGAATTAGATAAGCCCAAAAAATGCGAAATCTGCGGAAGTCCAAATATCATTGAAGTACAATGCAAAATCATTTGCCCAGAATGTGGATATACCTGCGATTGCGCTGAAGAACCCGGCAAATCGGAATGAAATTTAAATCAGTTCATTAAAGATAAATAATGCCTAATTTTGAATTTGATGCAATTGTTTGCGGAGCAGGACCAGCTGGAACAACCACAGCACTATTTCTAGGAAAAGCAGGGAAAAGAGTTTTATTATTGGATAAAGAAAAATTCCCCAGAGACAAAATCTGTGCAGACAATAAAACATGGAAATGCTTGGATATTGTAAAAGAATTGGGACTTTGGAATGAATTTGAAAAATTACCCAAAAAAGAAATTCACGGAGTACTAATTGGATCGCCTTCAGGGCATACCATTTACACGCCCTTATTGGAAAAAGATATTCAAGAAAAAGACACTTGGTTTAATGTACGCAGAGAAGCATTTGACAATTTTTTAATGGAAGCTTGCAAAAAAGAAAAAAACATTACAATCAGAGAACAATGCATTGTTTTGAAACCTTTGTTTAAAGAAAAACAAATGATGGGAGTACAATTCAGAAACGAGCAAGGAAAAACAGAAGAACAATTTGGGAAAGTAATTGTAGGAGCGGATGGAAGCCAAAGCGTAATTGCAAATAGTGTTGGATTAAGCTCAAAAATTAAAGGAAGATATGCAGTGAATGCCAGAGCATATTTTGAAAATGTACAAGGACCCATGGAAGTAGTGCTGAAGCAACGCGAAAGCACTACGAGCCGCCATCCCGCTCTCGGGATGTGCGAACTGTATTATTTGAAAGGGATTTGCCCAGGATATTTTTGGATTTTTCCAGTAGACCAAAATTGGTGCAATGTAGGAGTGGGAATGCGATTGGAAGATATTGAACGAAAAAACATTCAGCTAGAAAACAAATTAAAAGAAGTGATTGAAAGCAAAAAATTCAAGGAACGATTCAAGAATGCAAAACAAGTTACAGAAGTAAAACAATGGGGATTAAGTGTTTTAGGCAAACAAAGGAAATGTTCTGGCTCAGGATTTGTCTTGGTTGGAGATGCCGGAACCTTTGCCATGACTTTTAGCGGAGAAGGAGTTGGACCCAGCATGCGAACTGGAAAAATTGCAGCACAAACTATTGTTCGTGCATTGGATCGAAATGATTTTAGCGAGCAAAGCTTGAATGAATATGATCAACAATTATGGAAAATTTTAGAACCGGAAATTAGAGGATTTCAATGGTTAGAATTTTTAATATTGCATGAAAAAATATTTGATTGGGTTGTAAAAAAAGCACGAACCAATAAAGATTTAATTAAAATCAGCTCCAGAATGCAAAAAGATTACAGAGTTGCCCAAGAGTTTATAAAACCTAAAACCATTCTCAAATTACTGTTTGGCTAATTTAAGTTCAGGAAAAAACACAACTGCACTGGGGCACAATTTTTGAACCGGACACTCAAGACAACGAGGCTTACGGGCCTGACATATTTTACGGCCATGCAAAATTAAAGCAGTTGAAAAATTCCACCAGTCTTTTGGAGAAATTTTTTGCATTAAATCTTTTTCAATTTTTTCCGGATTAACATTTTGAGTTAAACCCATTCTTTGAGATAAGCGTTTCACATGTGTATCTACTACAAAGCCTTCGACTTGGCCAAACACTTCACCCAAAACAACATTGGCAGTTTTTCGGGCAACACCCGGAAAGTTTAATAGTTCAGGCATTGTGTTCGGAAGTTTTCCGTTATGCTGTTCATAGATGATTTTGCAGGCAGCTCGAATATTTTTAGCTTTATTTTTATAAAACCCTGTGGAAAAAATTTCTTTTTCAAAAATTTTCGAATTAGCTGAAGCAAAATCTTTTGCAGTCTTGTACTTTTTGAACAAAGATTCAGTCACTTGATTGACACGAATGTCTGTACACTGCGCAGACAGAATGACTGCAACCAAAAGTTGAATTGGATTAGAACGACGCAAACCTAATTTCTGAGAAGCATACGTTTTGTTTAAAACTGAAACCAGTTTTTGAATTCTTTGAGATTCCTGCATTTTAACTCACATACGAAGGAGGGGTATTTTTCTTTATGGCCCATTCTTTCAAAATTTCATAATCAACTGCACCGCATAAAGCTTCTCCAGTCTTTGAATTATAAAAAGCCGGAACCCCTAACTGACCGCCGCAGGCATCTATGAAAATGTGCGCATATTCATTGAATTTTTTATGGTTGTCTTGATTGTACCAAACCTCAAATTGCTTAATTTTCAAACCAGTTTCTTTTTCCAAACGCTGAATTAAAGGCTGCATTTTGACACAATAAGGACATTCTTTGCCAAAAAATTCAATTAAAAAACTCTTTTTTCCAGATTTAGGTTTAAGCATAGAATATACACGAATTTAATACATCAATAACATAAAAATATAGGATTAAAAAGGGATTGAAATGGAGCAAAAGATGTATACACGTGCAGGAGACCAGGGAAAAACAAGATACTGCAACGGCCAACAAGTAGGAAAAGAAGATGTACGAATTCAAGCCTATGGAGAAATCGATGAATTAAACTCATTCACTGGATGGGCTTTAAGTTCAGCTGGAGAATTTGAGGGTATTCAAGAAATATTGGAAAAAATACAAAATCAGTTATTTATTGCAAGTGCGGAATTGGCGAATCCAGAAGAAAGCAAACACAAAATTTTGGACAAACACGTGCAGGAACTAGAAAATATTTGCGATTCTATTGGAACTGAAGTTGGAGAATTAACCAAATTTATTTTACCTCAAGGAACAGAGTTAAGTACGCGGATGCAAGTTTGCAGAACAGTATGCAGAAGAGTAGAGCGAAAAATTGTGGAATTAAACGAAAAAGAAAAATTAAACTCGGAATTATTAAAATACATTAATAGACTATCCAGCGTATTCTTTCAATTGGCAAGATTGGCCAATCATCGAAAAAAAATTGCAGAAAAAAATCCAACGTATTTGTGAAAAAATGACGAAAACAAAATTATTGGGAAAATGCATTCTAAACAAACGGCAATTAGCGGCCCAAGCAGAAAATGTTAAGAAAGAACTGATTGGCGGAGTGGAAGTATTGTTTGAGATTTCACATCCAACCAAAGAAAAAATTTTGCATGCATTAAAAACAGACTATTTGAATTACTTGGATGGGTTATTTCCTGTTTTGAGTGCAGAAATTGGCTGGACTTTGAATAACGAAACTATTTTGGATGTTTTATCGCAAAATTCTAAAATAAGAAAACAAAGCAGAGAAAGTATTCAAACAGCAATTGAATTATTGGAAAAAATTGGATTTGAACATTTAAATATTCATTTAACTGGAGATATGCGAAAAATTGAAAGCAATAATTTTGTCTCGTATGAACGAAACAAAATGGAACTTTTAAGTGAATTCAGGGAATTTTTGAACGAAATTGGAAAAAAGAAAATTGTACTGGAAAATATCCCTTTACTCGAAATACCCAACCCGCCTGGAACATTTACAACATTTCACGAAATTGGAAAATTACCTCAAGATTTCATTCAACTAAAAACAAATACTACTTTAGATATTGCACACGCAGGATTAACACTGCGAACATTGTTAGATCAAGAAAAACAAAAAACATTTAATTCACATCAAGCCCGAGTCAATTCCTATTTAGGCTGGAAACCAGTATATTTTGGGCTGGAAGAACAAACAATGGAAACAAAATTACTAAAACAAAAAGAAACTAAAAAAGAAAAAACAACCCAAGAAGTTATTCGCTGGTTAAAATTAATTCAGCGAAAAGGAAAACTCAAACAAGTGCATTTAAACAACTGCAGTTACGAAAATAGGTTATTCAAAGGAAAGAGTATGGATGGACATATTGAAGGAGATTTAGAATTAAGTAAGATCATTCAAGGAATTCGAAAAGTGAAACCAAAATTTATTGTGACTGAAATCAAAGAAGAAAAAGAAGATTACGTTAACCTAAAAAACAATAAAACAGTATGGGAAATGATTAAAAAGAACAAAAAAGGAAAATGAAATATGGGCGCACAAGATATTGAAGCAGTCAAAGAAAGACAGGCAGAAATTATTGAACATTTTTTCAATTTATTCAAAGTACCTGTACCCGAATACAAGCTGGTCAGCAACCAAGCATTTATGAGCGTTCGCAGAAATGCACAAGAATGGCTAGGTCCCATTCATCCAATTCGAAAAGGAAAAGTATACATTGCCTCGCATAAATACGAACACACGTTTTTTGCAGATATTGGACACTTAGTGTATGAAGCATATGTTCATGGAGAAAAAAAGGCTGGAAAAAAAGTAGATTTTGATCCAGTTAAGTCCGAAATATTTGATCAATTGGCTCAATATTTAGGAATGGCAAAATATTATCCAAAAGAATTGACTGCATTTAGAGAACGAATGATTCAAACTCCAAGACAAGATAAAGAAGGGCAATTGGCCAAAGAATTTGCATTATTTATTATTCAACATTCGAAAAATCCAGAACAAATGATTTCGGTTGCTCGAGGCCTATTAAGGCCTAAAATGTCTGTCGGAAGAATGCGGCAAATGGTTACCCGAAGAGTTGCACAAAGAAAAACTGAAAAAAGAAAAGCACTTCGAAAAACATTTGATAAAAGAACACGCAGATTAAGACTTAAATAAAAAAAAACTAATTTTGAATGGAACCCAAAGCAACGGCTAGGCCTGCATTTTTTGGAAAAATAAACGTTAAATGCGGAGCAAAAATATGAATCCGTTTTTTCAAGATTGTTTGAATTTCTTTCGATTCAGCCAAGCGACCAACAAAAACAATTGTTTTATGATTATAAGCTTTGGCTGCAAATAAAGAAATAGAACCAATGGTTTGCGCTACCAAATTCAGTAAAGCAATGGACAAATCAAATTTAGAAGGTTTTTGAAGATAACCAAAATGAGCAGCAGAAACATTCCAAGGCAAATGACCCAAGCCTTGCGGATAAATTTCTTTCAATAACAAGTCCACTTTATCCAAGCGTCCTTTTTTGGACCATTTGAAAACTTTCTGAATATCACTGGTATTTAATAACAATTCAGACAATCCTAACAGCATCCTTCCGCCAACTGCGGTTCCGCCAATATGCTTGAATTTTTTTCCTTTAACTGAAACAATAGCAGTACCTGAGCCCATAGAAATTACCAAACAATTTTTTTTCTTGGAAAGCTTTTGAGCACCCAAAGCAATGGCTTGAATTTCAGAAGTTTTAGAAACTAGAATGTTTTGATATTTTTTTGGAAAATAACGCGCACCCCAGCCTGTGACAAAAATATGATTTACGTTAGATAAATTAATTTCTTTAAGCAATTCAGAGATTTTAGGCTTGCGAAAATGAGTTACTGGAATTGTTTTTGAAAAAATGATTTGAGTTCCTTTAACTAAAACCAAATCCGTATGACTGGCTCCAAAATCAATTCCAAGTTTCATTGAAGAATTTCACTCCAAATATTTTGCGCGATTTCTTTTTTAGTTCCTTGAATTTTTACAGAACCTTTTTCTTTAAACAACCAAACAGTTCCAGAATCAGCACCCATCATTGTTTTGCCTACATTTCCAACCAAAGCAGTCAATTGATCTTTTTTTAGTTTTTCTAAACAAATAGATTCAATTTCAGATTCTTGAGCACATGCTTTAAAGCCTAAAATGAACAATTTGGAAAATTTTTTGCGCAGTTTAGCAATAATTTTGGCACGGGGAAATAATTCTAAAACAGTTTTATTTTTGGAAGAAATTTTTCCAGATTGTTTGACCACACGAATATCAAAATCGCCAATCGCTGCAGGCATTAACAAAAAATTGGCCTTTTTACATTCTTGAAAAAGAGCTTGCTCCATTTCTTCAGCTGTACGAATTCGAATTTGTTTAATTTGAGTAAATGGAATAGGTTCACATGCAACGACAACAACTTGAGCACCCAAACGATAAGCTTGCAAGGCCAATTCTGAACCCATTTTGCCGCTAGAACGATTGGTTAAAATTCTTAAATCATCTACATCTTCTTCGGTTTTACCGGAAGCAATGACTACTGTTTTATTTTTTAAAGAATGAACCGAAAGCAAACGTTCGCATTCCAAAACAATTGTTTCTTTTTCTGGCAATTTTCCAATTTCTTCTTGAATGAACGGTTCTAAGAAAACAATACCTGCTTTTTTTAGTTTTACAATATTTTTCTGCAAAAGTTTATTTTCCAACATACTTTCATGCATAGCTGGAACAATCAAAATTTGTTTTTTGGAGCCCAAAGCATTCAACGCCAGGATAGAAATTAAATCATCTGAAAAAGCATGGGCTATTTTAGAAATACAATCAGCTGTGGCTGGACAAATTAACAACAAATCAGATCGGCCATTTTTGCCAAATAAATCCAAATAATCCATTTGTGCAGTAATTTGAGTCAACGGTTTTTGACCACACGCATATTCTAAAGCATTCGGATGCAGAATCTCAGTTGCAGATTTAGACATAACCGGAACAACATTTGCACTGAAACGAATTAATGCTCGCGCCAATTCAACTGTTTTGACTGCAGCAATACTTCCGGTTACAGCCAATACAATTGTTTTATTTTTCAAAGAACTGGAATGATTTCCATAAATGAATTCAAAGGG
The DNA here is from genome assembly GCA_030649345.1 of Candidatus Iainarchaeum sp. GTDB lineage: Archaea > Iainarchaeota > Iainarchaeia > Iainarchaeales > 0-14-0-20-34-12 > JAUSKK01. Next base: position 16,464 of record JAUSKK010000041.1, on the reverse strand, counting down.
TTTCATAATTATCTTCTAGGCAAACGAGGAATACGCGGACGAATAATTCTAAGCTTACTTTTTCGAACAGTACGAACGCGTGCTTTATGGCGTGCTAAAAAAAAGTTAGTCATTCTGCGGATAGGCAAATGATTGGAATTAACTACAGAGACCATACCTTTGGTTCCAAATTCAGCCAGCAAACGACCGGCATGCTGGTCAAACAAAGCTTGTCTTTGTTCTACTGGCAAAACATCTTCTCGTCCAGTTTGTTTTGCACGAGTTTGCAGTCTTCGAGCACTGGTTTTTTTAGAAACATTAAACAAAAAAACATGTGCAATTCTCATTCCTTTACTGCGCAAAAATTTCTCAAATTCAGGAACTTGAAAAACACTCCTGGGAAAAGCTTCTACAATAAAACCATTTCTAAATTTTGCAGGATTGGCTTGAATTAAATTATTAATATAATTCATGTAAATTTCAGTTGGAACAAAACCTTGGGTTTTCAAACCCGCCATGGCTTTCTGGCCAATTAGAGTATTTTCTTCAATTTCTTTTCGAATAAAGCCGCCAAAAACAACCACTGGAACTGGACTTTTTCGAGCTAAAGTTTCTGCTGAAGTAGTTTTACCGGAAGCAGCACGGCCTATTAAAACAACAACTGGAGCTAAAGAAGATTGAACCATATTTAATTCTTGGAAACAAGGATTAATAAAACATTTCAGAAAAAAACATTAAAATTCGTTTAATGTACGTTGTTTTTCTGAAAGTGAAGGTTTAAAAGAACTTGAAAAATGAGAAACTGAAATGCCCAATCTGCGGGCAGTAAAATCTGTGTGCAATTTTAAAAAGTCAGAAAAAAGAGATTGTACAGTTTGTTGAAAAATTTTCAAATCGTGGGTTGGTGCAAGGACAGTTTTGGCTTTAGTAAACGATTCTAGTTTAGTTGAGACTAAAACAATGGAAATGGTTTTGAAGAAAATGTTTTCTTTTTGACAGCGGGCACATAATTCGTTCATTAAAGGAATTGAAACTTCGATAAGTTCAGTTAAATTTTTAGAATCTTTTTTCAAAGTAGTCATACGAGAAAACTGCTGGTGTTCAGAACTTTCTTGAACTGGACTTTCATCTAGACCTTGAGCTGCTTGGAACAAAAAGTCTCCTTTGGCATTTCCGAATTCTTGAATTAAAACACTTTTTTGCAGTTTTGCCAGCTCAGAAACTTTTTCAACATGCAATTCTTTCAAGTGTTCAGCTGTTTTGGGACCAATTCCTGAAATAACACTCACAGATAAAGGATTGATAAATTTTTGAACTTGAAAAGGTTCAAGGATAGTTAAACCATCTGGTTTTTGAAAATCTGAAGCAATTTTGGCCAACAGTTTATTGGGTGCAATTCCAATACTGCAAATTAACCCAGTTTTTTGCAATAAATCTTTTTTGATTTCTTCAGCCAGTTCTTTGGCTTTCTTGTAATTTCCTTTGCATGCTTGCGTGATTTCAATAAACGCTTCATCTACACCCCCAGACTCAAAAGAATCTGAGTGTGATTTTAAAATTTCCATTACTTGAATGGAAATAATTTTATAGTATTGAATATCTACTGGCAAAAAAACAGTTTCTGGAGTAGCTTTTTGCTGGGCTTGAAAAATAGGTTGGCCTGACTTAATGCCTAAAGCACGTGCAAGATAATTGGAAGTGCCTACAGCACCAGAAGTAGGAGTGCGGCCCGAGTAAACACAGACAACCACTGGTTTGCATTTCAATTCAGGTTTTCTTAATTCTTCGGCTTGGGCAAAAAAATAATTCAAATCCAAATGCAAAACAATTCGTTCAAATGAATGATGCATACTATCTTTTGTATTCACAATATATTAATTTGACATCATTCATTTGCAACCATAGATTAATTAAGGAATTGAAGAAATTTATTACTATGCAAGCACGAAGAACAAGACCAAAGTATCCTTCTTTGCCGGCTGGAAGAAAAGCAAATCAGAGAAAAAGACTGTACAGAAAGCCTGGAGTTAAAGTAATTTTTTCTTTGGGAATGCATATGGATAAATGGGATTTACTTAGAACACGGAAGCTAGCCAAGCAATTGCGAAAAGGAGATGTATATTTTAAAGAAGGAATTGCCAATCAAGCACAGCAATTGCTTTTAGAAGGAAAACGAAACGAAGCACTTGCATTGGTTGGACAAATGATTAAAAACAACCCAAACTATGCAGGAAAGACAGCCAGTGAACGAAGACAGCTAGCTCTTGAATATTTAGAAAGCGCAGAACAAATAGATCGGCAAAAATTCAAAAAAGAAGAAAGAGAACTTATTGAAGAACAACGAAAAAAAGGCGTCTTACCTGAAGTAGAATGGTATGGTTTAAAAGAAGATGAAGAATACGGACGGTTAAACAAAAAAATTAAAGGTCATGCACATCGCATGCAACAAGAACTTTTAGCGGGAAATATTTCCGAGGCATTAAACGAATATCAAGAAATTCTTACAAGAGTAGCTGAATTAGTACCTCGAAGAGATGAACGAATTTACGAACAAATTCATGAACGAATACAAGAAGCAATTCGAACAAAGCAAAAAAGAACTATTTTAGTACGATTGGGCGCAGGGCACACAGAACCTATGCGGAAATTGCGAGAAAAATTTAAAGGAAATTCCAGAATACACATTCAAGAAGAATTGGATATTCAAAATCCTTCGCGCAGAAGAGACAAAGAAGTAACAGAACGCTTGATTCAAGGCAAACCAGTAAGCCGAGAAAAATTAATGCAAGGCTTTGTTTTTGAAATAGTTCAAAATACCCTGCATGCAAAAGGCTTGATAAATCGAAAATTTGTGGAAAAAACTGCAATCAATGCTTCCAGAATTATTAACGAACAAACACTCAAACGGCTCATGGGCAACCAAAGAATAAGTACTAATGAATTTTACGATAGAATTGAATACTTTTTAAGAGAACACGGATTGCTTCGCAGAAGACAAGTCATTCCCTTGCCTTGAAAATTTGACTAAACGGAAATTATTTAATTCAGTTGAAATACAATAATTATATGAAACCTAGAGCGCCTGCTGGAATTCAAAACATTCGAAGAAGAAAATCCGGCACAAAAAAAGTACACGTACATTTTTCATTTGGCCCACATTTACAAGAACAAACAATAAACAGACTTCGAAGACAAACCAGAAGACTCAAAAAAGGAGATGCTTATTTTAAAGAATGAGCACGATCCAATATTGATGCATTGGTAGCTGAAGGAAAAATAGATGAAGCTGTAACTGAAATTGTAAGACATTTAAAAAGCAAAGGAAGCAAAGAACCATTAGATGTTCTCAAAAGACGCGTTGAAACATTTTTAAACCAGGTTCAGAAAATTCCAGGAATACAGGATACTGAAATAAGACCAGGCATGGAAGGATTTCATCAAGAACAAGATAGATTAACCAATGAATTGAAACGAAAAGGAGTCAGAATCATTGGAGAACAGCTCAAAGGAGATTTAGCTGAACAAGTTAGTGAATTTGAACAACGAATGAGCATACATCAACAAAATTTTGGACAAGCCATTGAACAAGGAAATTATGGTTTTGCTTTGAATTCATTCACTAATTTAATGAAAGCATATATTGAACCACTCAAAATCAGAGATCCAGCAATTCGAGAAAGACTCCAAGCAGAAATCAATGAACGATTAAAAGAAAAGAAAGGCAAAAATGAACGAATTTTTGTACGATTGGGAGAATTTCATACTTTGCCTTTTCAAGAATTAAGAAGAATATTTGCAGGAAATCCCAGAGTGCAAATTCGAAGAAATTTTGATCGACAACCAACTCAATTTTTTCCAGACGATGCATTGGCTAGAAAAATGATAATGACTCCAAAAAAAGTAGCTAAAGAAGATTACGTAAAAGCCATGTTTGGAGCCGTGGTTCAATCAGCGATGATTCAAACAGGACACCAAAATGAAAAATATATTTCCAGAATTGCAAACACAGCAGCACAAACTGCAACTATAAAAGATATTCAAGAAGTGTTTAAAGTAATTAATCCTAAAAGACCTGAATCCTTTTATGAAGCAGTACAAGGATATTTAAGATTTAAAAGAATAATTCAGTAGTTTATTCTTCTGCAGTTCCTTCGGGAACTTCAACTAAAGTATTGTTTAATAACTGAATAAAAATTTCTTCAAAAAAAGTTTCTTGAACCATTTTAATTTTTCCTTTATTCATTAAAAACAATAAAGGAACAAATTTGTTAATTTTTTCCAAAACATCAGGGCTATCCAATAAACGAGAAAACAAAGTTAATCCTTGAGAGTCTACTCTGGATTGAATTAAAGAAAAAACTTCTTCGACTTTTTGATCCCAATTTTCTTGAGTTACATTCACTAAAAATTCAGGTTTAATAATTTCTGCACGCACTTTATCTTTGGGTTTAATTTTCATTTGCTCCATGATTTCTTCAATGGAACCCACCAATTCATCTAAAGTAACAATTCCTTCTTTGACTTTAAACGAAGTAGTTAAGTCTGGCAAAGAAGCCATCATGGCTTGCTTTTGTTCTTCGGTTAATTCAGGTTCTTTGACTTCCAGCCAAGGAAAACGAATGGTTTTTGATTTTAAATGAAGCAAAATTGCTGAAGCCAAAATAGCATTGGCTGGTAAACGCAAACTGGTTTCTTTTAATTCTTCAATTTTTTTCAAATACTTTCCAGCCAAAACACCAATGTCGATGGCCCAGACATCCATTTTTTCTTTTTTAATTAAATCTAATAAAATCATTTTCCATTCAGGGAAATGAATTAATTGAACTAAATCATCCGTAGAATTTACTGAAAAAACAGATTCTTCCCCAATATCTTCAATAGCAATGCTTTTCGCTAAGTTAAGTTGGGAGTTGTCAGACTTCATATAAACACCTTTTCAGGCAACATAAGTATACATTTCACCTATTTAAAAGTATGCAAAACACACTCAAAAAACAAGAGTTTCTAATAGATTATTTCAACAAAAGCTTTTAAAAAAGCTTTAGCAAAAAGCCTTCGGCACAAAGCTTTAAAAAAAAGCAACCCCTAATAATATCAAAGCTTTTTAAATAAATCACAAAAATGAGTAAAAAGGGGGATTTTAAGTGGACCGCGTAAAGACAGGAATTCCAGGATTGGATGAATTAATTCAAGGAGGAATACCCAAAGGAAGCTCTTGCTTGATTGCAGGCGGAGCAGGAACTGGAAAAACAATTTTTGCCACCCAATTCTTATACAAAGGAGCCTTAGACTACAAAGAACCAGGACTCTTGGTCACCTTGGAAACTAATCTGAAGAACATTGTATGGAATATGGAAAGCTTTAACTGGAATATTCGAAGCTTACAGGAAAAAAATTTGCTAAGAATTTATAGACTCAATTTAGAACAAGACTCACAAGACGACAATGTAGAAGATCGCATTGACGATGAATTGGATGTCATTGCAGAAACAGTTGAAGAAATTGGAGCAACTAGAATTGTGGTAGATACAGTTACAGCGTTTGGAATCTGGATTACTCAAAAAGCAAAACTCAGAGGAATATTGTACGATTTCACCAATAAACTCAAAGACATGGATGTTACCACAGTTTTAACCACAGAAACTTCTGGAAAAAAAGAAGCCTTTTCAGGAATGGGCGTAGAAGAATTCATTGTGGATGGAGTTATTGCATTATACTTTAATCCTCCGACTAGAGCATTGTTTGTGAAAAAAATGAGAGGCACAAATCAAAGCAAATTCATTCACACTTTTGACATCACCAACAACGGAATTGCAGTCAACACCAAAGACCATGTACAATGGGATGCAATGAAATAAATTTAACACAAACCAATATGCGAATAGAAAAAAATTATACATACCAATCGCATTGATTATCACAGAAATTGTACTGTTTGCTATGTTTAATTCAAAAAAAGTTACGTCTGCAAATTTAAACATAAATTGGACACAAGAGCAAAAAAAAGCAATTCAAATTGCAGATCAAGAACTTGAAAAACATTTTCCAAACAAAAAGAATTTTGGAATAGAATACAAAGTTACCAATGCAATAGGACACTCAAGTCCTTCCAATACTTTAAACAAATTATACACAGTTATGTATGATCTGCCAAATGGACCAACTGATCAAAGCGTAAGCATACTGGCGGACATTACGGCTGAAAAAGTTATTCGATTTGAAAGATATGGAGCATAGATTTGAAAAACCAAGTATAAAAACTTTTAAAAAAATTAAACTTTAGAACTAGTCTTCCACAACAAATCAAAATAAGATCTATACGCATCTGCAATGTCTTTATTGACCAACATAAAACACAAAGGATAATCTTTTTTCCATAAAACATTGACTACTCGGTCACCATAAACATTAATGACTGCCGGCACAGTAATTTCTGAAGGCAAACTGCGAAATTCAACCAGCCTTTTTTTAGGCAAAGGCTTATCGTATCCTTTTTGCAATAAAATTCTTTGAAAAATTTTTTGACGAATGCGTTCACGTTCAAACCAATTAAAAAAAACAGGCATAACTTTGGGTTCGCGGGAAATAGCACCCATCATCAAATGTTCTCCTTTAGAATGTTTTAACAAATCTCTGCGCATGGATTTAAAGCCTTCGACTCCAAACAAAACTTGAGCTTCAGCAAAAGGCTTTTGAGAATCCAATTCACGCAAAGCAACCAATTCCGGCAACTTTTTCTTGGCTTCTAGTCTTAAGCCATCCAATTCTTTTTTGCGCTCTTCCACAAAATCAAGCAAATGCTCTGGATCCAATACAGCAAAATGTTTTACTTGTTCATGCATAACAGAACCAATCAAACCTTTTTCCAGCAAACGATCCAAAGAATCATAGACTCGAGATTTATGCAAATTGGTTTCCCGAATAATATCATAGGCTTTACAAGCACCCAGTTTGAACAATGCCAAATAAACCAAAGATTCAGTATGGGTTAAACCAATGCGTTCCAAAAATTCAGAGTTCATATACTCATTAACTGGCAAGGAGTATTTAAAGATATGGAAACTAGTCCTACTAGAACAGGACTACTAGAGTACTTTAAGAGAAAAAAACAATAGTATTAGGAACATGATTGAAGAAGTACTATTAAATGTTTTAAATTTGAACATCGGATTCTTTCTAAATTTAACCCTAAGTAATTTGCATTGGTTGTTTGCTTTTGCTTGCCTTGTGAAAATTCAAAATCCAGAAAAGCCCTGGATTCGCGGAACGTTTGTGTTCATTTTGTTCATGTTTACCATGCCGGAAGTCATCAAAATGCTGGGCTGGATTCCAATGCCCATACTTTCGCCATTATTCTTTTATGGAATTTTAATTTTGACTGTGCGGATTTTTATTGCAAACACAAAACTTGAAAGATGGACTTTTCCGTTAACTGCAGGACTTGTTTTTTTGACCAGCGGAATGGCAAACTATTTAATGACTTAAACGCACGATGTGTTAATGCAGAAAATAAGAACACCGCAAAAACGAAGAATTCCAGGACAAAAGAAAATAAAAGTAAGACCGCGGCGCACAATCTATGACACTAGGCCACAGTCTGAACGACAAGTTAGATTTCGAGGCTATTACCAGCAATGGTCCATGAATGCACCGTGGATACTGCGGCAACATTTGAAATTAGATAGCGCATTTTTTTCTTCGCTTAGGTCAGAAACGCGTGTATTGGAAATTGGAAGCGGAACCGGAAGGCTTACAGATTATTTACTGAAACGCACACCACTAAAACCCGAAAACTATGAACTATTAGACATTGCGTACGGAGAATATTTGCCGTACTTGAAAGGAAAAATTTATAGATTAATAAAAGCCGGAAAACTGAAAGCAAGTCAAGGAAACATGTTTACCCACAAATATTCAAAAAAGTTCTATGATCATATTTTAGTACCCGAAGCCTATTTCCCAATGAATGGACAAGAAACACTTTCTGGATTGGTTGAGCAATTAATGCCAGCATTAAGAGAAAATGGAGCCTTAAGAATTACAACAGTCAGAACTGGGATGGCAAGAACCGGAGAGTTAACAAGATTAGAAAAAAAATATCAAATTGAAGTCACCAGCGAAGGCGGACTTATTATTCGGCACAAAAAATAGATAAAAAAAGGAACTTTACGTTCCTTCTTTCCAAGAATTCATGTATTCAATTTGTTCTGGAGTTAGTTTATCAATTTGAATTCCTAAAGCTTTTAATTGTAAATCCGAAATTAATTGATCTACACTTTCCGGCATGTAATGAACGCCTGCATTCAATTTATTTTTGAGTGCATATTCTAAAGCCAAAGCTTGACCGCAAAAACTTAAACTCATTACAGAAGAAGGATGCCCTTCGGCTGCTGAAAGATTTACTAGTCTTCCTTCGGAACATAATAAAATTTTGGTTCCATTTGTTAAAGTATATTCTTCAAGAGATGGACGCAATTGGCGAACGCTTTTTGCTTTAGCCCGCAGAGTTCGAACATCAATTTCTGCATCAAAATGGCCGGAATTTGCAACAATAGCGCCAGATTTCATAGAAAGCATATGATCGTAAGTAACAACATTTTTGTTTCCTGTAACTGTAACAAAAATATCACCTAAAGAGGAAGCATCAGCCATAGGCATTACTCGAAAACCATCCAAGCTTGCTTTCAGTGCAGGAAAAGGATCTACTTCTGTAACAATTACATTGGCTCCAAAACCTTTAGCTCTAAGTGCAAGACCTTTTCCGCAATCTCCATAGCCTGCGATTACAAATGTTTTTCCAGCAATCAAAGTATTGGTTGCACGCAAAATTCCATCCATAGTACTTTGACCAGTACCATAATAATTATCCACTAAATGCTTGGTTTTATTATCATTCACTGCAATCACAGGATACTTTAAAGCTTTATCTCGCTCCATAGCTTTCAAGCGAATAACTCCAGTAGTAGTTTCTTCAGTGCCTGCTTTTACAACAGACAATAAATCTTTTCGTTCTGTGTGAATAATAGTAACTAAGTCACACCCGTCATCAATGGTTGCTTGAGGCTTGTAATCTAAAACATAGTTTAAATTTTCATAATATTCTTTGTTGGTTTCATGTTTCCAGCCAAATACATGAACTCCTTCTTCAGCTAAAGCTGCAGCCACATCATCTTGAGTACTCAAAGGATTACAGCCCGTAATAGCTACAGTAGCTCCGCCGGCAACCAAAGTTCTAACAAGTACAGCAGTTTCTTTGGTGACATGCAAAGCCATTCCAATGGTTAAACCTTTAAATGGTTTTTCTTTTTCAAATCTTTTCTTGACTTCCAATAAAGCACCCATTTGGGTTTCAGCATATTCAATATTCTTGAATCCTTGTTCTGCTAAACTTAAATCTTTTACTTTAAATTTTTCAACCATAACCAAAATCACCTAATTTCAAATAGAATACTAAATTTATTACAAAAAGGCTTAAAAAAGCACTATTATTGATACAAATTTCAAACACTTAAACCAAACGTTCAGAATAACGTTCGCATAAGCGGATGTATTTTCGAATACGTTCACGTGCTTCCGAACTATTGGTTTGCATAAATTCAAAAGCAGCAATTTTGGCACGAACATTGGCTTTATAGCATTTATAAAAGTCAAGCATTTTTTTCAAGTCTAAATCTTGCGAAAATTCAAGATATTTAGAAACAAAATGAGCACTTAAATCTTCGCGCCCAAAAGCATCTAAATCCATTGCCATAAAGGCTACATCGGAAGCAACGTCAATGTACTGAAAGTCTTTATTGAATTCAATGCAGTCAAAAATCCAAGGCTTTCCTTCAATCAAAAAAATATTGGCTGAATGCAAGTCTCCATGGCATTCCCGAATTTTGTTTTGATTAAAACGTTCAGTGAAATAATCGGCATGATTGAAAGAAAATTTGGCACATTTTTTCAAAACATAATCCAAAACACTGGTTAAAGAAAATTCTTTTTCTACAACAGGACCTACATTCATAATATCATTGATTTCAGACAAAATTTTTTCAGGCTTAGAATATTCAGGATCTGAGATAATTTTTGCTTTAGAATGAAAGTCAGCTAAAACTTGTGCAATTTGTTCAACATCTTCTTTAGAAACTTGTTTTTGTTCCAATAAATGATTTAACCTTTTTTCTTCCGGCAATTGTTTCATTTTGACACAAAATTCAACAGCATTGCTTACATTATCTGAAATTTGATAGCCTTCTGAAGTTTTCACAATTGCAGATAATCCAAGATACAAATCGGGAGATAAACACTGGTTTAATCGCAATTCTTCTTGGCAGAAAAACTTTCGTTTATCCAAAGTAGAATAATCTAAAAAAGAAAATTGAACAGGTTTTTTGATTTTATAAACAAAATCACCAGTTAAAAAAACCCACGAAATATGGGTTTCAATTAATTTAATTTCTTGAACTGGATGAGCATATGCTTTTGCGTTTTTTAAATCAGATAAAAAGTCTGGAGTGGCATTCATATTAGATCAATTTTTGTTTTTTGGTTTTGGAAATAAATTCTTGAATTTTTTCAAATTGTTCTTTAAAATTTTGAGACATATCTAAACTTAAATGAACCTGGCGAATGGGTTCAAAGTCGCGTTTAAGCTTTTGATATACTTTAAAGTCAGCTTCGCTGACAGAATTTTTTCTGGAAAGAATTCGTTCTTTCACAATATCTGAAGGCAAAGTACATTCAATAAAATAAAAAGGAACCTTTAACTTTTTAGCCAAAACTACAACTTTTTTACGGTAAAAATCTTTGAAAAAAGTAGCGTCCAAGATTACATTGGTTTCTTTTTTTAGTTCTTGTTCAGTTAATTCAAATAATTTTAAATACACTTGTTCTTTTTCTTCTTCAGAATAGGTTCTTTCTTTAAACAATTCTTTTCGAATTACATCTGAATTCAAATGAACTGCTTTAAACTTGGAAATTAGTTTTTTAGCCAAAGAACTTTTTCCAGTACCCGGTAAACCGCAAAAAATCAACAACATTTTAATGCCCACCTCGGACCAATTGTGCCCGCAAACCAGCAATCACATTTTTAGCGTCTTGATTTCTAAGACTGGGTTCAAGTGCATCCATCACAGAAATATAATCCCAGCCAGCACTGGATAGCAATTGAAAAATGGAAGTTAAATGAAGTCCCATTAACTGAGATTTTTTCTTTGGTTTTAGTCCTTCAAAATCTACCAAAGCATCTAAATCATACACACGAAACAACGGACCTCTAGAAGTTTGAATGACTCCAATTGCATCACCAAACGGAGGAAATCCTGCGTTCATTAATTTTAAACAAACTGAAAGCAAGCGCTCGGCATGCTCAGGCTGCTGTAAATATTTTGAATCAAGACGAATATCTAATTTTGTGCGAGATTTGCTTCCATATACTCCGCTTACTTGAACCCATTGTCCTTCGTGTTCTGCAAAGCCAATTTTAGGCATTTTAATTCCAGCAGTTCTAAGCCTTTCAATTACGGATTCATAAACTCGAACTCGTTGGGGTGTCAAAGGATGTTTGGGTTTGAAAAATTTTACAGCCACCCGATGAGAAGAAACTTTCGAGCCTTTTTTTTCGGGATGAAAAACAATTCGCCCCAAACGAACAGCCGAAGCATATTCTCCGGGTTTGCCTAAAGAATGATTTGAAACATTCAAGCGTTTAACTTGAGCACGATTTTTCAAAGGAATCATATCAAAAATACAATTAATGTTTTAATAATTCTTTCAGCCTGGAAACATTTTCTTGAATTGAGCCATCGGCTTTTAATTGCAGCAATAAATTTTTTTCTTGATAAAATTTCAACAAAGGCGCAATATGAGTATTGTAAATATGCAAACGCTTGCGAACAGATTCTGACCTGTCATCGGCTCGTTGTTGTAAGATAACACCGCAGTCATTGCAGACGGAATCTTTTTTTGGCATTAGTTCAGGAGTATACATATTGTACGTTCTAGAACATTTTGGGCAATATCTTCGGCCAGACAAACGCTTGACTAAAGCTTCTTCTGGAATAAAAAACAAAACAGCAGCAGAAACATTTTTTTCATGCGCAGCCAATAAACCATCTAAGATAATAGCCTGCTGAACATTTCTTGGAAAACCATCCAAAATAAATCCCTGTAAACAATCTTGTTCTTTGATGCGTTGTTCTACAATTTGAGAAACAGTCTGATCATCCACTAAACCGCCGGAAGCTACAATGGACTGAACAAACTTTCCTAAAGCAGAAGCTTTGGCTATTTCAGAACGCAGCATTTCTCCAGTACTTAAATGAGGGATTTGCCATTCTCGGGCAACCATTCCTGCAACTGTTCCTTTACCTGCACCCGGAGGACCAATAAACACTAAATTCAACGGCATACCAAAATCAAGGAAAGAAATTGTTTAAAAAACAGACTATCGAGCAATGCAAAGCATTGCGAAGATAGTCTATCAGGAGGTATCATAAAATCAAAGATTTTATGTATATGCAAAACTTAGAGTTTTGCAGTATATCGGAACCTAAGGTTCTGATACACTGACATCCAAGACAATTTGAACAACCGAAGCAGAAAAAGTACGGCAAATTTCGTTTCGAACAATCTTAATTTTTCGATTGAACTTTTTTGCAACTTTTTCAAGCTCAGACACTGCATGAGAATACAAATCAGCTCTAGGCGCAAAAGTGTAAAAATGAATCATTCCACCTTCAGGCTTAAGCGCAGCAAAAGCTTCGTCTAAAAATAATTCTCCAGTTTCCGGTAAAGGCATTACAATTCGATCACAGGTTCCTTTTAAATATTTTGGAACAATTTTGTGAACATCTCCTTTTAATAATTCAACTTTTTCTTCAACTTTATTTAATTTATTGTTAAGTTTATGATATTTGACTGCGCTTGGATTTAACTCAACCGAGTAAACTCGTTGAGTATTTGAATTTTTTGCAAAAATAATAGAATACGGTCCAACTCCGGAAAAAAAAGAGCCAATAACTTCATTGGGTTGAATTAAATCATTGATGCGGGCACGCTCAAAACTCAAGCGCGGAGAAAAAAATACTTTGGCAATATCCATTTTGAATAAACAATTATGTTCCTTGTAAACTGTTTCGGTTGTTTTCTTTCCAGCCAAAAGTTTAACTGGCTGAATTCTATATTTTCCAGAATGGCCTCCAGTAATCATACACACTGTTTGAATGGAATGATTAATTTTCAAGACAGTTTTTGCAATTAAACTTTTTCGGTTCATTAATTCTTTGGGAACCTGAATAACTGCAATCGAACCCACAATATCGTAAGCAGAAATTAAATGACTTAATTCTTCGGAAGATAATTGATTTTTCAAAGAATCTTTTAAATTTAAAGACTGCAAAGGTTCTTTTTCAGGAAATGTATGCATGCTTTGTTTGATTTTAGATGAACTTTTTTTCAGTTTAGATAAAAGTATTGGAGAAAGTTTTTGAGTAATTGGAAAAAAAACAAAATCTTGAGAATGATCCGGGCGAACACCAAATCGAAATACCTTATTTTGAATTAAAAATTGTTTTACTGATTCTGCTTTGATTTTAGGAACACACATCGAAGGAATGGACGCCATACACATTCTTTTAAAATAAACCCTTAAAATACTAATACATGACATTCTATGATTGTATTTTTCAAGAAGGGGGAATCTGGGAAAATTGTTTTGTAAAACCAGCAACAGACCCCAGCGTGCAAGGATACAATATCGTGAATACTTTAGCGTATGGAATTATTTTACTAATTTTGAGTTTTTGGGTCTTATACCCGCAATTAAAAAAGCGCGGAATTCAATTTGATTACAAGTTTATGTTAGCTTTGTTACCCTACATTGCTTTTGGAATAAGCTTACGAGCAATCAATGCAGCTCGCTGGTTTTATCCAACCATTCAACAAACAGTCAATCCATTTGAATTGGGTTATTGGACGCATACACCCGGAGTCTGGTTTGCTACAGCAGTATTGACTTTAATTGGATTGGGAATTGGATTAAAATTTGGAAAAGAAAAATATCACACAATCTTTGCAGGAATTGGATTATTAACTGGCGGAGTATTGTTTGCTTATGTTTTGTCACGATTTGTGGATTGGACTAATTTTGGATTAGCAGTTGGAGTTATTGCTGTAACCATTATTGTTACTTGGTTCGTGGTTCAAAAAGTTTTAAAGAAAAAAGTATTGGAAAACAAACTCAATATTTTAGCTTTAACTGGACAAGTAATTGACAGCGGAGCAACTTTTTTGGCTGTAGGATTTTTAGGATACGGAGAACAACATCCACTCAGTGCATTTATTTTAGGAGTGAATCCAGCATTGTTTATTGTAGTCAAAGTAGTCTTAATTGTAGCAATTTTGCATTACATTGATCAAGACATTCAAGACGAAAACTTGAAAGGATTCATTAAACTATTTTTAGCTATTTTAGGATTTGCCACCGGCGGAGCCAGTTTAATCAAAATTGGAGCCATTGGAGTCGTATAAAAAAATTAAACTCTAACAGTAATTAGTTCTGCATGTTTATTTGGAATTTTTTCCCCATGCTTAGCTAAGCTTTCCAAATAACCTTCAATCGCTTCTTTAATATTTTCTAAAGCGTCTTGTTTTGTTTTTCCATCTGAAACACAGCCAGGTAAGTCTAAACATTCTGCAATAAAAAAACCGTCTTCGTCAACAGATAAAACTACTCTAAATTTGCTGGAAACTTTATTCATATTAGTATTCATTCATTCAACCTCCATTTAAACTTTTTCCAATAAATTCAAAAAATCTTCAACCGAAAAACCAGTTTGACGTAAAATTGCACGCAAAGTACCTTTCGGCAAAGAATCACGCTTAGGCACAACTGTTCTGCCAAAGCCTTGTTTAATTAAAATTAAATGACTGCCTTTTTGATGGTCAACAGCATAGCCAATTAAAGACAAAACTTTGACAAGTTCATTCCAAGAAACATTTGACAATTTACCCATTCAACCCTCTCTTAGCACTAACGTAATCTATTTAACAACAAATTAATAAATATTACTTTGGAGAACAGCATGTTTTACTTAATTGGAATTGGATTAAAACCAGCACATTTGACTATCGAAGCTTTAAATAAAATCAAAGAATGTGAAGTAATTTATCTTGAAACCTATACTTGCTTGTACGCCGAAGGAACTGTGCAAGATTTGGAAAAAATTATTGGAAAAAAAATCATTCCCTTAAACAGAACCCAAGTTGAAGAAAATTTTGTAGAACAAAATTTAAAACTAGCCAAAGAAAGAAACATTGCACTGCTTGTTTTTGGAAATGCTTTGACAGCCACAACGCACACGCAATTGTTGGTGGACTGCAAAAAACAAGGAATTAAATTTGAAGTCTTTGCAGGAATTTCTGTAACTGATTTCTTGGGAAAAACTGGATTAAATATTTACAAATTCGGACGCTCTGTTACCTTAGTTTTACCGGAAAAAAACTATGAACCTGAAAGCTTTTATGATCAAATTTTAAAAAACCAAGAACAAGAATTACACACATTATGTTTTTTAGACATCAAAGAAGGAAACAGATTAATGACTGTAAAAGAAGGAATTCAAGTATTGGAAAAAATTGAAACCAAGCGAGAACAAAAAATATTGAATCAAATTACATTCATTGGATTGAGTAAAGCTGGAAGTCAAGACGAAAAAATAATGTGGGGAAATTTAGAAGAAATGAAACAAGCCAAATTGGATACTCCAGCTTTTTTGGTGGTTTGCTCTAAACTAAGCGATTTTGAAAAAGAAGCTTTGGAAAAATTATTCAACAAACCAACTTTAGGAACTATCTTCAAAGGATGGACTGGAAAATAATATGACCCAAAAAACAGTTGGATTATTTGGACATGACCACAAATTTCAAAAAATGAGCCAAGACGGATTTTCAGTGCCAACAAAACAGCAACTCATTGAAATTAGAAAATTTGTTCGTTCAGTTAAATCCGGAGACACTGTAGGCGTTGAAAGTTATCGCGCCCGCATGAATGAAGGCACAATTATAGAGTACGAAAAAACATTAACTGAAGAATTTTTAGAAAATCCAAACATTAAAACAATTTGGCAAATACAACGCGCCATGGCAAATAACGGCAGACCCATTAGTCAAGATGATTTACTTGCTGCGATTGCACTAAGAAAAGGTGCTCGGATTATCCCAATTGACTCAGGAACTGGAGTACGAACAGTAGAACGATTGGAAATTGTGGCTGAACAATTAAGAAAATTTAGCGCTACACCCAAAAGAGAACGCGGTTCATTTATTCGAATGGCTAACTTAATTGGACAGTTTCCAAAACTCCAAGAGAAACTAAGGTCTTTAATTGAACAATACGGAAACTTGGAAGATAATTCAATAGAAGGAAAAAAAGCAGTTAAAAAATTTGAACAAGAACTATATCAAGTACTAGAACAAGAAATTATACCAGTTCTTGATAAA
>JAUSKK010000040.1 GCA_030649345.1 Candidatus Iainarchaeum sp. | reverse complement strand
AATTAAATTAAAAAAACAAATCAAATTAGCTCAAGGCGGACACTCTTTATTGAAACGAAAACGCGATGGATTAATTCAAGAATTTTTCAAAGTATTGGAAAAAGCCAAAGAATCCAAATCCAAACTAGCAGACAATTACGGAAAAGCCTTGGAAGCCATTAACTTAGCCAGAGCCATTGATGGAACCATTGCAGTCAATAGTGCAGCTTTAGCAGTGCAGGCCACACCTGAATTTACAGTAGAAACCAAAGCAGTCATGGGAATTAAAGTACCGGAAATTAATGCAGAATTTACAGTGAAAAGCTTTGACCAAAGAGGCTATGGAATAATTGGCACATCTGCATTCATTGACAAAACAGCCGAAGGATACGAAAAATTATTGCAAGATATTTTGGTTGCAGCAGAAATTGAAACAACTTTAAAAAAATTGTTACGAGAAATTGAAAAAACAAAAAGAAGAGTCAATGCTTTAGAATTTATTGTAATTCCCAGCCGGCAAAAAGAATTCAAATTCATTAAAATGCGCTTAGAAGAAATGGAAAGAGAAGATATTTTTAGATTAAAACGAATTAAGAAAAAAAACTAACGTTTTCTCCGAATTTCCACGTATTGCAATTGCACTTTCATTGGATGATCCATATCAAAATCACTGGTTAAATGAACTTCAAAGTTAGGGCCTAAAATTTTTTGAATTCTAGTTTTATTCATCCAATTCACTCTTGGAACAACACTATGAAGCGTACTGTTTCCTGAAGCATTAATTTCCACATATTGAAACCAAGCGTGACCTCCAGGAGAAAGCATTCGGGCGGCCTTCACAATACTAGCAACAGGTTGACGCGAATAATTAATTGCACCCATTCTGGAAAAAACAAAATCAAATTTACCCAAACTGCGAACATTTGCTGTTTCCAAAGCAGCCACATGATGAGTAATTCGATCAGAGTGCTCTGGATTCGAATGAATAGATCGCAAAGCAATTGTTCCGCCAGTTAATTCAAGTGATTTGCCTACAGGCTCACCGCGAACCCATTTTGGATTAATTTGTTCTGGACTCAAAGTATGCCAATCTAAACGACTACGCCAATCAATTGGAGAATCTTCCGACATAAATGCAGCATTTAAATCTCCGTGCATAGTGCCAGCATATTTTGCTTTCCCCGGCCCAATATCCAAAACACGAACACGATCTTTGCGTTCAAGCGCTTGCGTTAAAAGATTTAAAAAATTCGGAGAAACTTTATGCAAATATTCTGAAAAACGACCCTGCCCTAAATGAATATATGGAACTACCCGTTTACCAATATGACCTTTTTGAGCACGAGCTTGAAGTAAATCAGCACGCAATTGACTACGTACTTTAGTTCTTTTTCCGCGTAAAGAACGAATAATTCCTTTCCTTGCTTGCTTACGCTTGAACCATTTTGAAACAGGTTTATGCATACAATAAATGATTAAAAGAGAACTAATTAAATCTTACTTTTATGCAAAAGAATAATTCAACTAATTTATATACTAGTTCTTTCTTTTAGTTTAATATTGTGCAGAAAAAATTAATTCCAATACTTATTTTGCTAATTTTATTCCTAAGCACTGGCTGCACACAAGCACAAAAGGAATATTCAGAAACAACTGAAACCAATAAAAGCAATTCACTAGAAACCAATCAAACTACAGGAACTATAACACAAGATGATGGAAAATTAATGCAATTAATGAATATTGATTGTTCTGAAATAGCTCAAAGAATTAATCTTTCAAGTATTGCCACAGAAGCCTGCGAAGAAGAAATCAGTATTGTTGGCACAGGATTGGATAACGGAGAAAGCAGTGCATCCATTGGCTATGAACTGGGTTCCGAAAATAAAGCATGTGTAACCACTTTACGTTCTGAAACTGGAAGTTCCATAAGCATAGTAATTGGAAAATATAACACAGAAGAAGAAGGAACTAAAGCAATTGCAAGAGCAACAAAAGAAGAAAGTAAAGACCTTGAAATTAAACCATTTACAGACAGTTTAATTAAAGGATTTTCAGTAAAAATTCCAGGAACTGAAATTAGCCGATACTATGGAGTTAAAGGCAGTTACCTGTTTACTGGGTCCATAAGAGGATCTTGCAGCAAAAACTCAACTCAAATGGAAAAATTTACAGTCAATGTTTTGAATCAACTTAATTAAAACTAATTTATTCGTTCAAACACAATTTTAGAATAATAAGGTTTTTGACCTGTTCGGCGTGCAGTTTCATCGGAAACCAATAAACCGCCGTATTTAACTGTTTCTTCTTTTATTAAAAAATCTTTACTGATTAAAACAGGTTTAAGTTTTTCAACAAATTCAAAAAAACCATTCGGAGAACTATTTCTAAAATTTTCAGGACTTGAAACAGTTTTCCCGGAACAAGTTTTAATTTCAAAAGTAGATTCAAAGCCATCACCGCCGAAATTAAAGTACTGACAGACAGAAATTAAAGAAATTTCTGAAAAAGGAACAAATTTTGGAGAAAAAGCAAACCTAGACTGCAATTCAATTCCTTCACTGTAAACTTTTATAGATCTTTGAAAAAGTGCACCAAAATATTTTAAAAAAATAAAACCAATTATGAAAAAAGACCAGAATCCAAAAGTAACCATCAACGGAGGCGGAAAACCGTACAAGAATACATCAAATAAAAACAGCAAAACCAGGAAAATCATTACCCCAGCGCCCCACCAATTTAGATCATGTGAATAATTTTTTGCATCTAGAATAGGTTCCATAAATAGTTCACTTACAACTACATACTAACGTTCACTTATTTAAATATTCACTAACTTTTAAGCAAACAATAATTTCAAATAAAACAACGGATTCACCAAGCCGCCTTTGGCTTTCGTGTTGGCCAACATTCCAGATAAAGTATCGCGAACACTCTGAGAGCGAGCAGCTTTAGCAATTACCCAATTTAAGAAAAACTGAACAGTGCCCAAACGCTGTAAGTAGTACGAAGTTTTGAGTTCGTAATCTAATTCTTTATGCAAAGTATTTTGATAAGTCTTCAAATGATTGATTGTGAAATCGTTTTTTTCAAAAGCTTCATGAATGACTTGCGCAGCCAGTCTGCCAGAATACATAGCGTTTCCAATTCCTTCTCCGGAAAAAGGATCAATTAAACAAGCAGCATCACCCACCAACAAAAAACCATTGCCGGCACAAGTTCTAATTTTGGAACCCAAAGGCAAATTCCAGCCTTTCACCGGAGAAACTATTTTGGCATTCTTGAATCTTTCTTTAAACAAAGGTTCGTTTTCAATAGCAGCATACATTGCTTTTTCTAAATTTACTTTATTTTTTTTCATATCACTGGCCAGCATTCCAATTCCTACATTGGCTTCAGTTGTACTGGTTGGAAAAATCCAAAAATATCCAGGCATTACACTTTTAATAAAATGAATTTCAATCGCTGGCTTCATCCCAGTAATTCCATCATAATATGCACGGCAAGAAATCACCCAATGTTTGTCTTCTATTTTTTCTAAATTCAAAGAACGTGCCACAACACTGGTTGCACCATCTGAGCCTACAACTAATTTTGCGCGAAATTCTTGTTCTTTTCCAGTTACTAAATTTTTTCCTTTCACTCCAACCACTTGTTCGCCTTCTTTCAAAACTTCGCTAACAGAAAACTTTTCAATGGTTGTAACATTTTTTCTAGACTTGGCATGCTGGAATACAATATTATCAAAATTTAGTCTAGGACAAACATACCCATAATTGTGTCTGTCCGGATCATCGGATTTAAATGGAATGTCTAAAATAGTTCCTTTTGGAGAACTTAAAATTACACCGTACGATTTCAAATGTTTTACTTTTTCAATTTTGTCTTGAATTCCCAAATCAGCCAAAACACTCATGGATTTTCCGGAAATGGCATCTCCGCAAGTTTTGTCTCTAGGGAATGTTTCTTTTTCCAATAACAAAACACGTTTATTGTATTTGTCTGCCAAAAAGCTTGCAGTTGTTGAGCCTCCGGGACCGCCGCCGACCACAATTACATCAAACGAATTTGATTCTTGACCGTACACCATTAAATGAACACCATAAAAAGAATTATAATAATAGAAATTATAGATTTAAAAAGGTAACTTGGATGAAAAAAACGCCCATTTAAACAATGGAAAAGAAGGCAAAAAATACGCACAAATTAATCTAAGTTTAATTGAAAAAATAAAAAAGGAAAAGAATCACGTTAAATGATTTCTTTTCGAGAACCATCTTCAGCATATTCATACGTTTTACTTGGATCTTCATCCAATGTTTTCTTATGAGAACCATCGCAAAACACTTGATTTTTGCTTAAACCGCACCGGCACAGCCAACGGCTTTCAGCACTAGGCTTTAACTCTAAAGGGCCTTGTTCATTTTGTGCAATCAATCTAGACATATTAAACCTCCAACTAAATAATTATAATACTTTACATAATATAGTATTGTAACTATAAAAAGTATAGTAAACGATATTAAAAACAAATTAGTTACAAAAAAGATAGTTTAATGATAACTTAACGGAAAGTGAACTGCTATGGACAAATTGTGCCCAATTACTAAAACATTAAATCATTTTGGAAAAAAATGGTCTTTACACATATTGCGCGAATTGAACGAAAAATCCAAAAATAGATTTACAGAACTTTTAACCAATATGAAACCCATCAGCCCTAGGACTTTAAGCAAGCGATTGAAAGAAATGGAAAAACAAGGATTTGTTCAACGAAAAGAATTCAAAGAAATTCCGCCCAGAGTAGAATACACATTAACCCAAAAAGGAAAAGAATTAATCAAATGCTTTAAGTACATGAATACTTGGGTTGAAAAATTTGATATTCAATAAAAAAGAAAACAGACGCATAATTATGCGTCGTAGTATAAATGAAATTCATAAGGATGTGGGCGTAAACGCATTGGATCCAATTCTTTGTTGATTTTCCAATCAATCCAAGTATCCAAAACATCTTTCGTAAACACATTGCCTTCCAGCAAAAAATCATGATCTGCTTCCAAAGCATCAATTGCTTCCTTTAAAGAACTTGGAGCACTTTTAATATGTTTAGCTTCTTCAGAAGACATTTCATAAATATCTGCACTAATGGGTTCGCCTGGATGAATTTTGTGTTTAATTCCATCCAATCCAGCCATCAGCATAGCCGGAAAACCAATATACGGATTACACGTTGGATCTGGCATACGAAATTCAATTCGTTTAGCTTGCTCGGATTTTGAAAGCATTGGAATACGAATGGCTGCACTTCTATTTCTGGAACCATACGCTAAGTTTACTGGAGCTTCATAACCTGGAGCCAAACGTTTATACGAATTTGTAGTTGGAGCAATAAAAGCACATAAAGCATGTGCATGTTTGAGCAAACCTCCGACATAATACAAACCCATTTCACTCAAGCCAGCATAACCAGCTGGATCATAAAATAAATTTTTTCCATTCTTCCACAAACTTTGGTGTACATGCATTCCGGAACCATTATCTCCAAACAAAGGCTTCGGCATAAAAGTTGCAGTTTTATTGTATTTTCGTGCAATATTTTTCACTACATATTTGTAAGTCATTACTTGGTCTGCCATTTTAGTTAAACTTTGAAAACGCATATCAATTTCACACTGGCCAGCTGTAGCAACTTCATGGTGGTGAAATTCCACACGAATGCCACAGGATTCTAAGGTCGTGCAAATATCGTTTCGAATATTCTGCAAAGAATCATGGGGCGCTACAGGAAAATAACCTTCTTTGCTTCGAACTTTATATCCTAAGTTTCGAGTTAAGTCTCCATTTTCAGGAGAATGCTTTTCATGCCCTGAATTCCAAGAACCTTCTTCAGAATCAATATGATAAAAAGCTTCATTCATGCTTTGATTAAAACGAACATGATCAAAAATAAAAAATTCTGCTTCCGGGCCCCAATAACTTACATCCGCAATTCCTTTTTCCAGCAAATACTGTTCAGCTTTCTTCGAAATATATCTTGGGTCTCTAGAATAAAACGAATTTTTCACAGGATCTCGAATATCTCCAATTAAAGAAAGAGTTTTGTTCGAAAACGGATCAATAAAAGAAGTACTTAAATCTGGAATTAAAATCATGTCACTTTCATGAATTTTTTGAAAACCTCGAAGACTTGAGCCATCAAAACCAAACCCAGCACGCAAACTATCTTCATCAATTTCTGAAATAGGAATAGTAAAATGCTGCCATTGCCCCAATAAGTCCACAAACTTTAAATCCACCATATTCAAACCACAACGTTTGATAGATTCTAAAACTTCCAAAGCACCCATACCATCACCCAAAAAATTCCCTAAAATAACAATAATTAAAGAAACGAAAAATAAAGATATAAACATTATGAAGAAAAAATTGCAAAAATGTTCAAAATAAATCGATTTAAAAGACAAATGTTCAAAAAAGTTACTATTATTGGATAAAATTGAACAAGTGTTGCTATGCATACAATGGAATTGGATAAAACAGATTTATTGATTTTGAATGAATTAACCGAGAACAGCCGGCTTTCCTTTAGAGCTTTAGCCAAAAAGCTTGGCTTAAGCACCAATACAGTATTGACTAGAATCGGAAAAATGGAAAAACAAGGCATTATTCGCAAATACACTGTTTTATTAGACTATGAAAAGCTTGGATTTGAATTGCAAGCCATTATTCACTTAAAAATTGCCAAAGGAAAACTAGTGCAAGTAGAAGAAAAAATTGCAAAAATACCCAATGTACAGGCAGTCTACGATGTCACTGGAACCATTGATGCAATATTGATTGCTAAATTCAAAAACAGGTCTGGCTTAGATTCTTTTTTGAAAAAAATTCAAAGCTACGACTTTATCGAAGATACTGAAACCCAGATTATTTTAAGGTCTTTAAAAGAAGATGTAGCCAAGCCTTAAACCAAGGCTTTGAATAAAGTTAAAAAGG
This sequence comes from Candidatus Iainarchaeum sp., assembly GCA_030649345.1. Lineage (GTDB taxonomy): Archaea > Iainarchaeota > Iainarchaeia > Iainarchaeales > 0-14-0-20-34-12 > JAUSKK01. The sequence goes on along the minus strand of JAUSKK010000040.1, from coordinate 30,569 downwards.
AAATAGCGCTTTAAATGTGTTGACTACTTCTTAATTCAATATATCAAGCAAAGCTTTTTATTCAGTCAACACATTTATTCTATCATATAATAGCTTTAAGGGGCTTATAAATTTTTAAAAACAGGGGTGTAAAAATGGCAACAACTATAATAACAGCAATCATTGAAGACAATGAAGATATTGTGAGCACATTAAAACAAATTGCACAAGAACACAATATTGATTTTGGACTCATTCAAGGAGGCTCAGGAAAACTCAAAGAATTTAATTTAGTTTTAACCAAACAAAAAGGAAGAATGGAACCAGTCAAACACACAGCAGAATATACTTTAGATAATGCTCACGGAAAAATTGAAAAAACCAAAGAAGGATACAATTGCTTAATCAATGCAACAGTCATGGATGAAAAATTAACCCCCAAGACAGGACAATTGATTAAAGGAAAAGCCAGCGGAGAATTAAGAATCATTATCCGAAAATCAGACATGAAAAAAATCATAATAGGTTAAAACGTTTAAGAAAAGTTTTATCAAAAAAACAATCGATTAAACTTTTTTAGCAGATTTCGCGTACGCTTCCAAATGTTGATCGTACGCGCTTATTACTTTTTTTACAATATCTGGAATTTTAAATTTTTTTCCATCAATTTCTGAAACAGGCAAAACATTGGCTGAAGTACTGGTTACAAAAAAACCAGAATAATTAGAAAGTTCATTTACGTTTAAGTCTTTTTCTTTAAATGGAATTTTGTTTTTCTTTAAAGCATCCAATAAAGTAATTCGAGTAACTCCATTCAAAACTTTTTCTACTGAAGGAGAAAAAATAGTTATTCCATCCGTAAAAAAGAAATTTGTACGCGTTCCTTCCAAAACACAATTATGCGAATCTACCAATAAAGCATCGTGTGCCTTTTGTTCACGTGCTTGCTTGAATGCAAGATAACTCATTAACATGTTCAAAGATTTAGCTTGAATGAATTGACGTTCTCCCAAAAAAGTAATTACTTTTATGCCTTGCGTGTAAGACTTGGAAGGCAAATACAAAGGATTTAAAGCAAAAATATACAAGTCTGATTCTTTTCCTTGGTTTTTTCCAATTAAAATCATTTTAATATTAAAAGATTCTTCAGAAACGGAATTGATAAATTCGTGCAAGAAATCTAAAACTTGTTTTTTGGAAAACAAACATGGCAAACTCAAAGTTTGAGCAGACAAAAACAAACGATCGATATGAAGTTCAGGAAAATACAAAATACGATTCCGAACTTTTAGAGATTCATAAACTCCAAAACCATACGAGAATTCGATATGATCAACGGAAACAACTGCTTGTTCTTTGGGTAATAATTGCCCATTTAAAGAAAAAAAAGATCCGATCATATTCTTAAATTTTGGATTTAGTCATTAACAAAGAATTGGAAACCACACTCACAGAACTGAAAGCCATAGCGCCGGCAGCCCACATTGGATCTAAGAGCACACCGTAAAAAGGATACAAGATACCGGCAGCTACTGGAATTAATACAACATTGTATCCAAAAGCCCAAAACAAATTTTGTTTAATTTTATTCAAAGTCAATTTACTTAACTTAATGGCTCGAATTACATCGCGGACATCATTCTTGACTAAAACAATATCTCCAGCTTCAATAGCCACATCAGTGCCTGCACCAATTGCAATTCCGACATCGGCTTGAGCTAAAGCAGGAGCATCATTAATTCCATCACCCACCATACATACTTTTTTGCCTTGAGCTTGCAATTCTTTAATTTTTGCAGCCTTTTCGCCAGGTAAAACATTGGCTAAAACATTATCAATTCCAACTTGGCTGGCAATGGCTTGAGCAGTTCTTTCATTGTCTCCAGTCAACAAAAATACTTCAATATGATTGGCTTTCAATTCTTTGACTGCCTGCACAGCATATTCAGTCACAGTATCTGCAATTCCGATAACAGCCATTAATTTATGATTGGATGCAACCAATACAATGGTTTTTCCTTGACTTTCCAATCCCTGCAATTCATTTTCCAAGCCAGTAATATCTACATTAAATTCTTTCATTAAAGTTCTATTTCCAACCAATAAATCTTTTTTCATATAACTAGCCCACAATCCTTTGCCTTCCAATACTTTCACTGCGTCTGGCTGGAATAATTTTTTTCCCTTGCTTTCTGCGTATTGTACAATAGCTTTTGCAATTGGATGAGTGCTGGATTTCTCAACTGTAGCTACAAAATGAATTACTTGATCTTCACTTTCTCCAGCAAACGGAATAATATCTGTGACCGTAGGATTTCCTGAAGTGAGAGTTCCAGTTTTATCAAAAACTACGGCTTGAATATTATGCACTTTTTCTAAAACTTCTCCGCCTTTAATTAAAATTCCATTCTCTGCACCTTTTCCAGTACCTACCATAATTGCGGTAGGCGTAGCTAGGCCTAAAGCACACGGACAGGCAATAATTAAAACAGTAATAAAAACAGTTAAAGCAAAAACAAAACTTTTTCCTAAAACCAAAAACCAAACCAAAAAAGCCAACAAAGCAATAACAATTACAACTGGAACAAAAATACTGGAAACTTGATCGGCTAATTTTTGAATCGGTGCTTTACTAGCCTGCGCTTGTTCCACCATTTTAATAATTTGAGCCAACAAAGTTTCTTTTCCAATCTTGGTTGCACGAATTTGAATCAACCCATCCATGCTAATGGTTGAACCAATTACGGTATCATTGATTTTCTTATGAACAGGCATACTTTCTCCAGTCACCATGCTTTCATTAACTCGCGCATCGCCTTGCACCACCAATCCATCGGTTGGAATTTTTTCTCCAGCTTTCACCAACAAAATATCTCCAACTTGAACTTGTTCAATGGAAATTTCGGTTTCTGAACCACCTTGAACTAAAATAGCTGTCTTGGCCTGCAAACCCATTAATTTTTTGATAGCTTGCGAAGTCTTTGATTTAGCATTGGCTTCCAAAAATCGGCCTAAAATAATCAACGTAACAATAACTGCAGCAGTATCAAAGTAAACCATAGGCTCTAAACCAGAAGAACTAAAAAAACCTGGAACTAAAGTTACGGCAGCTGAATACAAAATTGCTGCACTGGTGCCTATAGCAATTAATGAATCCATATCTGCAGTGCGATTTTTCAGTGAAATCCAAAAACCGCGGTAAAATTGTCTGCCTACCCAAAATTGCACCGGCAAACTTAAAATTAAAAGCAAAAAATTATTATTCAAAAATACAGCAAACGGAAACAATTCAGGAAAAGAACCTAAAACAATCAATAAAGTTAAAACTGTGCCTGCCATTAACTTAAGTTTGAGTTCTTGGATTTCTTTTTGTTTAGCTAAATCTTGAGCACTAATTTTTACTTCATGATGCCCAGCCAGTTCAGTTTTAGACGGAATATTTTCTTCAATGACTTTATAGCCTGCTTGAATTACAATGGCTTTAACATCGTGTTCAGATACTTGTTTGGAATTAAATTCAACAAAGGCTTTTTCTAAACCATAATTCACGGAAGCCTTGGATACTCCAGACAGTTCAGTTAATTTTTTTTCAATTTTTACAGCACAGCCAGCGCAATGCATTCCTTGAATGGCAAATGAAAGCGTTTCACCCTTACTTTGTACAGGCACAGAAGAAACAGTTGACTGAGATACTTCTTTGGTTTTTCCTTCAAATTGATCTTTGCAAGATTGACTGCAAAAAAAATGCGATTTGCCATTCTTAAATAAACGAAATTTCGCATTCAATGGATTAACGTCCATTCCACAAATAGGATCTTTAGCCATATCAATCAAATGCCCCAATTAAAGAACTAAACTTATTTAAAACAATGGATTTAAGCATGACAATTGCACACTCCATTGCAATACTTGCGATTATGTTGCTCAATTAAATTCATTAAAGGCTGAATTGTTTTTCGATTCAAAGAATAAATACGCTTCTGGGCTTGAACTTTTACAAAAACAAAACCACAGCACTGCAAACAATTCAAATGCCTGGAAGTCGTGGATTGATTAAACTTTAACTCTCGATAAATCTCTGTAACACTTTTGGACCCATTTCGAAGCAGTAAAATAATCTTCAAACTTTTGGGATTGGACAACGTTTTCAAAAAACGAGTATATTCAGTTAATTGCATATTCAAAAAAATGAATAAACCAATTTAAAAATAGAATGCTAAAAAAACAAGCCAAGAAACTTAATGATGGGCATTATGAGCATTGCCGTGAGCTGGAGCGTGTGCGTCCGCATGGCTTGAAGCATGACTTGCACTGGCTTTTGCACCAGATTTTTTGTTTCCTAAAAAATACCAAAGCAGAGCAAGACCTAAAACAATTAAAATCAAAAATTCTGAACCAGAACCCGTACTAGTAGTCAAGCGATCAAATACTCGGCCTAAATTATTCAAAGAATTGCGAGCAAACAGTACGTAAACTAAAAAAATTCCTAAAACAACTATCAAAATATCCTTCAACGAAAACTTCATTAAAATGCCCCAAAATTTTAAAGCAATAAAATCAATCACTTTGCATAATTAAATAACCAAATAATGTTTTTTAAAGGTTTCTCTAAGTCTGAACAATTGGTTCAGATGGAATAATTTGAATCAATTGACCTGAATTAATGTCTTTATAATAGCCTTCTTCCAGCAAAGAATACTCAGTAAAAATATGCATTTGATCTTCTGCAAGTCTTCCCAATTGAGGCCAATATTGTCCAACCAAAAAATAGGCATTCAAGTCACCGGAAAATAAAACAGAAGGCAAACTGGTTAAAGAATATTTTTGAATCAATTCTTGAGCTTCACTGGAATTCAAATCCACAGTTTGCGTTGAACTAATTTGCAAACCCAATCTGTCAATTAAAGGAACAGAAATTCGATCTTGAGTTATGCATTCTGAACAATTCGAGTCCACAATTGAAATTAATTGAACTCCTCCAACAATTCTATTTTGATCCAAGTCAAAAAAGTACGGCAACGTATTTCTAAAAATAAATGAACCATCTTGTTCAACTGTTCCAACACTTAAAAAATTCTGGAATTGTGGATATTCTTTAATTTCTTTAGATAAAACAATTGTTGGAATTTTTCGAATATTATATTTTGCCAGCAAAGCTTGTCCTTCTGCACTTGTGCTTGAAATTTCTTGAATGGATTCAAAGGCAATCGGCGGAGATAAACTTGAAAAATCTTGCTCAGTTAAACCAGGACTGCATTCCGTACAATCACTTACAGTAATTTTAGTCATTTGAACTAAACCCGTTAATTTTCCAGAAGCAATTTCATAATATACTGGAAACGGAGATTTGAATACTAAAGAACCGTCACTGGATTGGTAGCCTAAACCAGATTGAATAAAACCAGAAACCAGTTCAGGGAAAGAATTTAAGTCTCCGCGAATAACCACTGAAGGCAAGCGTTCAATTCCATATTCTTGAATTAAAGTATTTGATTCATCGGATCCAAATGAAACAATTCGTTCAGTCACCGGAATTCCAACTTGTTGTTTAACTGTAGAAATTAAGCCAGCAAGAGGAATACAGTTTGTGCAATTATCTAAAGTAACTGAAATCAATTCAATGGAAGGAGTAGTCACTGGATTATTTGTGTCAGTAACTGCAGAAACAGGTTGAGGCAGATTGGGAACAATCACAAAAAGAATTAAAACAAAAACTACTAAAAGTCCTACAATCCATCCAACCATTTGAAGGGTTTTCAGACTGATTTTTAAGTGCAAAGATTCATCAGACATAAACTAATTCAAACAAAACAATTTAAAAAAGAAGAAGAAAAAGAAAAGTTAGTGCAATTGCACTAACTTATTTTGCTACACATTCGTAGGCTTTACATTCAAAGCCAGTAGCACACATAGAATCCATAAAACATTCCACGCATTTTTTATCAATTACAGGATTACTACTCATCATGCAACTAAGTTTTCCGTCTTCACAATTTGGACAAGTTTGTTGACAGACATTAAATTCACAAGTACTTCCAGTACAAACTTCTGCCTCACAAGCTGATTTGCTTTCAATAACTTCATTGTTTATGCATTCTTTTTTGAAACAATGAAAGCCTTCTGAACAATCTGAAGAAATCAAACACTTATTTTCTTCAGCAACCGCAGCAGCCTGAACTTGTTCAAGAGATACATCAACATTGCCTTCAACACAATTTGGTTCACTTAAATCATCAGTTGAAAAATTTCCTGCTTGCCAATTTCTAAGCAATTCAACCAATTTAGCGGTTTCAAATCTACAAGAAGTTTCCAGGCCAATAACTTGGTTTGCACTTGTTTGCAATTCAGATTCTTGTTGTTCAATTTCTGCTTCAGTTTTTCCAGAACTTAACAACTGCTGTTTGATTTCATCACTTAGTTTCACAACTTGACTTTCAGTTCTTTGATAATATTTGCAAGTAATTCCTTCTTTTTTACTTAATTCCAAATAATTAGTCGTAGTACTCAAAATTCCTAAAAAATCCACTGAAAAAGTCAAAGTAACTTTAACCGGAGTACAATTTGCAGCAGCAGCTGAAAAACAAGCACCATCAGCACCACAATCTTGAACGCCATTTACACCAGTTCCTTGCGCGCCAGTAGAAGTTCCAGGAGAACTAGAAGTACAACCACTTACAATAATTGCAATCAAAGCAATTAACAAAAAATTATTTTTTTTCAAATTCATTTCATCAACTCCAAAAAATTTTGAGTTCATTTTTTATCCGTTAAAGGATCGCTTCACAGACAACTTAGAGACATCAACATTTCCTGGGCTACAACCAGCAAAATCCGCTAGGGTCAAATTTCCATTCTCCCATTTTGCAAGCAGTTCAACCAGTTTGCTGTCTTCAAATCGGCATGAAATTGGAAACGGATTAAAAGATTTGCTATAATCTTCCTGCACTTGCACTTCTTCAGCAGCAACCTCTGCTTCAGTTTTACCAGACGCTAACATACTTTGTTTTTTTTCATCAGTAAATTTTACAAGTACGCTTTTTCCTTCCTGATAATATTTACAAGTAGTATCTTTTTTTTGACTTAATTCAGAATAATACGTAACTGTCTGCAAAGTTCCTACTGCAGGGGCTGATCCAGTTCCTTGACTGGTTAGTAGCCATTGAACCTTAGCAGGCGTACACGTACTAGCTGCTTCAGAAAAACAAGACATATCAGCTCCGCAATCCAGCACTCCATTAACTGCAGTTCCTTGATTGGAAGCATTCGCAGCTGAACCATCGTTCCCATTGGACTGGCTGCTTCCAGTCGAGCCTTTATAACTACCCGTACACCCACTTACAATAATTGCAATTAAAACAATTAACAAAAAATTATTTTTTTTCAAATTCATTTTATCAGCTCCAAAATTTTTAAACAAGATTAATTTGAACTTTTTTAGTTACATCCAAACCCATAGAAATATCCAAATTAGCTTGAAGATACCAATTGGTTGGACCTGCGTTTCCTGTCAAAAACTGAATTCCCTGCAATACTGCACCCATATTTCCCTCCGGTGCTTTTTGAGTATTCAACAAGTCAGATGGAATAACAATTTTGAACGGATACACCAAAGGATTTTCTCCAGAAACATATTCTTTTTCTCCATCCAAAGGCTGTTTGAATTCAAACACTCTTCGAACACTCGAAGAACTTCGCCCAGCACTCATACTAGAAACTCTTTTTTCTCCAAAAAAAGTAATATTAATTCCTTTGGCTTTCACTGGTTTTTTGGCTTTCAAAGAAACAGTGCCTTCAATGGTTTCTCCGGGTTTAAAATTAAATTTATCCAATTGAATTTCGATTTTTGTGTCTCCCAATCCAAACATACGTTCACTCCTTAAATTTTTTAAAAGCCAAATCAATAGCTTCTTCCGGCCAGCCGCTTTTCACTAAAAAAGATTTAATCTTTTCATTATCATAACCTTGCTTTTTGTACTGTGAAAGATACGGCAATAATTTGTTTGCTTTTCCATCCATAGTTTCAGTAGGCTTTCCAGTGTTTGCACTGGATTGATGCAATAAATATTTTGTAACTTCTACTCTGTCTTGTTCTGGAATCTCCAAAGGCATGGTCACCGAAATATAAAATAAAGTAAAATACACCAGCTTGATCATGTCTACAAGAATTTTCAAAACCAAATTAAATCCAATTACTAAAAAAATTATAATAAAAGCTAAAATCCAGTTCTTAAAAAAGAATCCAATTCCCACACTCAGCAAAACCAACACAATCAACAAGCTTGTAATGTAACCGCGGACAACATCTCCCACAAAATCAATACCCAAAACTCCAGCCAACGCACCGGTGACATTATTTTTAATATTTTTAAGTTCAGGAACAGTCTGCATAACGCTTTTTTCTTGAATAATGGAAGCTGGCAATAAAAAATGCGAAACCAAATCCCAGCCTTCTTCCACCAATTTTCCTAAAAAAAACATTGCAATATTTACAATAATCCATAAACCGCCTTTATTTGTTCCTTGCTTCAATTTATTGGCAACCAAGTTCAATAAAATATCGAAAACAGCTAACAAAAAAATGTCTTTTTTATTTTTTCGCGCTCTGGTAATTCCAGCAGAATAGGAAGTATCCGGTTTTCCAGTAAATGTTGTGTACACAATCCAGCATTGAGCTGCCTTATAGTACATTTTAATGAAAGGAAAAATAAGTAATAACAAAAACAAAAAAAAGAAAAATGCAAGAATTGAAAAATATTGAATTGCACCCGAAGCATAGAATATTCCTAAAAGACCTAAAACTACAAACAAATAAAACAAACAACCCAAAAAAATCTGAGCCAAAGTTGGCTTGAAAATAGCTGGATTTTTGGCAATAATCTTAAAGGTATTTTTCAGCAAAGAACCTGTATCTTGAATTGAATCAAAAAAACCCATGTAAAAAAAAAACAGTTTTCTAGTTTATAAACATATCCACAAAAGAAGTTCTAGAAAGTTTAAACAAAATTAGCCACTACAAGATTATGAAAGAACCTAAGAGAATCAAATGGATGATAATTGCAAGGCAGGCCATTGTACAGAAAGCATTGGAAGCAAAAATGCAGAAAAACCCTTTAAGAGCCTATACCCTTAAGCGGCTGATAGAAGAAGGAGACAATGCAGGTGATTTGTTTGAAATTTAAACAAATTACAATTTTAAAGACTCCAAAATATATTGCCTGAATGGAAAATAACCGTACACTATTTCTCTTCCAGAAAAATGAGACATTATACGTTCTAAAGGAAAACCCATGGCAATCGATAACTTTGCACTCAAAATATCAGCCAACAATTCTTCTCCTTGTTCTTCACTTAAACCATTTTTAGCAGCAAACAGCAACAGCAAAGGCTTTGGAAAATGACCATACTCGTGACATAAAGTAAAAATTCCATTCAAAGAAAGATTATCATTGTAAAACACATGCTCGGCTGGCAAATTAATGTAGTCTTTTTTGATTACAAATTTTTGCGAACCTTTTTGCAGCAAATCAAACGAACGCACATGTTCTCCTTGAGTTACACTTCCTTCCCAAGGGTTTACGCGCAAAGCTTTTCGATGATAAAACATTAAAGGAACAGTTTTGATATTGTACGCCATTTGAGCAAACAATTGTTTATCTAAATTAGATTTAGCAGTTTTTTGCAATCGCTCTAAAGCCAGCAAAGCTTTTTTGCGAAAATCATCCAAAGCCTTTTTTCGACCCCAACTCAAAGAACTTTGACCAGCTAAAAATTTGTCTAGAGATTTTAAAAAAGACATACACTAAGTTAGTATCTTACTGAATTAAAAAAACTGTCTTATCTTACTTGAATGCGTTTTGGTATTGTTTTTTGAATCTTCGGACTAAACGAACTGCAAGTGCTCGGGCATTGTTATTGTAATTGCATTTTTCCAAAGTTTTAAAATAGACCTGTTTTTCTTTGGTTTGAATATCAATCATACCGTAACCTTGTCTGTGCAAAATATAGTTCATTACAATTCTGGCTGCTCTTCCATTGCCATCTTGAAATGGATGAATTCGCACCAATTTCCAGTGAGCCCAAGCTGCTAATTCCAATGGATGCAATTGCTTGCTTAATTTTTCATATTCATTAAAATAATCGTTCAGTTCTTTAGGAACTAATTCTGGTGCGGTAAGCTGAAATGCAGATGTTCGAATATAGTTTGCATATTTTTTGTATGCTCCAGCAATACTGGGCTTGGTTTCTTTAAAATACATTTCATGAATCTTTAACAAAAATTCTTCATTAAAGTTCCCAGTGTGCTCTTTTACAAAATTAAGTGTTTTTTGCCCTGCTTTTGCTTCCAATACATCATCCAAAGGTTTATTGGGTGCAATATTTTCAGTTAACAACAAGGCAACTTCTTTGGGTGTTAAAGTTGAACCTTCAATTGAATTTGTATTATGAACAAAAGTAATGACAAAATTTTCATCAAATTGTTCTTGGACAACTTCATTCACTGAATTGTACCTTGCCCAAAATTCGCGGTTAATTTTATCCGTTTCTTTAATTTCATCCGAAGTCAAATAATGAAATCCATGCAATTTGTATTGTTCTTGTTCAACTTGTGCTTCAAATTGTTTCATTAAATGCCGCAAAATTAACTCAGAAGGTTTCTCATTTCCAAGATAAGCACGCAATTGCTTACGCTTTCCAGAACCCAGAGGAATATTCTCCACCAAGTAATAGTATGTCTTTTTCGCTTGCAAACGTTTTGCCAAATAAACCATACAAAATATGTTACTCAGAAATATTTAAAAAGCAATGAGTAACATACTAAAATGAGTAACATACCCATAAAAGACCTTTATACACAGATAAAGAAGCTTAATTAGTTTTGTTTAAAAAGAACTGCCTTAATTTTTCAGCACTGTCTATTTGAGCTCTTGCAATTAATGGACTTCCTCCGCCTTTTCCACCTAGTTTCTTCAAATAATTCTGGAGTTCTAAATTTGCATTTTTCCCAGAATCTTTCCCGCAAGCAATAACCAAAAAAGAACCAGCGCCCAAAATCAAATGTTTTTTTGGATTTTTTTCAATAATTTTTAAACCCAAATCAAACAACAAATCTGAATCAATATCTTCCAAATATTTCTGAACCACAACTTCTTTAGATTCGCTTATTTCTTGAGCTTGAACATCCAATAATTTTTCACTTAAATTTCTAGATTTCTTTTTGAAGTCTTTCCATTCTTCAAAAAATCTTTGCGTAGCTTTCGGCAAATCATGTACTGGCACAGCTAAATTTTCTGCAGACTTTTTCAACCAACGTTCTTGTTCCTGCCATTTACTTAAAGCAGCCAAGCCAGCCACAAAAGTCAAGCGTTCAATTCCATCTTGTTTGCTTTCACGTTTCACAATCTTAATTAAACCAACTTCAGCAGTGTGTCCTACATGGGTTCCGCCACAAGCTTCAATGCTTTGATCCTGCATGTTTACAACCCGTAAAGTTTTTCCAGGAACATATCCGCCTTGATATAAACCAAAACCATGAGCTTCTTCGGCTTTATTGCGTGGAATAAAATCAATTTTTACTTTTAAATCTTTTTGAACCAATTCATTGGCCATGCGTTCAATTCGCTCCAATTCTTCATCAGTTACATGCCTGTAATGAGTAATGTCTAAATGGGCTTCATCTACTTTTTTGTGCGCTCCAGCTTGCCATACATGCGGACCCAAAACATGCTTACAGGCAGCATTAATTAAGTGAGTTGCAGAATGATGAAACATCAATGCTTTTCGTCTAGGAACATCCAATTCAACTGTGACTTTTTGACCTTTTTTAAATTTCTCAGGTTTTTCAACCAAGTGTAAAATAATTCCTTCTTTTCTTTGAACATCTAAAACTTTAATTTCATTAATGAAACCCAAGTCACAATCTTGACCTCCGCCTTCTGGATACAAAATAGTTTGATCTAAAATTACAGAATTATCTAAAACACCTAAAACTTGTGCAGTGCAATTCGTTAAGTATTGGTCTTCGTAAAACAATTCTTTGGTTTTCGGATAATTAAATTCAGAGTACACCATTTTTATTTTTTCTTTTTGAATTTCATTCTTTAAAGCAATATTTCCATAAAAATTTTCCGGAATACGTACAGGAATTTTTTGTCGTTTAGCTTGCTCTTCCACAAACTCTATTGGAATGCCATCACTTTCATACAATTCCATTAATTTTTTCTCCGTCAATTGCTCTGGTTTTTTGAACAAACTTTCAAGCTTTTTAGTTCCTTGTTCTCGGCTTTTAGAATATTTTTTAATTTCTTCCTCCAAAACATCCACAGTAGTTGGAACCATATCTAACAAAGAATCATCAAAGTCTTCCAAAAACTTGGCATGCTCGGAAATTATTTCGGCATAATCTAAATTCAAATTAAATTCTTGATTAAAACCTAAAACTCGGCGCACCAGCATTCGAATATTGTAACCGCCGCCGGAATTGCTGGGCAGCATTCCATCTGTGACTGCATATAAGATTGTTTTCAAATGATCTGCACACGCATACATGGCTTGCATGGGTCTAAGCATATCAAATAATTCTTTTTCGTCTACGCCTAATTTTTTGGCAATCAATTCTCGTTCTTGTTTTACAGCCTGAGATTCTACGTCTAAAATTCCGGAAACTTTCGCATATTTTTCAAACAATTTCATATCTGGTTTAATTCCAGAACGTGCTTTCATTTTTTTCAAAACAGTTTCAAACGTAATATCATAACTAGTGGGAGTACCATTCGTAAACCAAGCCAATCTTTCTAAGCCTGCGCCCATGTCAATGACTTTGGTTTTCAATTCTTCGTATTTTCCATTTTCGGTTTCTTTGAATTGCATGAACACACAATTTCCTAACTCAATTCCATTCACACAATATTCAATACTTGGGCCAAAGGTTCCACCGCCAGCCCATACATCTTCAATAAAAGTAATGTCTTCTTTTTTTGCACCCAAAATTTTTGTAAGATAATTAAAGTCATGTTCTAAGGCTTCATTTTTCCAATAAAATAAACCTGTTTTTTCTGAATTAAAAGCATGCTGGCCAAACATAACAAAACCCGAATAATGTCTTCCAGTTACTCCTACATTTTCAATATCTCCAAAACGCAAACAATGCTGAGGCACAATTAAAGGATTGGCTGGAGGTTCAATTTCGCCTGTAACCACATACGGCTGGAAATCAATAATGCTTGCATTCGTAAAATATAAATCATCTCTCCATCTGCACACAACCGGATAACGCGGAATACTTACATGGTCATTTTTATTAAAGTATTTTTCAATCTCTTTCCAAGTCTGAACATAATCCAATTTCTTGGTTGGCTTGCCAATAAATTCATAACCAAAACAATTCGAGTCAGCACAAACTGTTCTATTCGTGTCTAAAGTCCAAAAATGTTTTTTGCAATTCAAACATTGTTTGCGAACAAAACCAGTGTCTACCAAAAAGCGGACTTTGTAATGTTTTTCCCATTCTTTGGCAAACTGAATTCTAAGCTCTGATTTATCGACCATATAGTACTAAAGTAAACTAAAAAGATATAAATAAGTATAAGCCTGAACTCCAAGAATAGTATGAGCGAATATGAATTTTTGGATGAAAAAACTGCCTTAAAACGCGGAATACGAATAGTGCGAACTTTACCTAAAGGCCAATTGATTGTATTAGCTCAAGGAGATCATGCTTTAGGCCATGTGGAATTTGAAGCAATGAATCCAAAAAGCATCCGCATAGGCTATGTTAACAGTCGAGTGAATACAGACTTTTTTCATGAGTTTCGAAAAACTCCAGCTGAAGCAGTCATGGAAGAATTATTAATTCGCCACGGACACAATGAAGGAATTCATTTACACGCATCAAAACTTTTAACTGCAGGAAAAAAATTGGTTGAAAATTTTGCAAAAAAAGGAATGATCCAAATTCAGTCTGCAACAGAAATTTTTGTAAAACCGACAACCATCTGGCAACTCAAACAACAAAAAACAGGATTAACACCTTCAGCCAGAATTCTAAAATTTCCCAGAAAACCAGGACATACACTTAAACGCAAACCTTTAGAAAAACCCAGAATTCATTTAGCCAGATAACTAAATAAACAAAAACTTCAGAAGAATATTTTAACCCAATAACACACACAATTAATATGCTGAAAAAAAATGGACCTCGCTCAAAAGCAAGACAACACAAGCACTTTTATCGAATTGGATTAATGAGATTAAAAGGCAACAAAACACGAGCTGAAATTTACAAGTTAATGCACAAAAGAGGCCTAGGCCGGCCATTGTTTAACAAACATTGGAGAATAACAGAAGGAGTTAGTTCACGAGTAGAACTCAAACAAAAAATGTTAGATTCACATGATGAAATTTTAAGAACTACACAAAGGGTAATAGAAACCAGAGATCCATTGATTAAAACAAGAACAACCGCTAGAGAAATAGCACAAATAAACGAAGAAGCTGGAAGACAAACGAGAATAGCTGCCAGAGAAGCAAGAATAAAAGAAATAGCCAGAGTCAAACAAGCAAAAGCCGATGCAGGCAAGCTAAGAAGAGAAAGACTTGCCAGCAGTGTTGCGGCCGAAATGCAACCAATAGATACTCGAATTATTGAAATGTATACTGCAGGTCGCCGAAAAATTTCTGACCTTGCAGCAGTAACAGGTCTAAGCCCAACAGCAGTAGAAAGCAGTCTTAGAAGAATAAAAAAAAGATTACCGAAAGAAGAATGGGATCGAATCAAAACAGGCGGAGGAAAAACTACGGATGCAGAAACTAGTGCAGTTAGACTTAGAACAGTATTTTCACCAAAAAATAAACGATTATTTCTAAGAATGGGTTTAATGAAACTTAAAGGCATTAAAGAAGATGTAATTCTTTACAGATTGGCAGAAATTTATGGAGGCAATCCAAAAACATTAAAAAGCATGTGGAAAGAAATATCCACAATTATTACTCGCGGAGAATTGCAGAAAAAATACAAAGATCATATTTTTAGAAAAATAGGAGTTAACGAAAGGATTGCAGAATACAGAGAACAAAATCGCGTACGCCAAGGTCATGAAGCTGAATTATTGATTGGAACTAACATGCATTCAATGCCGGGAATAACACGAATGATTGAAAGTACACAAGGACGCATTAACCAGGCATTTTTAGAAGCAGGAAAAAAACCATTAACACCCTATGGAAGACCTGAAACACATTACAGAGCATTAAGAACTATTTTTGATTTAATGGTTCGCGGATTTGACAATTATGAAATTGGACTCCAAGCTAAAATTCCACCAGCAGAATTAGAAAATTATGTAAATGAAATTAGACATAATTTAATTGAACTAAAACTAGTTGAAAACTTCAATGAATTTTCTAAAGTTCGAGCTTTTTTTAGGCTCCAAGCACTGAGAAGACAATTCCAAAAAATGAACTAGCATACGCAAAAGAATACTTATTTAAACTTAAACAAAACCAGTCATATATGCAATTCACAGTTGCGAAGCTAAGAGAGGTTGATTGAAATGGATAAAAAAATGAAAACAGTGAAACTGGTTGTAAAAGGAAGAGTTCAGCGCGTAGGCTATCGAAATGAAGTTAGCCGAGTTGCGGATGAATTAAATATCCAGGGAGAAATACGAAACCTAGAAGATAAAACAGTCGAAATAATTGCACAAGGCACAAAAGAAAATATTAAAACTTTTTGCAAAAAAATCAAAGTCCAAGAATGGCCTATTCGAGTAAAAACTGTCCGTGTACAGATAATTGGGTCAGACAAAATTTATGAAGACTTTAGCATTATTCGCGGAGACCAGCAAAAAGAAACAGCAAAACGAGCAGACGTAGCTGCAGTATACCTGCAAACTATTCGAAGAGAAATGTCCAAAGAAGCAACTGCAGCCAAAGAAAAAACTTTATTAAAAACAGCCAAAGAAAAAACTTTACTGAAAACAGCCAGGGAAAAAACTTTGAATAAATTCAGTCAAGGAACTAAAACTGAATTCAAACATTTAGACAAAAAATATGGAAGCATTTCTCAAAAATTAGATGGATTCAAATTATTGGCTAACAAGATGGATAAATTATCGGAAGCTATTTTACTGGCTGTCAATCGAAAATAAGCAATAGGGGTGCGCGGAATTGAACCGCGTGCCTTCGCTCCATTCTAACACTTTTTTTCGTAAATGATTTTTCACTTGCGAAAAATGGTTTTGTGAAAGCGACATCATACCGGTAGACCACACCCCTTCAGAAATATGCACCAGCAGACTACAGACTCTCTTAATAACTATAAATATACGAAACAGATTCTTTAAAAAATCAATCTTCACGCACAAGCCAGTTATTTATGTGAACGAATGCGTTTTATTATCTTTAATTTTTGTTAGCAAATTAAAAATAGTTAAAAGATTTACTTGGAGGTTTTTTACCCCCAAGAATTCTTTTTTTGGTTAAGTTACTAAACAACTTTATTTTTTTCCAGACAAGTTGTTCTTCTTTACATATACCCAAAGTAGTTTTGTCATTTCACTGGGTGCAATATTGCCTGAACCAAAAACACTTTCCAGAGTGTCACTGCAACCTTTAAAGCTAATGCTATAGCCACCAAAAGGCTTTTTCTTGGGTGCTCCAATTACTGTTGCCATTCGTATACCTCCACGTAAATTGTATTTATACAATAGAGTTTTCAAATATATAAAGAAGTCGATATTTTCTAACTTGATTGATGTAAAAAAGGAGTAAATTGGGACATTTCGGGTTGGAAAATGTTTAAATATTCAGAACACGTAATATTAATAACTAATTTAAGTGAATTGTTAACAGTTTTGGGGTGTTTGAATGAAAAGTTTAAATCAAGGAATTTGTTTCCTTTTAATTTTGTTTTTTGCAATCAATGGTTTAGCGCAAACAGTTTCTTTGCCAACCCAAGTACCCAGTCAAACCAATTGGACTTTAACTTTAGATTTACAGCCTTACAATTTTGATAAAGTAAATATTGAATTAAATGGAGTAAAAGTAGCCAGTGTATTTATTTTCGGAAACCAACAAGCAGCCACTGAAAAATATTCCGTGAATGTAAACCAAATCGAAGTCAATGACAATATTGTACAAGTAACCTTTACTGGAATAACTGTCGGAACTCATTCGGTTTCAGTTAAAAGCTACAATAACAATGAATTAGCAAATTTCAATAGTTATTCGGTTACAGTATTCAATGCAGTATCTGAAAGTTTTAAAGTTGAAGCTACACGAGAACTCAATGAATTAAAAAAATTAAACGAACAATTACGAGAACAAATTCAAACATACAAAACAAGTTTGGAAGCATTGAATCAAACAGTCGGACAACTCAATGTTTTGTTAATTGAAAAAGAACAAAATGTGGAAACTTTGAGAACTACTTTACGTTATGTGAATGAACAAGTAAATATATTAAAACAAGAAACACAGACCATGAAAACAGAAGACTTGAATAAAATAGAAGAACAAATTAATAAAATTCAAGAAGGATTAAATAAATCCGAACAACAAGCCCAAGGATTGGCAGGATTATTTGTTTTGCCCAATATCGATCCAACATTAGCAACCTTGATTGTAATTGCAATCTTAGTATTATTGATTGTGTTTTATTTTATTCGAAAAAGCCAAGACGATGACTTATTCACTTCAACACCCGCAGACAGTATTAATCGGGCTTACAAAGAAGTAGAAAAAGAAAAACCAGCCAAAACAGAAACATCCAGTGAAGAAACCGAAAACAATCCAGGAAAATGGGCTCACGAAAAACCAGAAACCAAAACAGAATCTGAAAAAAGAGGATTTGGAATCGGAGACTTAATTAAACGAGAATAATATGGCTAAACAAAAACCTTTACCGCCCATTTACCGAAAAATTATATGGGCTATTTTATTTCTTTTTATTTTATGGATAATTTCAGGATTCTTTTTTAGTTTAGATTTAGGAGTATCTCAAGGAAGTTTTCGCGGAAATGTCATAGACGCAGAATACACAGGAATTATTTGGAAAAATTATGTATTCCATGTACAATGGCCTTACAAAGGAACATTCAAATTTACAGTCTGTCATGACAACCCTAATTTAGAACAAGTTTGGCAAAAAGTACTCCAAGCCCAACAAGAAGGAAAACAATTAGTCATTAATTATCAAGACAGATTCTTTTACTGGAACTGGGAATGCAACGGAATATCCACACCAGTTACAAGCGTAGAAATTGTTTAAAGAAAACTAATTTTAAAGAGGTAAAAAGAATCGAATATCCAACCAGCCTAACACCCAAACCTTTTTATAAACTATAGCCCTATAGTTTTAGGTGATCGAATGACTACTACAACCATTCAAATTGAAAAACACACGAAGGAAGTTTTAAACGAATTAAAAGAAAGCTTTGAGTCAAAAACATACGACGAAGTAATTATGCAATTGGTTCGGAAAAAAACCAAATCCATGTACGGAACTCTTGGAAAAGGAAAAAAAGTTTCATTCAAGCAAATGATGGAAGGCTTAAGAGACAAACATGACCGATTCTAAGCTGTTTTTAGACTCCAACATCTGGCTGGGCTACGTTCTTGGAAATTTTCCTAAAACAAAAGAAATTGTAGAATCAAAAAATGCCATTTTATTTACGTCCATTATTTGTTTGCATGAAGTCTACAAAAAAATGAAAAAAATAAGCTCTGAAACTGATGCAAAAAAAGCCATTCAATTCATGGAAGACAACAGCATTATTATTGGAATTAATAAAGAAATTGCAATTCAAGCAGCAGAAAACTGCGAAATGCACAAACTGCACACCATAGACAGCTTGATTTATTCCAGTGCACAAAATCTTAAAGTGCAATTTATTACAGCAGATATAGATTTCAAAAATTTGCCCAATACACAAACGATTCAATTGGGATAAGGAAAACAAATATTTGGGCAATTAATTATAGCTAGTTTTAGGAATAATAAGAATCTGTAATTTCTTTCAAATGTTCAGCTTTTCGTTTAATTTGAACAAAGTTTCAGAAGAAATATCGTCCAAAAAAATGGACACACGTACAAGATATTAGACGATTAGAACTACAGCAACAAGTAGAAAAAATTGAAAATTAATTTGAACTAAAATTGCGGGTGGAAGGAATCGAACCTTCACAGGCACTAAGCCCTGGAGTCTAAATCCAGTCTGGTTTCCAGTTCAGTACACCCGCTAACGGAAATCACTAATTTCTTACTAAAATGTACTCGATAGTATTTTTTATGATATACCTTATTTAGCCAAAAACTAGTATGCACAGGCACTCCAAAGCCTTTAATTAGTTCATATAACTCATTGCAAAACTGCTCTGATGCAGTAGTAATAGTGAATTCTTTCTTAGTTTCACAACCATCGGTTTCAAATATTCCTGCCAAAAAAGCTTCTTGAATTTCTTTTGAAGAAGACTTAATTAACGAGGGAACTATAATTATGTCTGACTTTTTTCCAATTGGAATTTCAAAAAATTTATTAAAAAATCGAGTTATAACTTTAGAATCCAAGTATAAAGTAAAAGAATTCTTTCTATTTGGTCGAATAAGTCGAATGCGTTTTTTATGAGCAAAATCTGTTTGAAATAATTTATTTGCAATAGCCGTAATTTTTTGAATAAGTTCTTCATCAGTTAGTTCAAAGCTAACTGTTCTATCACCCAAATGACCATCTCCCAAAATGGCACCAACAAGAAAAGCCATTTCAGAAGTCAATTGTTTAGGCACAAAAATAGGACCTCCGCGACTACCACACACATGCGTTAAAGTTTTTTTGATTTGTTTAACTTCGTCAACACAACTAAATTCAGTTAATACTTCAAGCGCAGAAAGTGGAATTGTTGCTCGTCCAATTAGCCAGTCATTCATTGCAGATTTACTGGGATTAAAATACAACTTTTCTTTCCAAACAAGTCTCCATTGCAACCCCAGTTCTTTTTTTAGTTTGACGTCAATTTTTTGCAACAATTTCATAAAGCTATTATTAATTTGATTTTTACATGCGTCAGTTCTAAAAAATTTTGAGGAAACTGAATAAGCTCTCATGAGTTTCAAAATAGAATCTTTTGAATCATGCAACTTAAAAACATCAAATTCTCGTTTTTCTTCAACCATACTCTCAGCTAAAGAATTAGCTTTTTGATATTTATAAAGAATTGGAAGGTAGACTTCCGGTGTTTCCGGTGAAGATGAAGTTAACAGCGAATAGATTGAACTTCGTCACTTGCCTTAAAAAGCTAAGTTAAATTGGCTTCTGTTTTAATACAAATTGGCATTCAAAGTTTTAAGTAAAGATTATAGGAAAGATTCTTTTGAAGAAAACTAAAATTTTATGCACCATTGGACCAGTTTGTTTGGATAAAAAAATCTTAAAAGAAATGGTTCAAGCAGGAATGAATGCCGCCCGCATTAATTCCAGCCATGGAGATTTTACACAATACAAAAAAATTATTAAAATGGTTCGAAGTCTAGGAGAAATTCCAATTATTGTAGATACTCAAGGACCGGATGTTCGATTAAAAATTAAAGACGGAAAAGGATTCAAAGTAGAAAACGGAAAAGAAATCTTGGTTGGATTCAATTCTTCATACGATTTATATTTTAATTACAATTTCTTAAATCAAGTCAAAAAAGGAGATATGATTTTAATGGACGACGGCTTGATTGAGTTTGTAATTTCTAGAAAAAACGGAAAGCACATTAAACTCAAAGCATTAAACGACGGAGTATTAAGAAACGGATTAAGTATTAATTCGAAAGCCATTCGAATCAAAGGATCTAAAATTACACCCAAAGACCGAAAAACTATTTTGTTTGCAAAAAAAATGAATGTAGAATATATTGCAATTTCTTTTACTTCTGGAGCCCATGACGTCAAAGAAGCTAAAAAAATGGTCAAAGGAAAAAATATTGCAATCATTGCCAAAATTGAAAGCCCAGAAGGAGTCAAAAATTTTAAAGAAATTTTACGAGAAGCCGACGGCATCATGGTTGCCCGCGGTGATTTAGGAGTGGAAATGTCTTTAGAGCAGGTTCCCATTATTCAAAAACAAATTGTAAAAAAATGCAACCAAAAAGGAAAACTAGTTATTGTGGCCACCCAAATGTTGGATTCCATGGTACGAAATCCTAGACCAACTAGAGCAGAAGCCAGCGATGTAGCCAATGCAGTCTTGGATGGAGCGGATTGCATTATGTTAAGCAATGAAACAGCTATTGGAAATTATCCAGTTAGAACAGTTCAAGAAATGGCCAAAATTGCAGTCAATGCAGAACCCTTGGTTCGAAGCAAAGTCAATTACGGAAATTTAAATGGAATACCGGATACAGTCACTAAAGCAATTGCTGAAATGTGCGAAAACTTGCCTGTCAAAAAAATTGTGGCCATTACCAAAACAGGATTTACTGCAAGAATGCTTTCAAGATTTAAATTCAAACAACCAATTTTAGCAGTGACTGCAGATCCTAAAACTGCACGACAACTCAAAATGTATTACGGAGTACAATCCATTGTATTGAAAACCAAAGAAAAAGAACGAATTTTACAAGTAGGAAATTATTTATACAAAAACAAATTAGCTGACAAAGATGACTTAATTTTGTTCAGTGCAGGATTGTATACAGGAATTGAAAAATCCAGCAACTTAATCCAATTCAGCACAAGCTTGCATATGGTTCAAGACTTATTAAAACACCACAGAGAATTCTTGAAAGATTAACTAAAAAATTATTTTGTTAAATCTGTTTGAACTGCATTATTGATTCTTTTAATTTCAGATGGTGAAATTTTTACAAGCGAAAATTCAGAGCCACCGCCGGAATAAACCAGATCATGCTCAAAGACAGTT
Organism: Candidatus Iainarchaeum sp.; assembly: GCA_030649345.1. Classification (GTDB taxonomy): domain Archaea; phylum Iainarchaeota; class Iainarchaeia; order Iainarchaeales; family 0-14-0-20-34-12; genus JAUSKK01. Next base: position 8,690 of record JAUSKK010000040.1, on the reverse strand, counting down.
TGATCTATGAAAAATTGTGCATCAAAACCAAAAGAAGGGGTGCCGCCAACAGGATAACCTGTTTTCTCCAATATTTCCAGGCCTGTTGCAAAACGCAGTTTTTTAAAACCAGTTAATTGAACTACTTTCTTCAAATCTAAACGCTTTTCTCCGGCAATTATGCAAACAATTAAATCACTATTTTCATTCAGTAGGCAGATGTTTTTGACAAAATCTTCAACTTTTGCATTTGCAGTTCTGGCTGCTTCTTCAACACTATGGCAAATTTGAGCAAATATTAAATGCTGACAATCTACTTTATTGGAAGACAAAAAATAGGCAAATTTTTTTTCGAAAGAATTCATATACAAAAGTTTGTAGAAATTCTTAAAAGACTAAGTATTTAAAGCGTTTTAGGCACTATTTAATAGAGCAGTGCAAGACTGGCTAACGGTTTTCAGATTTTGAAAACTGAGGAAAGTCCTCCCATTCGCAATAAATCCTGCAAAGGAAAACCTGTGAAGGTTTCCTCTGGAGCAGAAACGAACCTAGTTCAATCAATAACCTGTGATTCAAAAATGAGGGATTGAAAAAAGGATGAAACGGCTGGAGGTAAAACTTTTTTGGCCACCAAGCAAAATCAAAGATTTTGCGGGTTTCACAAAATTAAGGTTTTGTGAAAAGCTTTTGGGCGAAGCCAAAAAGGTTGTTGAATGCAAGCCTTGAAGGCGCTTAGACAAATGCCAGTTGCTTTTTACAGCAATGTAAAAAGAAGAGCAAACGCAGTTCACTACTGCAGAAATCCAACAAGTGATTTCGTTGCTAAAACAGAAGGAGGCTTACTCTGCACTGCTCGTTCTATTTTTACAAAAACTATTTTCAAAGATTGCAAAACTTTTTAGCGGAAGTTTAAATACAAGAATTCCCTAAATAAATAATGAAATCAATCAAACCAATAATTTTCTCACTAGCACTAATTTTCATCCTAATAACCGGATGCACCGGCGGACCAGATAAAAACCAATTAGCAAATTCAGGAAACAATACTTCTTCAGGAACCAATTCTGGAACTACAAGCACTGAAAACCTTGCGAGTTATGAAAAATTTTTTGACTCAAATGGAACTCAACTTGGGTTTTGCACTGCTGAAAGTCAAGGTGGTTATATGAACCCAACTAAAATTACATACTTTGATATGAACTATAAAAAAATAACCGAATGCATTGACGCATCAAATAGCGGCGGCTTTAAAGGTGGCTGTTCCCCGGATCTTAATGAATTTATTATTTTTGGCCCAGCAGACTGGCAATTTCCAGACAATAATGTATTGAAACCACAAGGACTAAAATATCGCTGCGAAAACCATTTACAAGATACAACTTAACAAATACTTAGGCAAAAGCGATTATTTACATAAGATTCTAAATGGCAGAGATTTAAATATAAGAATTCACTTATAAATAATTAATGAAGTCAAAAATAATCTTAATTGCAATAACCTTAGTTCTAATTTTAGGTTGCACCAATCCACCAACACAAGACACCAATAACTTGGGTGGATCTACAGGAACACAAGCAGGTAATCAAACAGGAACTGGAAATACAAACGGAACAACAGGAACTGGCGGAAACATAGAAACTTCAAACGGAACTGGAGTTCCAATAGATCAAATTGATTCTCAAAATTTACCGGATGGAACAACTTCAAACAATTCAGATATTGCAGCAAAAGAAAGCACATTTACATACATTCAGCCAACCAAAGTAACTTTATACAATGTAGATGATCAAGTCATCAAAATATATGAAGGACAGAAAAAAATTGAAGTTAAAGGAAAATTTAAAAAAACAGGCTTTGGAAAAACGTATAGTTTAGTAGATGGAACTATTTCGTGGGATATTAAAGACTTTTACTCAGGATGTTATACTAAAATATTTACCAGCCAAGGAAGTCAAACATTTAATTCTCAAATAGGACAAGATAACGCAAGTTTAGAAATCGACGAACTAGGCGATTATCAATTTAGCACAACTCACCCACAGGCAAGTTTTGAATACTATTACGAAAAATCACCGCCATCCGGCACAGCCGATACCTATAGTCCTTGTGATGATACAGGCCCAGAAAGTGTAGAAGAACCATTACAAGGAACATTCACAGATGACATTTATGCAGAATTTGAATCCAATTACGGAGATCAAAGCAATATGCAAGTAGGCATAGAAAACAATGTATTTGGAAGTAAAACAGAACCATTTGAAAACGAAAACGGAGAAATTTTGAATACTCAAATTTCTTGGAATTTTTATGTGCCTGGATTACTAGATGGACCAGCCACTGAAACCGCAAATACTGATTCAGGAAATGTTTCTTAATTAATGCAAAGACGGATTATTTAAGTTTGCTAAAAACAAACTCAAATACGATTTAGGAGAACTGTCCATTACACCCAAAGTAGTCAAACGCAAACCTAAAACAACAGACAAACGCAAACGATTATCAGGAACAGGTTCTTGCGGAGGCAAGTAAGCATTTTGCGGAATTACTCCATTTGGAAAATTATAATCAGAAACAGGCTGGACACTGGAAGGCAAATTGGAATTAAAGGGAATATCAAAGTTTCCATCCAAAGTATTATTCAAATCACTTGGAATATTCAAGTCACTTGGATTGTTTAAATCTAAAGAATTATTTACATCAATTTGATTTAGCAAAGATTGCAAACGTTCTTCTGAAATATTAGCAGAAGCCATATACAAATTTCGATAATTCAAAACAATATTATCGTATGCAGGCTCTACATGAACTGCGCCAGAATCCACTCCAAAAAATCCACCACGATAAGCAGCCAAAGCACGAACAATATCATTCGAGTAACGAGTCATTAATGCTTTAAAATACCAGCAACCTCTTGACAAATTTTCCCCAGGATTAAATAAATCATTTACAACAGGTGCTTCAGAACGAATAGCTTCACTCGGCATATTCCATTGATATTCTTCAGCTCTAGGCAAAGGAGTTCCTCCAACCCAAGGACCAGTTAATTGCATTAAGCCAGAACCAGGAACAGGACATGGAAAACCAACAAAACCTTGACTGCAAGCTAATTGTTCACTTTGATTTACAATAGTTGGAATAAAGTCAGATTCTTTTAAAACTAAACCAGAAATAATATACGGATCTAAACCATACGAAAAAGTACAAGAATTTACAATATCTGTCCAAAAATTTTGAACTGGTTCAGAACGAACAGAACCAGGAATAGGAAAATCTGTTACAGTTTGAGCTAAAGCTAAGCTAGAAAAGAAAATTAAAAACAAACCCAAAAACAACCAGTTCATATAATTTATTCACTAGAGAAAGTTTAAAAACAAACCTTATTTTCAAAAATAAACCTTATTCCAAGAAAGCACTGGCAGTAACTCCAGCATCCCAGCTAAACCTTGGCCTGACTTTAATTAACCATAATTTTTCAGTATTATCATCCAAGACAATCGCATATCCTTTGGTGCGAGGCATTTCTTGATAGAGTTTATCAAAATCTGAATGTAAATAAGACGGACGCAATAAGCTTACAGCTTTGATGTCATCTTGGGCAGTCATTCGATGAGAAATAAAAATATCACATTGAGAAATTGCATCTGGATGTAATCTTTCTGGTCTTTGGGTTGCTAAAACTAAACTCAATCCAGGCTGTCTTCCTACACGAATCCATTCCAATAAAATTCGTAAAGCAATATTGTCTTCATCTTTTGGCATAAACATATGCGCTTCATCAATCATCATCCAAACAATCGGCATATCAGAAGTTCTTTGTTCTCCACGAATAATTTTTGCTTCTTCTTCTTTTCTAAACAACATTCTTTCTTCAAATAATTTTTTTCCAATTAAAGCCACAATAATATCTTTGGTTCCTTCCATTCCAATGGCTTGCCTGTAAGCAGAAACATCAATAATATTAATCGAACCAGGTCGAGAAATATCTCGAATTTTGGTTCCGGATTTTTCAATCAAACCCCATTCTTTTGCAACATGTAATCTATTGATTAAAGCTTGTCTTGTTAAAGGTTCAGATTCTTCGTCTTTTCGAACTGCGGCAATGACTTCATCTAAACCATAATACGTTCCAAGTTTTTCTTGCAATTGTTCAATCACTCGAGTAATCAAAATTCCTTCAGCATCCTTCCAAGTTAACTGAAATAAAGCCATCCATTCAATTCCGGAAAGTTCAGAAGCTTTGATTGTAAACGGACCGTCTACTGGAATTCCTTTTTCTTTATAAAAACTTAATTTTCCCTGCGGAACAAACACATTCACTGGACTGGCACTGGCTTTCAAATCCCAATCAGCTAATTCAGATTCATGTAATTTGTCTGGAAATTTTAAAGACCAAAAAATTCCAACCATGTCAATTACAATTACAGCAACTCTGCTTTTCACCACAGGATCAAGTCTAGCAAACTCTTCAATCAAAACTGCCATGGAATATGACTTTCCGCCTCCGCGTTTGCCGCAAATTAAAATTAAATGAGGCTTGGCTAAATCTACTAAAACTTTTCTCCCCAAAACAGGCTGTTCGCCGGAAGAAATGACCACTTTTCCTAAATAAGCAGTTCCTTTTTCGCCATATTTTTCAATGTCTTTTGCAGGCCTTCCTAGAATCGTTGCTTCTTTGTTTAAGTCATCTGCCATGCAGTATTACAGGGATTCAAAAAATAAAAAGGTATGCACTCTAAATAGTATATGTTCAAACTCGAAAACACAGATGGATTCGCGCGCGCAGGAAAACTCAAAACAGAGCATGGCACAATTGAAACTCCATTCTTTATGCCTGTGGCCACCAAAGGCAGTGTAAAGCATATTTCTTTTGAAGAACTCAAACAAACAGGAACTCAATGCATTATATCCAATGCATTTATTTTTTACTTGAAACCAGGATTGGAAATAATAGAAAAAGCTGGAGGAATTCATAAATTCATTAATTGGAACCAGCCTATGTTTACAGATTCTGGAGGATTTCAAATGTTGAATCCAGAATTCTTAATTAAAATCGAAGAACAGGGAGTACATTTTCGAAGTCCATTTGATGGAATAAAACATTTCATGACACCTGAAAAAGTAATGGAAATAGAAGAAACATTGGGTGCAGATATTGCTATGTGCTTGGATGATGTGCCAGTGCATACCAGCGAACCTAAAAGATTAAAGGAATCGGTTGAACGCACAAAATCTTGGGCAAAAAGATGTAAAGAATCGCACACAGAAAAAAAACAATTATTGTTTGGAATTGCTCAAGGCGGCACAATTGAAAAATTAAGAAAACAAAGCGTGCAAGATATTGTAGATTTAGATTTTGATGGAATTGCATTGGGTGGTTTATGCATCGGGGAAACCAGAGACAAAATGAATATAGCCATTCAAGCCAGTATGCCTTTGATTCCAGAAAACAAGCCTAGGTATTTAATGGGCGTGGGAACTCCGTTTGATTTAGTGAATACTATAGGATATGGTACTGATTGTTTTGATTCCTGTTTTGTTACACGAAGCGCAAGGCATGGACTGGTTTTTACACAAAAAGGAAACTTGAATATTTTACACAGTCAATACAAAAATGATTTGAAGCCTTTGGATCCAGAATGTGAATGTTTTGTTTGCCAAAATTATTCAAGAGCTTACATTCGTCATTTGAAAGTTTTAGGCGAAGAAAATGGATTAAAATATTTAAGCTATCATGACTTGTTTTTTGTACAAAAATTAATGAAAGAAACAAGAATTAGCATTCAAGAAAATAGATTTGAAAAATTTAAAACAGAATTTTTAAAAATCTATAAAAAAATTGAAAAATAAAACCAAATGCAGGCTTTTAAACAGCCAGCACCCAAATATACTGTATGCGTTGGTTTGTTTTATTTTTTTTAATTTTATTCTTTTTAGGTTGCACCAATACATTGGAACCCAATAATTCTCAGTCCATAACTCAACCAGTTTCAGTACCTGAACCTAACTAGATGAACAATCTCAAAGCAGTCCAGGCAATAAATGCTGTTTAGACACAGATTGTTTAACCAACCAAGAATGCATGAATTATACCTGCACACTTAAACAAGGATTGAAGATCCAGCAATATAATCCCAAGATGGAGCTTGGACACCTGCACTTTCATCAACTGAAATCAATACTTGGAATACAACACTTCAAAATTATGCAAACACACATCAGTCGTGTGATTAAAAATTGAATTCAAAAAGACAAAAATTTCAGTCAACTGAAAGACGAGAAATGAATTAAATGTCACTACTCCACAAATACCTGCAAAGAATATGATGTATGGGCTTCACCAACGCGAGTGGTAGAATCAGATGCAGTAGTCCCAGACAGATCAAAATTGTAATAACCTGCTGGCGCAGTTACCGGTATTGTAATCGCCATGTTTGTCATACAATTTCCTGAATCGAGATCACAGTAGGATGGAGTTAGTGTACAAGGAAACGGATTGGCTAATGAACAGAAGAATCGCACACGTCCTTCTGGAGTCATATCAGCATAAGGTATAGCTGTAAGTGTAGTGGTAATAGTTGATCCTGGAACAGTTACGTCACTTGATGGCATTACACTTAACCGATAACTTGCTCTTCTTGCAATAATTGTATAAAGTGCTTCACGATGTACCTGCGTTGTGGTAACATCACCAACTATGTGCATGATAGTAATGGTATCCACGTCATCTGCAGTCCTATCCATTATTCCAACTGTTGCTGTTCCAGTGCAAATATCTGAATTTTGAAACGAACAACTGGATCTATCCAATGTGCATGGCAGTCCAATCTGACCATTTTGAACAGCCTGCAGACTAGGAACACAACTTAAGTTTACGATTGAAGCTCTATTCCCTGAAAGACGTGTAACAGTAAATGGAAAACTCACTATTCTTCGACCATCATAAGGTGGCAATATTGCTTCCGATTGACGTGGTAGTGTGACACTAAAATCAAGTGGAGGAATTTGCGCATTTAAATTAAATATTGTTGTTTTCTGAATGGCACCAGCTGTTGCTTGAATGGTTATTGGCAAAGATTCAATTGAAGACAATGAAGCACTAGTTTGGATTGTTAACTGACTACAGGATTGAGACTTATTTCCAGATAACTTACAGGATGTTGGATTAAATTGGCATTGAACTCCTTGAGGCAGATTTATACACGCCAATGAAATAATTGTATTTGACAACAATGAATTTGGATTAACATTGACAGAAACACTGGTTGTTTGACCTGGTGAAATTGGAAGATTGGTTGTTGGATTCACAGTTATTGAAAAGTCCAATGGAATTACCTGCAAAGTATACGACGCCATTTGACCTGTAGTAGTACCGATAACAGTTCCAGTTACATTAATTGGATAAGTACCCAGTCGAGTACTATTTCTAGAATTCACTGTCAATGTACTTGCACAAGATAAAGCAAGCGTAGGTGAATTGGACACAGATCTAGCAAATACACATGAATTGGGTGAAAAACGGCAAGTTACACCTGCAGGCAATTGAGAACAACTCAGTCGCACTGGCTTGCCTAGAACTGATTGAGATGTTGAACTTGCAATAACTCTAGTTGTAACTGAACTTCCAGGAATTACTGTTCCCTGTACTGGAGTTAATGAAAGTGAAAATACATTCGAATTTTGAAGACCAATTAAATTGCCAACAATTACATTTGAGCTTCCAAAAAAAACAATAATTAAAGAAATAAATACAAAAATTAATATTAGACTAACCCATTTCAGTTTAAATAAAGTCATCTATAAAATATCTTTTTCACATATAAATATCTTTGCTTAAGATTTTATTTAAATTAATTAAATTTTAGAAAAATAAGTAGGAGGGGCCGTTAAGAAAAAAACATTGGTTGTGGTTGGGTTTCTTAACGGCTGTCTTTGGGTTTGATCATTCCTTTTTGTTTGCACAAAAAGTATATGAATATTGCATTGGCAAATTTTTTCTTTTTGGTTAAGCTTTTTTGCTTAGCAAAAAAGGTTATTTTACTTGCCAACGCTTTCCTTTTTCTGTTGAAACTTTTTGCCAAAAGTTTCTGGGAGTTAAGGAGGCAAAAGCCTCTCTTCTAGTTTCCTTTTCTTTGGTTTAAAAAGAAAAGGTGTGTGGGTTCTTTTACTAGTGTGATTTAATGAAATGGACTTTTTTGCCAGCTCTTATTTTTTTCAGCAAGCCTTGTTTGAACAACATGTTCAAACGTTGGCTGGCACCATTTTGGTTCTTGTAGTCCAATTCTTTCATGATTTCATCAGCTGTAGCCTGACCATTTTTTTCGATGAAGCCCATGATTTTTTCATCTTGGTCAGCTAACAAACTGAATTCTTTTTGGTTTTCTTCCACGTGTGTTGGAGTAGAAGAGGCGTGAGGTTGGGTTTTGAAGAAAAATAAGATTTGATCAAATTTCTCTTCAATACGTGTCAAGATTTTATTGGATTGTTCGCGTTCTTTGGTCAATTGAAACATTAAAAGTGACAAAAATAAGGGGTCTGAGCTGTATTTTGCTAGGTCTTTGATATCTAGGCTTAATTCCGAGAATTCAGGAGCAACCTTTTTAAGGACTTCAGACAATTCTACTCTAGTATTAGAAAATTCATTCTTGATTGAATCATAATTCTTCATGATATATCATGATAGTATCATGACATTTAAATACTTTTCGTTTTT
>JAUSKK010000031.1 GCA_030649345.1 Candidatus Iainarchaeum sp. | reverse complement strand
ACATTAATTATGCACAAGGTCAGCAACTGGTTTGCGTATAAAATTAAATTAAAAAAAGTCCCTTGGTAATATTAATGAATTCTAAACTAATTTTTTTAATACGATTTGTTTTAATTTTTGGAGCCGTAAATGCAATTATTTATTTTTTGGATTGGAATTTCTTCAATCAATGGATTGCGCAAATTATTGGAAACTTGCTGGGTTTAAATATTATTGAAGGAAATACGTTCATTATTCAAGGCCGCGAAATTGTGATTGCAAATTATTGCAATGGCTTGACTTCGATCGGAATTTTAATTGGTTTGGTTTTGGGGTTTTCAAAACCAAGTAATAAAAGCAAGGGGAAAATGATTTTGGTTGGAAGTATTTTTTTATTGGTAGTTAATTTAATGCGGGTAATTTTGGTAGTAGTTTCTGGTTTGGTGTTTGGAATTTCAGTTTTAGAATTTGTTCATTTGTTTTCTTGGGTTATTTTAGCTGGAGTCATTTTAGGTTTTTGGTATTGGAGTTTGAAAAAAATTGGAAAAATAGAAAAATTATCTGAATTAATTGAATAAAAAAATAAGTACAGGAAAATCCCGCAAAAACCAAACTATTCATTTATCGCAGCCAGCAAATCTTTTGTGCTGAAAATTTTAAGTTCTTTTTTATTTTTATAATCCAAATCATTGGTCCAAATACCATCACAGTTTAAAGCAAAATAAACAGCAACAAATGGAACATCTTTAATGTCTTCAGCCATTATCTCTTTTGCACGTTCTTTCGAAGAAGCATATTCTTCTTCTGGAATAAGTTTAATGTTCTCAAACAATAAAGTCATTAAGGTTTCAAAAGCTTCTTTGGATAGATCAGACTTTTCACGAATATAACTTTCATATTTGTGAATTTCGTCCAAAACAAAATCCGGAGAAATGAAATCAAAATTTTCGTTCATTAAAACTTCACGGGCTTTGCTGTCTTTAATCAAAGCGGCAATCACTATATTGGTGTCAATAACAATGTACATATTACAACCCGTGGCGTTTTGCAACGGACTGTTTTATTTTGCGGCCGATTTCCATTGCGTCTTTTTCTGAAAGTTTGCTTTTGGAAACCAGTTTATCCATTAATTCCAATTTTTGAGCATGCACCCACATAGCCTGGCGCGCAACCGCACTCCATTTTACTTCTCCGTGTTTGTCCATGAGTTTCTTCAAATCTTCCGGAACTGCCAATGTCATATTCACCATACTTCAAAACACCTCATAAGTAAAATAAGTAGAAATACTTAATAATAGTTTCGTTGGCAATTGCAGGAATTAATTAAATAAAAAAAATAGGTGTTGGTTTTGCAGGCAACACCTTGTAGAATATTATTTCATGAACATGGAGGTTAGGCCCCAGAGAGCTAAGTAGACTCCTACAACAGTCCATGGATTAAACCAAGTTGGAGCTGCAGCCCATAAGCCTAAGCCTAAAACTAAAAATACTAAGCCAAACAATAAATTGACTGGTGCGCATTTTCCGCATAAATGCATTCCGCAAACACAAGCTCCACTTTTGCAAGCTCCACCTTTTCCGTCTTTACAACAATCTTCACCCATTCAAATTCCTCCTTAAAGCTCTTTAAGCTAAGACTTAAAACACAGAACTAGAATTTAAAGACATGCCTGGAATAAAGAAAAAAATAGGCTGATAACGAAAATTGTTCGTTAATTTTATTTCGTATCTTGGATGAGTTTTTGTGCAATTTCACTAAAAGCAGGCCGTGTGATTAATACTCCGACCAAGACTGCAACAATGGTGGCAATGGCAAATCCAACTAATTTAATTAAAGCTCCACCGAAAATTAAGATGGGCAGCATGGTAGCTAAAGTGGTGGCAGCACTTCCGATGACAATAAAGAAGGCACGTTTGATTCTGGCGGCAAAAGAAGAAACTTCGCTTTTCATGGAACCAGACAATAATTCGTCGGTGATAATAATTTGATCGTTTACTCCAGTTCCCACAGAAGCAATAATGGCTGCAATGGATTCTAAAGTAATATTTCCAACCATAGAAGTAAAGACTACAGCAATAAAGGTCTCGGTCAAAGAAATGGCTACAATCGGAACAACCAATTTAGGCTTGCGGTAGCGCAGGAAAATAATTAAAGCAACCAACAAAATTGCCAGCAAACCCATAATCCATGCTTGGGTTAAGAAATTTTTTCCCAACAAAGGAGAAACAGATTCTTTCGTAATACTTTCTACACTGACTGGCAGAGAACCTGCCTGCAGAATAGCTTTGGTTTCCAGTCTATCTCGTTTAGCACTTTCTTGATCTACACCAGAACCAGTAATAATTAAATCCTGTAAAGGCTGAAAGTTTTCTTTAGCTGCAACATACGGCTGGTCTCCAGTAACACTCGGCTGTAATCTAACAATCGAACGCAAGCCTGCAACTTGCCAAAGCCAAGGAATGTCTTCAAGCACAGGTTCTAATTTTACAGAATAATTTAAAGACTGCAAACCGGCAATCAATGCAGGATCTGCATTTTCTGGAATAATGACTGTACGAATGTCTGCAGCAAACAATTTTTGTTCTTCGGTTAAAGTATTGGATGAAATAACGCGAATATCTAAACCAGATTGTTCAATAATTTTGTCAATATCGGCTTGACTCGGAATGTTTCGTAAAATATTTCCTTGCAAAAGCAATTCTTTATCTATACCATATTGTTCTTGGGGTAAAATAATAACTGCATTTTGCGGACGGTCAATGAAAAAATAAGTAACTTCACAGTCATAGGTTCCAGAATTTTCTAAAGTTAATAATCTACATTGATGGAATGATAAATCGCGAAATTTTTCAGCAGCTTTCGATTTTAAACTAAACGGCATGTTCCAAGAAAAAAAGCTTCCATTAGACTGAAACGGAGGCAATCCTGTGCCGGAAGTTTGATCAATGGCTACAACATCTTCTCCAGTAAATGCAACTTTTCCTTGAATAATAACCTCAAATCTTCCTTGTTTTTTCAGCAAGGCTTCTAATCTATTCACAACTTCTGGATCAGTTTCCGCCAATTGAGCCATAACCAATTCATTGCCTAAAGCAACTACTTTGACATCTTTTAATCCAGTCCAATTGAGTCTTTGTTCAATAACATTGGTAACTCGTTCCATTTCTTCGGCTGTCTTGACTTTTTCACTGAAATGGATTTGGAATAAAGTTCCGCCTTTAAAATCAATTCCAAAATTTAAGCCGGAAGAAAATACTATCCAGATAGAAAATACAATGAATGCCATCCAAAGCAAAATTTTCCAGTTTTTTAACAATGTCATTTGATTACCTTTTATATTTAGCTAATTTTTTAGCTGCTTTTTTTTCAGCAAACCATAACAATATGGGTGTATTCATCAGCCAGGTGACAATTACATCTCCCAATAATCCAAAAAATAAAACAATTCCAATTTCGTAAATGGAAATCATTTGATTAAAAAACGAAAATACAGTCATAACCAAAACTGCAGCCAAAGCAGTTATTGTCATTAGCATTCCTGTCTTGAAACTACTGACTGCTTGTTCTTTGGGTGTTTTTCCAACTCCAAAATTAATCCGGCTGTTGACCAAAACTTCATTGTCAATCGAGTAACCCAAGACCATCAGCAAAGCAGACAAGGTTGGCAAAGATAAAGAAATTCCAAAAAACGGCATGGCTGCCAATCCAGCTAAGGCGTCAAAGATTCCGGCTAAAATAATAACAATCGCTGGAACCCAATCTTTGAATAAAAACAAAATAACCAAAAACAATAAAATGACTGCAACAATTACAACAGTTACTGAAGTTTCCCAAAATATAGCGCCCACAGCTGGAGCAATTTCCCGGAATTGAAACGCAGTAATTTCTTCTAAATTAAATTGTGTTTGAATTCTGGATTGAATACTAGCAGTCAAACCATCCGAGTCTTCTAAAGTATCGGAGAATTGAACAATAAAACCATAGTCTGTTCCACTCGATACACTGGTGACACTCACATTATGTAAATTAAATTCAGATTCTAAAAAATCAACTAATTCTTGACTGGATATTTGGGTTGCAGTTCGCAAAGTAAAGGATGTTCCGCCTTGCAAGTCAATTCCTGGTTTTACTCCAGGAGAAACAAAAGCCAAAAAAGATAAAACAACAAACAAAATTAATGGAATGACCAATAAACGCAGGTAATTGCCGGAATAAAGCTTATTTAATGCTACTTCCAAAGACATTCAAAAACCCATCGCACCAATATATATTAGATAAAGAAAAGTTAAATGAAAAGTTTATAAGAATACGTTTTAAGCATTGAAGGGACAAAATGAAGACTTATTATTTGCCGAAAATTCAGGAATGGATTGACCAAGGATTTCGTAAAACACGAAAAGCCGCGATTACTAAAAAAGTAAAAGACAAAACCAAACGAACCAAGACTGCGGAAATTCGAAAAATTGAAGTTATGGCTGAAGTATTTGATGAAAAAATAAGCCAAGCTCAAGCCAGTCTTCCGGATACAGATACTTTAACTGATTTTGAAAAAGAATTAATCAATATTTTAATTGGAACAGGAAAACTCCAGCAAATTCACGCCAAATTGGGTGCTGTGCAAAAAATTTTATCCGATCTCAAAAAACAACACATTCGGTTGTGTAAAAAGACACAAAACGAATCTGAAATTAAAGGAATTGTGAAAAAGTTTTACGGAAGAAGTATTTCAGTCATCAAATCATTAAGCAAAGATATTGGATTCTACAATGATACTCAAAAAGCACTGCAGGAAATTCCTCACTTGGATGCTGCTGCAGTTACTTTAATTTTAGCCGGAATGCCAAATACTGGAAAAAGCACTTGGTTAGCCAAAATGACTTCCGCCAAACCCAAGATTGCAAACTATCCTTTCACCACCCAACAATTAAACATTGGATATTTTGAATACAAGTTTCGAAAAATTCAAGTCATAGATACGCCTGGTTTATTGGAAAGTCCTTTAGAAAAACGAAACCAAATTGAACGCAAAGCCATTACTGCCTTACAGCAATTGAATGGATTAATTTTGTTTTTGATTGATGCATCCGAACAATGCGGTTATGAACTGAAAACGCAAATGGAATTATTGAAAAGTATTGAAAAAAACTTTTCCAAAAAAGAAATTGTTATCATAGTCAACAAACAAGACATTTCATCCAAAGAACAAATTCAGGCCTGCACACAAGCATTGGGAAAACGAAACTATTTAATATCGCATCAAGCCGATAAAGAATTGACTGAAAAGATATTGAAAAATATTCAAGCATTTATTGAAACACAGCCTGTGGAAGAGAACCCAATGCAGGTTTAAAAAAAACTTGGGTTTTTTAAAATTTTAAGATTTGCTGAAAATCTTAAACACGTTTAAAAACAATACGGATTATAGAAATTAGTATACTATATAGACTAGACAGTTAGTGGTGAAATTATGGCAAAAAAAATTCCAGTTGATTCAAAAATAGAAATGAAAACTGCAATTTCATTCATGGAAGAAGTTTTGGGAGACCGTGGAGTTCCTAAAAATATTCGCGCAGCCGTAGAACGCGCCCGGCAAAAACTAAACGCAGAAGTAGATTTAGATTCCAATTTAAGTTCAGCTATTTATGAATTAGATGATGTCAGCTCAGATATCAATATGCCGGAACATACACGAACCACATTATGGGAAATTGTCAGTGAACTGGAACGCGTAAAAGAGCTCATCAAAAAGTAACAATTATCAAAAAATACAAAGATCCGGTAACAACTGGATTGTTTGCTTTACATTACCTTAATGGAAACGTAAAGCGAGAGAATACTATGCCCAAAATCAAAGAAGAGATTATAGCCTATGCTGCAGAGAAAGAACTGTTAATTGACTCCAAGGCAGTACTACTTTTAGAAGAAAAAATAGATTGGAAAAATTTTTTAGAAAAATGCATTGAACGCCAAATTTTTTGGATTAATGAAGAAGCTATTTTTAACTTAGAGCAGGAAGAAAAAACACGCAAGCAAAATCCTGAACTGCAAAGCAAAGTAGAAAAAAGTTTGACTGAAGAACCCACAGTTCGAATTGAGTTTACAGCATTTAAGCCTTTAGCCAAAGATATTGAACAGAATTATAAGATTATGCATGAATACGATGTCACCCATCAAAGCGGAACGCAGGGAAAAGTAAAAGATTTTTTGAATTATTTTCAGCAAAAATTTTTAGAATTAGAAACTTTGCTGAAAAAACACCCGAGTTTTAAGCCGAAAGAAATCAAAAAAATGAGAATTGTCAGCAAAAACAATGAAGTTGACTTTATTGGAATGGTTTCAGAAAAATGGATTACCAAAAACGGACATATGGGAATACGATTGGAAGATTTAGAAAGCTCGTGCATTGGCTTGGTCATGAAAGATGACCGAAAATTAATGAAAGAAAAAGAACTCATTATGCCAGACAATGTCATTGGAGTCAAAGCCACAAAAGCTTCCGATGAATTGTTTATTATTAAAGAAATTTTTTGGCCGGATATTCCGCAAAGAAGCGAACGCAAAATTGAAGAAGATGTAGCCATTGCTGGAGTCAGCGATATTCATGTTGGCAGTAAATTGTTTTTAGAAAAATCATTTAACGAATTTTTAGAATGGATGAATGGACGAGTTGAATCACAAAAAGAATTAGAACAATTGGGAAAAATAAAATACTTGGTGATCACTGGAGATTTATGCGATGGGATTGGCGTGTACCCTGGACAATTTGATGAATTATCCATTACAGATATTTTTGAACAATATAGAGTATTCGAAGAATACATGTTAAAGATTCCAGAATATGTAGAAGTATTTGTTATTCCTGGAAATCATGATGCAGTACGCAACGCTGATCCCCAGCCATCTTTACCCAAAAAATTGGTTCCAGAATTATATAAAATGAAAAATTTTCATTTTTTAAGCAGTCCAGGCTGGCTGGAAATTGAAGGAATGAAAACAGTATTGTATCACGGCGGAAGTTTGCATGATTTGTTTTCCAAAGTTAGTTTTTTGAGTGCAGCTGAACCCGCCAAAGGCTGTGTGGAATTATTAAGAAAACGAGACTTTATGACCAGTTATGGAATGCGTAAACCCTATGTTCCAGAAAAAAGAGATTTCATGACAATCCACGAAGAACCGGATTTAGTATTCTTGGGAGACCATCACAGAAGAAACTATGCATTTTACAGGGGCACTACAGTTATTAATAATTCAACTTTCCAGGCAAGAACAGCCTATCAAGTAAAACTAGGCCATATTCCAACTCCTGGAATTATTCCAATCATTAATTTACAAACCAGAAAAATTTCAGAACGAGAATTTGCAGAACCAGTACAAGTTGCAAACGAATATCATAATTAAAAGAGGAAAAAATGACTGAGATTATTAAATTGGATTTGGTAGCGACTCCAGAAATTCAAAAATATTTTGAAACCATTCATCACCGCGTAGAACAGCAATTTAGTTTAGCCACCAAAGCACGCGAGCAAGGCTTGGATTATTCTATGGAAGTGGAAACCTTGCCAGCAGCAGACTTGGCTGACCGGACTGAAAAAATTATTGGCCCTAAAGGAATTGCTCAAAGGTACAGAGATTTGATTATTGAAAAAAAAGGGGATAGAACGCAGACTATGTTTGAAATATTTAAAGAAATTATTGAACAAAAATGGTGCGAAATTCCAGACCGACAAAAAAGACTAGAACAAGCCATTAAAAGTGCACTCATGTTAAACACAGAAGGAGTTGTAGTAGCTCCATTGGATGGAGTGCCGAAAGTATTGATTAGCCAAAACTTTGATGGTTCAGAATATGTAGATATTTATTACGCTGGCCCAATTCGTGCAGCCGGAGGGACTTCTGCTGTACTACCTTTAATTTTAGGAGACTATGGAAGAATTTTGTTAGGTTTAGATAAATTCAAACCAACCGAAGACGAAATTGAACGATACGTAGAAGAAACAGAAATTTATGAAGAAATTTTTTCAAGACAATACAGACTCAAAACAGAAGAAGTGCGAAAAATTATCCGCGGATGTCCAGTCTGCATTAACGGAGAACCTACCGAAGAACGAGAAGTTGCATTGCATCGAGACCTAAAACGAGTCCCCAACAATCGAGTCAGAGGAGGAGCTTGTTTGGTCATTAGTGAAGGAATTGCATTAAAGGCTAGAAAAATTTTAAATTTTTCCAAAATGTTAAGCTTGAATTGGTCTTGGTTAGAAGATATTATTTCTGTAACCAAAGATGACGGAAAAAAGAAAATTAAACCAGACGCCAAATATTTAGAAGGAGTAGCTGCCGGCCGGCCTATATTTTCGTATCCCAGCAGGCCCGGAGGCTTTCGATTACGATATGGAAGAACCAGAGCTATGGGAATTATGGCTAAAGCCATTCATCCGGCCACCATGTATGCTTTAGATGAATTTGCAGCCATTGGAACGCAAATTAAATTAGAAAGACCCGGAAAAGCAACCAGTATTACGGCCTGCGATACTATAGACGGCCCGATTGTTTTATTGGAAAACGGAAGCGTAGTCCAATTGAAGACAGTTGAACAAACTCAAAAAGTCAAAGAACAAATCCACAAAATTTTGTTTCTAGGAGACATGCTGGTTTGCTTTGGAGACTTTCGATTCAGTTCCCATCCATTACTGCCGGCAGGATACAACCATGATTGGTGGATGCAAGAAATCAAAAAAGCAGGCTATACTGGAGAAAAAGTAAATGAATTAACTCTTTCTTGGACGCAAGCATTGGAATTTACTCAAAAATATTCAGTACCATTGCACCCCAAATTCACGGCGTATTATAGTTTATTGAATAAACAAGAATTTTTAGATCTAGTAAAAAAATTACATGCAGGAATTTTTGAAAAAAATGAATTTGGAAACAAAATTCTGAAACTAGAAAAAGAAACTTCAACCAAAGGATGGCTGGAAAAAATAGGATTAGAACACAAAATCTTGGATAACTGGATTGTGTTTAATGAAGAAATAAGCCAAGCTTTAGAGTTTACATTTGGAATTGGAAAAATTTTGGATTTTGAAAAATTAAATGAATTGGATTCTAACTTAAAAATTTTGGAAACAATTTCTGGAATTCAAATTCGAGACAAAGCTGGAACTTTTTTGGGTTCAAGAATGGGAAGACCGGAGAGTTCAAGTGAACGGGAAATGAAAGGAAATCCGCATTGTTTATTTCCGATTGGCAATAATGGCGGAAGTATTCGCAGTATTAATAAAGCTTCGGAAAAAAACAATGGCAAAATTGAAGTAGAGTTAGCTATGTTGAAATGTTTAAACTGCAATACTCTTTCCAATTTATCTTTTTGCAGTGCCTGCCAGCAGAGAACAACACGAGTGAGATCCTGTAAAAATTGCGGAATGGAAACTTTAGAAGAAAAATGCCCGTCGTGTAAAATGGTAACGCGTTCGTTTAGCAAGCGAACCATTGACTTAAAAGAAGAATTTATTCGAGCAACTCAAAAATTAAATATTAAAATTCCAGACATCGTGAAAGGAGTCAAAGGAGTCATTAATCAGGATCGAATTGCTGAACCGATTGAAAAAGGAATTCTGCGGGCCAAACATGACTTGCATATGTTTCGAGATGGAACACTTAGATATGAACTCATTAATTTACCGATTACTCATTTTAAACCCAAAGAAATTGAAGTCAGTATTGAAAAATTAAAACAATTGGGATACACGCAAGATGTAGATGGAAATGGTTTAGAAAATAGCGACCAAGTCATTGAAATTAAGCCTCAAGACATTATTGTACATGAAGGCACTGGAGATTTTTTTTTAAGAGTCAGCCAATTTGTGGATGAAGAATTACAAAGATTGTATGGATTGCCGACTTACTATAATGCACAAACCAAAGAAGACTTAATTGGAGAAATTATTTTAGGTTTAGCACCCCATACCAGTGCAGCGATTGTGGGAAGAATTTTAGGATACACAAAAGCACGCGGAGGATTTGCCCATCCATTTTTTCATCAAGTCAAGCGAAGAAACTGCGACGGCGAACAAGATTCTTACATGTTGTTATTGGATGGTTTGATTAATTTTTCTCAAGCTTATTTGCCGGAAACCAGAGGAGGAAGAATGGATGCTCCTTTGGTTTTCACCATTGCCTTAAAGCCAACGGAGATTGATGACGAGGTTTACAACATGGATATTGGAACAGAATATCCTTTAGAGTTATACGAAAAAGCTTTACAATATGCTATGCCGGATGCAGTTCAAGGAATTAAGATTGTACAGCAGACTTTGAATAAGCCTGAACAATATTCTGGATTAAAGTTTACGCATTCGTGTTCAAGATTTGAAGAAGGCCCGTATTATTCCAAGTATGTGAAATTAAAATCTATGGAAGAAAAAGTCAGGCTTCAAGCCAAATTACAGTCCAGAATTATGGCTGTAGACTGCAAAGATTCCATTGAACGAGTCTTGGTCAGCCATTTTTTGCCAGACTGTATTGGAAACATGCGGAGTTTCAGCCGACAGCAGTTTCGGTGTACCAGCTGTAATGCAAAATTTCGAAGAATTCCTTTAAGTGGAAAATGTACTTGCAAAGAAGGAAATTTGATTTTGACTATTTCTCAAGGAAGTATACGCAAATACATTGATATTGCCAAAGACATTATTGTAGAATACAAGCTCAGCGATTACTTGCGGCAAAGAATGGATTTAATAGAAGAAGAAGTGGATTCAGTATTTAATCCAGAGAAAACCCAGCAAAGATCTTTAAGCGAATTCTTTTAATGGGTTGCTAAATAAATCAAAGCAAACAAAATTACAATCAAAACAACCAATTGAACATCTGAATTGGTGATTGATTTTTTAAAGTTTTCAAAAAAAGAAGAATTCGAAGAACGAACTGTTGGAGCCAAAGGCTGTTTTTCTGGAACAATGGATGACATGATTTCTTGAGAGTAAATAATCCAAGCTTGAGGGTTTTTTAAATCATTCAAAGTTTCTTGAGTAATTTCCATCCATCCTTTTTCGCGTTCCGGGATAGTTTCTGAATTCATAACTTCTCCAGTTGCACTGTTTACAAAAATATCCAAAGAATGATCTGCAATGGTACAAACAATTTTCCACATGGGAAAATATACTTCTTTGAATTGCAAAATAATAATTTTGGTTCGATCCACTGAATATTTTTGAGACAACCGAATCAAAGCCAAAGATTTCAATTCTTTAGATTCAATTTTTTGCTTCAATAAAGAATACGGTTCGTTTTCAGACAACGAATATTCAGAAGCATTCAATAAAATATTCGAAAGTTCTTCGTTTAATTCTAAAGTCACAGAATTCAAAGCAGTACTTTTATGAATAACATTGGAAACAATATTTCCTTTTCCTTCTATAATTTTTTCAGTAAAAGCTTCAAATTCAAATACAGAAAAAGGAACCAAAATCAAGAAAGGTTTTTCGACAACAAAATCTTTCCAATGCTTGCTTTGAATGACTTGAGATACGGTTTGAGTGATTTGTTTTTTGTCATCTAAAATTTTAGGAAACGGTTTCGTGAATTGCATAGAACATACTAAGGTAAAACTTGTATTTAAATGTTAAAAATGAGCAATGTGCATATTTAACAAATAATAAACAGAAAAAAGAAAAAGAAAATGGAACGATTTAACGTTCCATAGTTTCGCGTTTTTTAATAATTTTAACTCGGGTTGGAGTAACTAAAATTCGGTCGTGAGAAATTCGTGCAATATCTCCGTCCATAGCTCCAACTTGGCCTTTTAAGACTGTGACCAATTCGCGTAATTTCATGGCATTTCGTTTAGCTAAAGCTTCAATGTTTAACAAAACAATATTGCCTGCTTTTGCTTCTTTAACTACTGCTTCGCAGTCTTGGTCGTCATTCAAAGACATTGGTTTTACCAAAGCATCTGCATCTGGTGTTGTGTCTTCTTGTTCGTCCAAAGCATTCAAAAATTCTTCTACATCTGCATCGTCTGTTTTACTTTTAAAAACTTTATCAAATAAAGCCATTCTTTCACCCCATAGTTCGGCAATTCAGCCCCTAAAAAAAGCTATTTTGCGCGAATAAACATATTTTATGCTATATTTTGTTCCGCAAATACTATTTAAAGCTTACTGCGATCTTGTTCTAGAAATTGAACTTTTATTTAAACCTAAAGCTGGAAACAAAACTCAATACCTTTTTATTTACTCGCCAGGAAACAATAATAATGAATGTTGTACTGAATAAAGCAATATGTTAATTATGCTAAATATGCACAACATTCATTACAGACAGCTTTTTATCCAATACTCACTGGTTAATTTAAGTGAAACTATGTCTTCCGAAAACTTATTTACTGAACATTTAAACAAAGAAACCATTTTCTTAAACCGAAATGCTTTATTGCCTCATTATACTCCGGAACATTTATTGTTTCGAGAAAAACAAATGGAAAACTTAGTAGATTCTTTGGCTGTAATTTTAAGAAATGAAAAACCAAGTAATATTTTCCTCTATGGAAAAACTGGCACTGGCAAAACTGCAGCCAGCAAATTGGTAGTAGAACATTTACTGCAAGCCATGAAAAGCAAGCAAGGAAATTTTGCAAGCGCTTACATGAACTGCAGAACGTATAATTCAAAGTATAAAGTTTTAAGCAAGGCAGTAAAAGAATTGTTTCCGAAAGAAAACTTTTTAGGATATAGTGCAACTTTTGTGTTTGAAAAAGTCATGGAATATGTAAATGAAACCAAAAGTCATTTGGTTTTGGTTTTAGACGAAATTGATATGATTAAAGACTTGGATGAATGTGTTTATTCTTTGACTCGAGCCAATGATGATTTGAAAAATGGAAGTATTTCGATTTTAGGAATCAGCAATAAACTAAATTTTAAAGATAAATTGGATCCGAGAACTAAAAGCAGTTTGTGTGAACGCGAATTAATTTTTCCACCGTACAATGCTGAAGAATTAACTGAAATTTTGCGGCAAAGAGCAGAAATTGCTTTAAAGAATAAAATTGTGGAAGATTCTGCGTTAAGATTGGCTGCTGCTTTGGCTGCCAAAGAAAGCGGGGATGCTAGAACAGCTGTGTTGTTTTTGTTAAAAGGTGCTGAGCTGGCAGAAAAAAAGGGTTTGACTAAAATTACGGATAAAGAAATTGAGTTGGCTAAGAAAAGTGTAGAAGAAGAAATTGCTTTTGAAATGATTTCATGTCTACCGGAGCAGCAGCAAAGGGTTTTGAAAAGCATTGCTGTTTTGGCTGGAGAAAAAAAAGGAGTTCAATCATTGCATGGAAGTTCCCGCGAAGAAGCTGTTTTGTTATCTGGAGAAGTG
Organism: Candidatus Iainarchaeum sp.; assembly: GCA_030649345.1. Classification (GTDB taxonomy): domain Archaea; phylum Iainarchaeota; class Iainarchaeia; order Iainarchaeales; family 0-14-0-20-34-12; genus JAUSKK01. Next base: position 4,231 of record JAUSKK010000031.1, on the reverse strand, counting down.
TTTGAAAAATATCAAAGCATGGCTAAAGAAGAAAAGGTTTCCATTATTTCAGGCCGATGGTATCGAGAATATTTGAATGAATTGGAAATGTACGGATTAATTTCAACCATTATGAGCGGAAAGGGACAAAGAGGACAAACTAAATTAATTAAAGTTTTACTGGATTCTAAAAAAATATTGAAAGCTTGCGCGCAAACTGCTGATTTAACGAATTGAATTAAGATTCATCTCTAGGGCATTTAATGTCTTCTAAATTAATGGAAAAATCTCGATTGAATCTTTCTTTGATACTATCCAAAGATAGTAAAATTCTTCCTTCATTCCAATAATAAGCCCAAGTTGTGTCTGTTCCTTGAGCTGGTTTCATGCACAATCGTTCATTTCTGATTAATTCAATTAATTCTTGCACTGAGTTGGCTTTGTCTAAAGTGTTGGATAAAGCAATGGTATTGGTTTCATAGGGTGCAATGGTATTGGATGGGGTAGCAAGTATTTGCGTATCTCTGGAATTGCAGGCACTGGCAATGGAATAATTTCTGCCATACGGAGTATACAATACAGTGGTGTAAAATGATTTTTCGAGTACTGGAATATTAAAACCATATCCGTGTTCAACTCTGCAATTTTCTCCTTCAGCATTGTTTAAAACAGTCTCAGGAATGACTGTTGCTCTATTCGAACAAGTTCCATGTTCTGCATAGGCCAAGGTTAGCTTATTGATTCTGTTTTTATTCACTTGAGTTCCAGATTCATCTAAAATAGTATAATAAGCTCTGTTTTGCAAGCCGCCCAATAAAACTGGATTGGCTTGGGTTGGAGCAAAATCAAAAGCAAAAGTAGCTGAGTTAATTTCTGTTACTTTCAATACATTTCCATCAAATGAATTTTCGTTCAAAGAATAGGCATAATTGGTTTTAGAAAAAATAGTTGAACTATTCGCAGTAGATAAAACAAAATCATCTGCAATGTTTAAACTTGGCTGAGTTCCTTGGGGTGCAAATCCAGTTCCGTAATCTCTTCGAGTTTCTTGTCCAACTTTTCCATCAAAGGCAAAAGAATGCAAAGGAGTTTGATATTGGACTGGTTCAAAATTTGTAAATCGTACGCGAACAATAGTAGTTGGATTGTTGTTTTGGAAAAATGAATAATCAAATGCTGGATCAAATTCTAATTGAATTCCATATTTGCCTGCCAAATATTTTCCGCTGACAGAATCCAATGCAGTATTTTGAACTGCACTTAAATCATATACAATTTTATTTTGAGCAAAATATTTATGCCAGCCAGTGCTTTCATCTGCAAAAAATGGGGCGCTTTCTCCCAAAAATGCTTGATTGGTATAATAATTGTTAAAGTCTTGCATGAATTGAGTGCTGGCATAATTGTCAGCTAACAAATATTGATCAAAAGTTAAATAGCGTGCGCGTTCTGTGGGTGCTGCGTTTCTTAATTTTTGGAGTCTTTGCGTTAAAGAAATACTCAACTGGGTTAAATCACAAAAATTGGAATCACGCAAAGTATTTCCAGCTGTACAAGTGTTTTCGTTAACTCCATCAAAGCGCCAATTGAACAAAAGCTTGGGTGCGGCTGTAGGGCCAGAAATACAGGCATTCGAAGCTTTGAGTTTGATGTTAAAGTGTACTGTGTCAATTAGGCTGGTTTTGATTTTGAAAGGAGTCCAAGATTGTTTGGATACAAAATGTTGTTCATTCCATCGAACATAGCCATTGTTTCTGTAAAAAGAATCCATGGCATGGGGTTGTAAGCGAAAGAATTCTTTTGCACTTAAATATCCTGGATGTGTTGATAAAACAACATTTAAGTCAGCTGTAACAGTAAGTGGAAAACTTAAAGTTGAATTAACTCTCAGGGAGCGTGTTAAAGTTACTGGAATTTGATAAATTCTTCCAGGATAAACTATAACTGGTTCTAGAGAACCTTGTTGAGGTAAAGTATTTGCAAAATTGCAGTTAAAAAAACCATTTCCTGAACTTGGAGATACTGGAAAAAAATTATATTTGCAGCCGCTAACTCCTGAAACTTTGGCTTGCAGTAAATACAAAGGCTTATTGGAAATATTCCAAACATACCAAGTTAATTGAGTGGAAGTAAAATCGTTTCCTAAATAAACTTTTTGAACAGGAACTCCTGCAGTTAAAACTAACACATCTGTTTCTTTAGTGACTTGTACTTGAGCCAAAACAGGTAAAGAAAATAAAACAAGCAATGCAATTAAAGTAATAGCACTATATTTCATTGAACAACACCCTCCAAGTCTGGTTCATTGTCAATAATGTCAGTGTAGGTTCTTCCAGTTTGAGTAATTGCATCAGAGATTTCTAAATCAGCATATTCATCTTTGGTTAAACCATAATTGGTTAAAGTAAAATTTACATTTGAAATATTCACTGGAGTATTCGGACAAATATTTTCGCCCGTATACCGAGCATAAACTGCATCGATTCCAAAATCATAAGCAATATCTGGATTGTCAGAAATAATTTCAACAGCAATATCTTTCATTAAATACGAATCATTTTCAAGCCCATACGCATAGTCCATATCTTCCACAAAATTTTCAAGAAAGTGATCAAACGATTGTGAATTATCATTGTAAATTGTGACATATACACTTTGTTGTGGTTGAGTCCTGTTTTCACCTTGAGTTAAACCAGCTTGCAGCTGAGCAGAAACTTCTTGTTTTACATAATTTGAAAAAGAATTTCTTAGATTAAAATAACTACAACTTTGAGGCTGCAAAGACTCAAATAAATTATCAATTCGATCTTGTAAATGTATCCAAATACCCTCAAACGCAGAACTATCAAAATAAGGACCTATGTTGGAATTATATGAACGCAATAAGCCATCATTAAATTCTGTAAGCGCAGTAAGTTGAAGCTCACTTGCTGCAAATGAATTTGCTTCACCAGTAGACACTTTAGAGGGTATCAAATCTGAAACTGTGAAAGAGGCATTGAGAGTTCGGAATTTTGAATTCAATCGATTAACAAAATTACTAGCTACTTGATCCATTTCTGGATTTAATTCTGCAAAAACAGTTTCTATATTGGATGAAATTTCATCTAAATTAGTCACAATTCGATTTACACTTTGACAAAATGAATATAATTCTTCTACTTTATGAACTTGTTGATCTCGGTCCAAAACTCTCTGATCAATAGGTAAACTTTGATCGATTGGAAAATATTGGTCAGCTAAAGGTTGCATGCAAGTTTTAAATTCACGTTCACATTGATCTAAACAACTATCTTCCTGCCGACAATGCGCTTCGCATTGCCCTTCACGATAATAACAATTATCTGCTGTATTGATTATATTGTCGCAAACTTCAGAAGTAATTTGGTTTTCTGGCAACCCAGGATTATAGTTAGCTAAATCAAGGCTACGTAGTTTTGTATTAAATGCATTTGTAAAGAGTGGACCGTCAACAACATTATTTAACATTGAGTCAATAACACAATTATTTGAAAGCATAAACTTAGCTGCAACTTTTTGTTTTAATTTTTCAACAAACAAATCATGCAATTGATTGTAAGCAGAATAATTAAGAACAGTATTAATTCCAACGTTTTGATTAAATACGTCCATAAATCGGTCAAGAACTGAATCAAAAATATTTGAATTTTCTCCAATAAACTGATTAGTAAAATCAATAATACCAGTAACATTCGAAAAATTAATTGGATTTGAATTGCGTTGACTATACATATTAGCTTGCACTTCTCTATCCAATGCCGAAAATACTCGATTGGGGGTAACTGAATATTGTAAACCCATTCCATCATCTACCCAAACTTGAGTTGGACCTTCTTCAAAAGGCACTGGAACTGAACTGGAAATATCAGTAATCAAAGATTCAGCTGGCGTTTCAGAATAGACTGCAAAATCTCCAGGATATTTAAAACCAGGAAATGCTGTAGCTTTTAGTTCAGCAGAACCATCCATAAAACAATAATAAGCATCTTGGGGTAATGGATCTAAAACATTCAAGCCAACCGAGGAATCAAAATGCCAAGTGAATGCAGGATACATTAAGGAAGTGAATGCAGGATACATTAAGGCATTGATTTGATCTCTGCAAGTATTCAAAAAAGTTCCTGGCTGTTCTGCAGTTTCTAAGAAATTGAAATTATAATCTTCAGGAGCAGTAAGCTGGAGACAGCCATTGCTTTCAATGACTACATCAATAATTTTTCCAACCGTAAAA
>JAUSKK010000021.1 GCA_030649345.1 Candidatus Iainarchaeum sp. | reverse complement strand
CGTAAACCAACAACTTGTGTATTCCTTAAACAAAAATGAATGGCTCAACAAATTTTTAACGCAACCATTTTTTTCTAAGGAAATTAGTAAAACAAATAAAAACAAAGAAACTATTTATTTTTACACAGATTTATCATTTTTAATAGAAAGTATTATTTGGCAATATGAAAAAGGAACAGTTATTAAGAAAATGGTCAATTATTGGAATAATCCAATTTCGAGGTTATTTTTTTTAAATAACGCCGCAAAAGATACAAAAGTAGCTGATTTAGAACGTGATATTTGTAAAGGCTTAATAGAAGACAAACGCGTTAACAAAGACATAGTTAATGAATTAATTATTAACTTAGTTCAGCTTATAAAAAAAGATAATTTTAATCAAACCATAAAAAAACTTGCAAATAATTTTTCTATTGAACGCAGTGACAGTGAGTCTAAAATAAAACAAAAAATAAATGACTATGCCCATTCAATCAAATTTAATTTTAGAAAAAAAAATACAGGGAATATTAAATACGTGAAAGACTTAGAGATGTGGAAAGAAAATAAAATAAATGAATTTGTAGAAATAAGTGTATATTTAGTTAATAAATCAAACAAACAAAAGTTAACTAATCAGCAATAACCCCTTTCTCTTTGAAGTATTCTTCCATTATTTCGAAAATGTATTGTTTTAGTTTTTCTTTTCCTGCAGCATACTCGATTAGTTCGCTTTTTTCGAATAATTCTTTCTTTTTCTTTAAACTTTCATCTAATGGAATATTACATTTTTTACAAAACATAGCGATTGTATCATAAACAGAAAAGCAGCTTAAACAAACTTTATTTTCAAACTGATTTTTTCTTTCAATTTCTTTAGGTTTAATAATTCCATTTAATTCATTCATTTTTTGTTTTAGGTTATTGTAAGAATGTCTTGAGTATCGTTGAGCTTGTCTAGCTCCACCTTGTGCACTCCAACCCATATGCATATTGATTTCCATTTGAGACAACTTACCAGAAGATTCTAGTGCAGTGTAGCGAAGAGCACGATAAGCATGAAAATTAGTTAACTTACTTGCATCAATTCCAGCACGTTTGATTACTGCTTTCCAAATTTTCTTCACGGCTGCATAAGAATAAACTCTTCCTTTAGGCGAAAGCAAAACCAATGCAGTTCTGTCAGTTCGCTGTGGATGTTCTTCAAGCCATTTTTGCAATATTTGACGAGATTGAACTAAACGAATAGTTCGAACACCTGTTGCAGTTTTACTTTTAGTAATTTCAGCGTCACATCCATTTTCATCAAACTTTAAGTCTTTGATTCGAATATTCATTAACTCAGAAATTCTGCAAGCAGATTCAATAAGTAAATAAGCCAAAACAGACTCATACGTGTTTTTACAGGCAGTTAAAATATTTCTAAGGTCTTGTTCATTGCATAAGTCATCAGTCGTAAGCTTTGCTTTTGTTTTATATCCATCAATGAACTTAAGTTCCCTAGAATCCAGTAAGTCAGCATATTTCTTCTTATCTAAGTGAATCAAATATGTTTTGATATGAGTAACATAGTCATTCACTGTGAAGTCAGATAACTTTTTTTCTCGCAATTGAGCTTTTAGTTCACGAATTACATCAAGCGTAATATTGTCTAAAGGACATTGAGTGCGTTTTGCAATCAAGTAAAGGGTATTCAGTGCCTTAAAGGTTCTTGGATGGGTTAGATTATTTGAAATGCAATAAGTTCGATAGAAATCCAAAATTAGTTTAGAATTATGTGCATCTAATTCATTTAGTTTCTCTAGTTGACGTTTAATCTTTTTAGGATAGTTATAGATGTCTACTTTGTCTTTGAATGTTTCTCCCAAATTTTCCTTCATACTCACACTCCTGAAGCTGTACTATATTAAGCTTCGTGTGTCAGTGTTGGAAAAAAAGGAAATCGCAGAGAACGAGATTCGAACTCGCGTATCCCGTAAAGGATCTAGCTCAACCGGGGTGCCGGTTGATAGCACGTGCTGCAATTAAGCCAAAGGCTTAATGCACATTAAAACGAACACGTTTTAATCGTGCTAAAGCAGCACAGAAATATACCGGACTAATTCAACCAATCGAAAGCCAGTGCCTGAAAGGCACACAGTTCTTTCTTTTGGCAACGTACATTTTCTTTCTTTCGCAAAGAAAGAAAAGGCCGTTCCAGGCTAGTGCGTTTGACCGCTCCGCCATCTCTGCAACAACCGCAAAATCGGTTGACGCTTTAGCACTGCTTTCGCTGTTGCTCAGCAGCGCGGACATCATTAAGATGCAAATACGTACCGAATACGATTATAAGAAAAGTAAAGAGAAATTATTAATAACCGCACGCCAGTGCACGAAGTGCACTTTTTTCTTTTGGGCTAACGTACACCTTTTCTTTTTTCCAAAAAGAAAAGGGGCCGAGGAAATGATTAATAAAAGAAAGGATATACTTTAGTATAATATTTTAAAAAAGGAAAAAAAACCAACACACGATCTAATTATGGGGCTAATTGACCAGAACTTTCAAAAGGCAGGCACTGCCTTGGTTTCTTTAACAGACACCTTAAACAGTTATTTGCCTACGGCATTAACCATAATATTGGCCATAGTGGTTATTTTTGTAGTCTATAAACTGGTTAGTTTTGGGGTTCATAAAAGCCTGCAAAGATTTAAAGAAGAAGATAGAGCTACTGTTGAAAAAATGTGGCGGTATGCTTTTGCTTTCTTAGCAGCTGTAGTTATTTTGCTGACTTTTTCAGGAAACCTTGGATTAACTGGAGTTACTTTAGGTTTATTATCTGCAGCTTTAGGTTTTTCATTACAAAAACCCATTGCAGGAATAGTTGGATGGTTAATGATTTTAATCAAAAAACCATTCAAAATCGGAGACCGAATAATCATTGATACACTCAAAGGAGATATTGAAGACATCACCATGTTTTATTTGGTTTTACGAGAAGTCGGAGGAATGTTTGAAAGCGAAGCTCACAGTGGACGAACAATATTAATTCCAACATCTGTTATTTTTGAAAAACCAGTTATTAATTATAGGTTTATGAACCAGTTTGTTTTGAAAGAAATTCATTTATCAGTAACGTATGAAAGCAATTTAACCAAAGCTCAAGAAATTATGATGGATGTAGCTAAAGAAAAAGCAGGAAAATATATTGCGCCCAGCAAAATGGATCCGCATACAAGAACCAAATTTGCAGCATCCAGTGTAGACATTAATTTACGATTTCCAGTGCCTCCGCCTAAAATGGATAAAATTGCCCACGAAATAACCGAAGAAATTCATGCACGTTTTAGAAAAACCGAAGACGTAGAATTTGCGTATCCTCACATGGAAATTGTATTCAAAAAAGGAACAAAACTGGAAAGAAATTAAACATGCAAACGAAAACGCGGCCGAAAGCGTTTTGTAATTCTTTTTCGAGTCAAAGCAATATCAGATTTTTGATGTTGTTTACTGGCACTTGAACGAAACCCAGGCTCTAATTGAAACGAACCTTTTGTATTTTGTCTAAATTTTGAAAAAAAGATTCCTAAAAAAGTTTCCAAACCATAACCTCGCGGAATGCTTTTGAATTTAGATTTATGCAAATAATGTAAAGCAGGAATACTAAACGAACGCAAACCAGAAAGGTATGTGTGCGGTTCAAAGGTTCCTTCCGCATACGGTGCAACATGCATTGCAATTTTTCCTATGCGTGTAGCTGTATGAGCTGAATCAATTAATTCTTTTAAAGAAACACGCGGAACAGTTAACATATCTGCATCTAAGGTAACCACTGAAGTTGGATTAAATTTCAAAGCAGCACGCAATCCAGCAAAAATTGCATTCGCTTTACCGCGATTTTTGGATTGATTTGTTTTATCCACCATGTCAATGACTTGGGCTCCTTTAGCTAAAGCAATTGCTCGAGTTTTATCTGTAGAACCATCATTGACTAGTATAATTTGTGCAGGCAAACGCGTTGCTTTGATTAAGTCTAGAGTACGGCCCAAGGATTCTTCTTCATTAAAGGCGGCAATTACAATTACTGCTTTTTTTCGCATACAAATAAAAGAATGCAACAAACAACTATAAAAGCTCTATTTTTAACGATTTGGGATTCGAAATAATTATATGATTTCCATTACAGGAACCTGGATTAAAGGATTTGGAACAGCTGGAACTTTTTTAAGTCATCCAAGCTACATTAAACAATTTAAAGAAAAATTAGGATTTATTCCTTTTCCTGGAACATTAAATTTAGAAGTTAAAAAAGAAAAATTAGAAGAACTCAAAGCAACTGCAGAAAATGTATACATGCATGGATTTAAAGAAAATAGACAAGAATATTTTGGAGTCAATTGTTTTCCATGCAAAATCAATGGATTAACTGCAGCCATTGTTGTACCGGACAAAACAACACATCCAGAAAATATAATGGAAGTAATTGCAAACGAAGAATTGGTTAAAAAATTTAGCTTACAAGTTGGAGATACTTTAATTGTGGAAGTGGAATAATGGAAAATGAAAAAGTTAAAATCGGTGTGACAGACACTATGTTTGCACGCGGAGACATGGGTTCTTTGGCTGAAAAAACTATTCAAAAAAGCAAGTATTCCAAAAAAGTTGAAGTTTTAAGATACACGGTTCCAGGTTTTAAAGATTTGGCTGTGGCTTGCAAAAAATTAATTGAAGAACAAGAATGCGAAATTGTGATAGCTTGCGGAATGGGCGGAAAAGCAGATATTGATTATATGTGCGCCCATGAAGCAGCTCAAGGAATAATGCAAGTGCAATTAATGACCAATAAGCATGTCATTGAAGTATTTGTTTTTGAAAACGAAAGCAAAGGAAATGACAAAGTATTGGCAAAAATTATGAGAAATCGAACTGTAAAACATACATTGAATGCTTTGGATTTAGTGTTTAATCCAAAAGCATTGCAAAAAAAAGCAGGCACAGGACAAAGACAAGGATTTTCAAATGAAAAGACAGTAAAGTTATAAGCAAAAAATATTTGAAGTGAAAAAATGAAAAAATTAATTGCAAGGAAGGGGGTCAGGAACTCCCTAGAACTGGGGGGAAACCTTGGTTCCCCCGCGGTTCGGATAGGAATTGTGTACTCAAATTATTATCCGAAAATTTCTCAAGATTTATTAAAAGGCGCAAGAGAAAGCGCACAAAAACTTGGAATAAAAATTGTGTATGAATTGGAAGTAAATGGGAGTTACGATACAGTACTGCCGTGCAAAAAATTATTGGAATTAAACGAAATTAATGGAGTAGCTGTTTTAGGTGCAATTGTAAAAGGAGAAACTGACCATGACCAAGTGATTGGATATAGCACAGCCAAACAATTGCAGAGGTTGAGTGTAAAATACGATAAACCAGTAGGTTTTGGAATTATTGGACCAGGAGCTACAATGAAGCAAGCAGAAGAACGGGCTTTAGAATACGGAAAAAGAACAATTGAAGCGATTGTACAACAATTGAAAGAAATTGACAAAATCAAGTGAAATCATGAAAAAATATTTTGGACTTTTAGGAGTTTTCTTTTTTTTAGTTTTTACAGCAATTGCAATACTCAATTATGTCAATTACAATTTCACCGGACAATATTTAAGCGAACTTGGAATTGGATCAACCAGTGCTTTTTGGTTTAATACTGGCTTAATCTTAGCTGGATTCAGTTTTGCAGCTTATTTCTTTTTGAATTTTGATTCAATTCAAAAAATCACTGGAATTTTCGCAGGATTGAGTTTAAGCGGAGTGGGAATATTTCCCATGAATATTGCATTCGAACACTTTGTTACAGCTGCTGGATTTTTTATACTAGCAGGAATAACTGCATTACTGTATTCTTTGGAAAAATTAAAAATAGATAAAAAACTTTCTTTAATTGGTTTTGGATTTGTTTTAATTGATTTAGTTTTTTTAATTTTTAGAGAAAGTCCAATATTGCAAAAAATTGCCGTGGCTTGCTTTGGCGTTTGGGTTATTTTAGTTTCTTTGCAAAAGGTTTGGTTTCAGAAATAATTTTAGAATGCAATATTCCATTGCTGACAACAAAACTTCTTGTTTCTTGCCCAGGTGTTTTTCCAGCCCAGTCTGTGGCTTTTCCGCCGGCTTCAGTTAACAGCAAAAGACCAGCTTTAAAGTCAACCAATTTTAAGTCAGTACAAACAAATACATCTGCACGACCGCAGGCAATATACGCAAATTCTAAATTAGCAGAAGCTACTTTTCTTAATTCAAAAACACGAGAACGTAATTTTTTGAAAATAATTCCAAACAAATCCAATTCTTTTTTAGAACATTTACCATCACAGTAAAACAAGTAAGCATCTTTGAATTTGGATTGACTGGAAGGATTGATTTTTTTGCCGTTCAAAAAAGCACCTTTTCCTTTTTCGGCAAAAAACAAGTCATTGGACAAAGGATTGTATATCCAGCCGGCAATAACTTCACCATTTTGTTCTAAAGCCACAGCAGTGTTAAAGAATCCAATTTTTTTGTAAAAATTTTGCGTTCCATCAATCGGGTCAATATACCAAGTAAATTCACTTGAACCAGTATGCGTTCCCAATTCTTCTCCAATTACAGTATCTTCTGGAAACAATTTATGCAAAGAATGCCAGACTGTTTGCTCAATCAATAAATCTACAGGTGTTACTACTTCAGAAATATTATTATTTTTCTTAAACGAAAAATGAATTGGTCTGCGAAAATATTTTTTCGCAATCCAGCCAGCCTTTAAAACCAAATGCTTGCCGGCTAACAAACGATTCATAATAAAATAAAGAAAACAACAATTAATAAAAGAAATTGATGAATTTTTTACCTTAATCTTTTTCTCAATAGAACTCGTTTAACTGGTTTTTTGCGTGGACGTAAATCAGCTTGTTTGTATTTATGAACAGTATTCCATTCTCTGCTTCCAACCGGAAAAACACTTGGGCCATGAAGTTTTCGGCCAGCTGCTTCAACAGTCAAGCGTGCTTTGATTTTTCCAATAAGCTTTTGACCTTGCGGAGTAAACACATCACTAAGTTTTACAATCAATTGATCGCCCAATTTAGATAATTCAGCAGAATAACTTGCTTTACGTGCATGAAATTGTCTAATAAAATTGTAAGCAAAATCCAAAGTTTCCAAAAAAGGCTTAAATTCTTTTCTTTGCCGAGCAGACAAAAGTCTTGTTTTAGACAAATGCAACAACAATTTTCCATACGATTTGTGTTCGCCATACGTATACAATTGGGCTGCAGCATGTTTCCATTTTCGTGCCAGTAATTCATTGCGAACAGTTTGAACTGCAGACTCAAATTCACCAAAAGGATCTGGAATATCGCCAAATTCATTTGCAGGATTTCGTTCACCTTTCAGATAGCGAATGGAGTGATCAAATAAAATGGAAACTGCAAACTGCAATTGTTCTTTTCTTGAATCCATAAAAATCAATTTTTCAACCTAAGTAAATAAAAACGGTGAGGACGAGATTTGAACTCGTGAGGCCTTGCGACCTACCAGCTAACTTTTACTGTTGCCTAAATCTAGCGCCAACAGGCGCAGCTTTCTTTTTCTTTTGGCAACTTACATTTTCTTTTTCTTTCACAAAGAAAAAGAAAAGGCAGCTCAAGGCTGGCGCATTCAACCGGGCTCTGCCACCTCACCAAATCAGAACCTTAGGTTCCGATACCTCCTGATAGACAATCTTCATTGCATTCGATTGTCTGGTCAAGACACTCTCTAAAAACAGAGAATATAAAACCAGTGTTTGGGAGTGTTTAAAAAGTTTGATTTAAAGAAATTACGGATTATAAGCAGTATATGGATGAAATAAAG
>JAUSKK010000009.1 GCA_030649345.1 Candidatus Iainarchaeum sp. | reverse complement strand
CTCTGCAATAAACAGGTCTGCCTTCGATTGGCTTAAATGGTACTTCTGTTTCAGCACCGCAATCGGAACAAACTGTTTTATGCATTTCACGTGGACCTCTACTGAAGCCACCTCTTTGGAATGCCATGGTGTTCTACTCCTTTTATTTAACTAACTTTAAATCAACCCAAACACTTGTTTAAGTCATTCTAGTCGTTACAAAAATAAGGTAATATGGAATATTTAAATCAAACAGTAAGTGGACTTCCGGTGTTTCCGGTGAATATTGGGGTTATACAGGCACTAGGTCGCAAAAATAGAAACGGTTATCTCGTAAAACAATTTCTCCTTTGTTGAATGAAATTTTGGTTTTAAAGATTGGACCAGCATATACAAAAGAATGAAATTCTCCATTTTCTCCGCATGGGTCAACTGTAGAAGGCAAGTCAGCTAAAAACTGTTTGTTAAATTCTCGGCCTGCAAACTCTTTTCCAAGAACTTTTGAATCAATGCAAGTAATAATTGCTTTAAAGCCTAAGCCAATAAAGGCATTGGCTAATTCCAAAGTATTTCGTTTCCAGACAGGAAAAATTCCAAGCAAGCCAAGTTTAGCTAAATTTTCTTCTCTGTATTTTTTCAAGTCTTCTAAAAAAATATCTCCAAAAGCTACACCTGAAATTCCTTGATTTTTGTAGTACAATAATTTTTCGTTCATTTGTGTTTCGTATTCTTGATTGGAAGAATTTTTAGAAATATAAACCAAATCCAAAGGAATGCCGATAGATTCAGCTTGTTGTTCTAAAAGAACACGGAGAACTCCATGCATGCTGATTCGATCGTAATCTTGAGTTACAGTAGTCAATAAAGCCAGAATTTTGAATTGAGATTGTGCACGCAAAACATGCAAAGCCATGCTGCTATCTTTTCCGCTGCTCCAAGCAAATACAATTTTTTCAGCCATTGTTTCACATGCAGTTAACTAACTTAATAAAACTTTTTGAATTACAAGAAAGTTGCAGTTTGGGCCTGAACGGATTTGAACCGTTGACCACTGGCGTATAAGACCAATGCTCTGCCAGGCTGAGCTACAGGCCCAACTATAAAACAAGTAATTCAAAGAATTAAAATGAATATGCTATGCACAATAATCAAAGCTTAGGCCTACTTAACAAAATTAAACGAACTTATAGCCATGTAAAAATCAAGGGCAAATACATTGTAATCTTTTTCACTGGCATTTCCTTGAATTAGAACCATTTCTCGCCCAGTGCTAAAAACAGTCATTCTGGAAACAAAATTGACATTTTCATAAAAATATTTGAATAACACATCTTTCACAAGACCTTGAGAAGAATCAAAGGTTTGCTGATTTAGAATTTCTAAATTTTTGTCTTGATAGGTTTCTTCAAGCATTTTTTCTAAAACTTTAGCTGGACTGATTTCATTTTTTATTTTGATTATTTTTACAACAATTTCTGCAACAGGATTATTGCCAGAGTCTCTTTTTTGGAATAAACCTAACTCATGCCAAGATTGCACAGTTGGAAGCTGAGTTAATTTAATGTCAATGGTGTTCCAGTCTTTATTTCGTGCGATTTTGAAATGGTATTTTTCTAAAGAAGACAAATCGTGTTCAATGGAGGTATATTTTTCAGTCAACTGGTTTGCGGAAGGTAAGTCTTTTTTTACAATAAAAGGATATTTTTCATTTTTTCCTGACATACCGGTATTCTCCAAATCGATACAACCAATAAAAAAAACTGTAATTAGCAGAATTAAAAATTAAAAAAAAGGAAAAATTCCCTCCAATTAAGGAGGGCTTATGTTGGTTTACTTTTTAGTTGCTTTCCAGTCTTTGGAAATGTCGCCTAAAATGTCTTTAGCTTGGTCTTTGAAAGCCAATCCAAAGCCTAAACCGACTATAATGGCAATGGTTAAAGTGAATCCAGTGAAGGCAATTCGGAACAAGTCAACTAATACATCGACTCGTAAGCCTAAGTTCTGCAATCCAATGACTAAAGCCATGTAGACTAAGACTATTTCTAAAATCATTCCCACAGCTCTTTTATGCATGTGTTCTGTGGCTTCCACGGAGTGTCGAACATATCGTCCAACGATTAATCCAATGGATACAATGACTACAGCTACTAAAAATAATACAATATAGTCTGCAAGTCTAGCTAAAAAACTTCCTAAAACCATTAAATTGAATGTTGCAACTGCTTGAGATAAAAAGATTGCAATTACAAACCATTTGGTAATACTTCCAACCAATTGAGAAATTTTTTTTCCTCCAATGGCTGCTGTTAAGTTTTGTTCTTCAACCCATTTATCCAAAGTAGAATGCTCTAAAAGCATTACAACTGCGTGTTTCAAAATTTTAGCTGCAATCCAGCCGACTAAAATAATGATAATTGCTCCAATTAATTGAGGCAAAAAGCCAACAAAGGAATTCCATACTTGGGTTCCTGCATCCAGCAATGATTGCCCTGTCTGAGATAAAAAATCATGACTTGTCATTTGTCTACCACCTCAAGGTAAAAATTTATTATAGAGATACGGATTATTTCTTTTTAAAGGTATTTGTTTCCAGTTTTTGAACCAATTGGACCAAATTTTGTTTTAAGTCAGCTAAAGAGCCGGTATTTTGAATCGAATAGTCTGCTAAAGCAAGGGTTTTACGCAAGCCTTTTTTTTGCAGGTCAATTTGGTCTTTTTGCAGTAATTCTTTTCTTGAACTCAAAGTTTCTCCTTTAATTCGCACTTGTTTCATTCGCTTTACTCTAATTTTCAGAGAAGCATGGATTCGAATCAGGTAAAAACGCTTGGCTAGTTTCTTGAATAAAGGAATGTCTTCACTGGAACGAATGCCTGAAATGATTACTTTAGGCCATTTCCGTTTTTGAATAAGTTTCACAGTTTTTTGGGCAATAATATCCATTCCATATTGGGCTCGAAGTTCATCGCCTAATTTTACTGAATTCATTTTTGTGATTTTTCGTTTGCGTTTCAGTAATTCAGGCCAAAGAATGTCTTTGTTGTTGTCAATTTTAGCAAAGCCAAATTTTTGAGCAACAAAATCTGCAGCAGTATCTTTTCCGCTGCGCGTTAAACCAGTGAAACCTAAAATCAATTCAACTTTTTTTGCAGCCATAATTTTCTCGCAGCCTAATCAGTTCCTAACTCTCGAGCCAATAAGTCCATAAACCGTTTTCGGGTTTCTACTTGGTCTTTTAATTCAGCAACAAACGCAGAATAGGCTTTAAAATCAGTGAATTGAATTCGCCCTTTGGCCATCAAACGTTTTTGTTGAACTCTTGCCTGTGTCTCGAATGCAGTTAAGCGATCTAAAAGTCCTTGCATGTCTTTAATCATAGAACGCAAACGGACTGGTGTTTCTTCAGGCGATGCACCATGGCTTCGCAGAAAACGTTGAACTCTGTTGACTGCTTCTCTGGGATTAGCTAAACGCGGTGACTTTTCAAATTCAATACTGACTGCGTCAAATAAAATTTTGAGATCTAAAGGAATTTGTTTTCGAACTAAGCTATTAAACAAAGCCAATCTATGCGGACGAAATGTTCGAGTATTTTCACCATAAACTCGTCGCATGGCAGAATATTTTTGCCAAGTTCGTTCAACATTCAAGCCAACTTTTCGGACTGGTTTGAATGGAATTGGTTTTTTCATAGAGATATAGTAATTTTAGAAAATAAAAAAGTATGCAAAATATCATTTAGCTAATTCTCGTTTAAGAATCACCAGCAAAGTTCTTCGAAGGCCCAGTTCTCCTTTGAATGCATGAATAAATTCATTGTAGGGAGTCATTTCATTAACTCCAATAACTCCTTGAGTTAACATGTCACTTTCACGAAACCGCATGCTTGTACCGAATCTACTTAATCGTTCAAAATCACGGTCTAATTCTCGAACCATTACTTTCAAGCTTTCTTCAGCAGCAAGAGAGGAAACTTTTTTTCCTTTTAATTTTGTGCGTGCAATTTTCAAGATAGTTCTGGCACGCCCAAGAATTTGCCCCGAAGAAGTTTCAGAAATTCCTTTAGCAATTTCTTGCTCCATTAAATTAAATAATAAGCGTCCAGCTGCAAAAGTTTGGGATCTAAAAAATTCTGAAAAAAAACGAGTACGCACTCTTTCATGTTGTTCTCTAGGAGTTCCTTTCAGCAAATGCGTAAATTCCCGCATGGGTTTACGAATACTTAATCTTGGCCTATATTTTGGTCTTTTGAGCGGAGGACGTTTGTACAACATATAAAATTAAAGAATTAAAGAAAATAAAAACAGTACAGTATCTTTTCAGTTAACTGGAACGAACAGAGTGAATGAGTTCAGATAAAAACAATATTCTTCGATGCGCTTCATTATGGAATGCATGACTGAATTTATTGTACAACAAAAGTTCACTTGGAGTTACTATTCCTTTGCGCATTAAGTCTGCTTGCTTTAATTTAACGTCCATAGATAAAGCTGCCAGAGATTGAAGTTCGTTGTATAATTGATCATACCTTTGTTTTAGTTCAGGAAGACAATTTTGTTTTGGAACACCAACTAGTTCCAATTCAGACAAAGCATGTACATGCGCTCGCTGAAAAGATTCTGAAGTCATTCCTTGCGCAAGCTCGTTTTCAATAAGGGTTAAAATAAATCGAGTGCTTGGAGAAACCCGTGGTTTAAAGACACGCGCAAACAATCCGCGCTGAGCTTGAACAGTTGAAATGCGAGGATCACGAGCAGCGCGCTTGTAATTTTTCCAATACTGGCCAATATTCAATCTAGGTGTACGAGAAATTTTTCTGTGTGCCTGCATATAAAAAAATAGAATAAGTTAAATAAAAATAAATCGGAAAAAAGAAAAGAGAAAAAAAAGAAAAGACAGTGGTACTGTAGCGTTAGCGAAAGTACCACGTGCTACCAACCGGCACCCCGGTTGTTACATATCCATGTCGCCCATTCCGCCAGGCATTCCACCCATTCCACCGGGTGGCATTCCTCTGTTTTTGCTGGAGCCTGCGATAATGTCGTCAATTCTGAGAATCATTTCAGCTACTTCGGTTGCGGAAACAATAGCTTGTCTTTTGACTCGCATGGGTTCAATGACTTTTTCAGCCAACATATCTACAAGTTTGGCTTTGAATACATTGACTCCAATATTTTTGCCTTTCTTAACAGAATGTTTGGATCTTAAATCAACTAAAGTGTCAATGGCATCCATTCCGGCTGTTTCAGCTAAAGCTTTGGGAATAATTTCTAAAGCTTCTGCAAAACATTCAATGGCTAATTGTTCTCGGCCGCCAACTGTTTTAGCATAGTCTCGTAAACGCATGGATAATTGCATTTCCGTACTTCCTCCGCCGGAGACAATTTTTCCATCTTTTAATGCAGTACTGACACTTCCAACGGCGTCGACTACAGCGCGTTCAACTTCAGCTACTACATGGCTTGTTCCGCCGCGAACTAAAATAGTTACAGACTTTGGATTCTTACAGCCTTCAATAAAAGTCATGGCCTCTCCGCCAATTTTCTTTTCTTGAACAATTTTTGCATGACCTAAGTCTTCTTCAGAAATGTCTGCTAACCGAGAAATTAATTTTCCACCAGTAGCTTTGGATAATTTTTCCATATCCGATTTCTTGACTCTACGGCATGCAGCAATTCCTGCTTTGGCTAAAAAATGCTGGGCAATGTCATCTATTCCTTTTTGGCACATGACTACATTGGCTTTGGTTTTCGCAATTCTATCCACCATTTCTTTCAGCATGCTTTCTTCTTTGTCAATAAATGCCTGCAATTGTTCTGGATCAGAAATAGAAATTTCTGCGTCAGTCTCTGTTTCTTTAACTTCTAAAGCAACATCGATTAAAGCAATCCGTGCATTGTTAACCAATTTAGGCATTCCGGAATGAACAATTTCTTTATCTACAACAATTCCGCGAATCAATTCAGATTCAGATACATGTCCGCCGTCTTTTTTTTCGATTTTAATTTGATCTTTGTCCACAATTGTTTCTTTGCCTTGTTTTTCAGCAACTTGCAAAACAGCATCTACTACAATATCGGATAAACTTTTTTCAGATTCTGCACTTTTTCCAGTCATAGTGGTTAAAGCAATTTCTCTGAGAATGGTTTTGTTTTCAATGTCAATAGGATCTGCAATTTCATTCAAGACTTCAACTGCTTTATGAGAAGCCATTCTGTATCCTTTAATGATTACACTGGGATGAATTTCGTCTTCCAATAATTTTTCGGCTTTTTCTAATAATCCACCGGCTAAAACAACTACAGTAGTTGTACCGTCTCCGACTTCGCTGTCTTGAGTTTTAGCAACTTCCACCATCATTTTTCCAATGGGGTGATCAATACTAATATTGTCTAAAATGGTTGCTCCGTCATTGCTGATGATAATATCTCCGAGTTCATCGACAATCATTTTGTCCATTCCTTTAGGGCCCAATGTTGAGCGTACTGCTTCAGCTACTGCGCGTGCAACTAAAATATTAATTTGTTGAGCATTTCGTCCTCGTGTTCGTTTTGCTCCTTCTGGTAAAAATACCATTTCTCTTTGCTGTGGTCCTGCTTCTGCCATTTGTTTCATCCTCCAAAATTATGCATTAAATCGTAATACAAGGATTTGTTTAGTAAATCCCTGAAAAAAAGACTTCTATATTACTACTATGTTTAATAAAACATTTAAAAAGGTAATTTTAGGAGTAAAATAATGGGAAAATTGAACCAAAGCACTGAATTCTTGCCATTTCAATTAATTGTGTTTTTACAGGAAAAAAACTTAACTTTAGTCAAGCCTTTAGCTAAAGGCTGGAGTTCTTGGATTTATTTAGTTAAAAACAAAAAAAATCAAGAAATTGTTTTGAAAGTTGAACGTTCAGACAGTCCTAGAAATCAAATGTGCTTACGGGAATTTGAAAACTTAAAACTAGCCAACACAATTGGAATTGGGCCCAAAGTTATTGGTTTAGATTTAGAGAAAAAAATAATTCAAATGGAATATATTTCTGGAGTTACTTTTGATGTTTGGATATTGGATGAAAAACATTCCAAAAAAGAAATACAAGAAGTAGTTGAAAAATTATTAAAGCAAGCACAAGCATTGGATACACTTAAATTAGATCACGGGCAATTGGGTGGAAAAGCAAGAAATATTATTGTGCAAAAAAAAGGAAAAAAATTTGCTCCAATCATCATTGATTTTGAAAAAGCCAGCACCAAGCGAAAAACGCATAATTTAAATCAACTCAAAGCATTCTTATTTCAGAATCCTAAAGGAGCTATTGCAAAAAAAATAAAAGAACTAGGAGACGATTGGTATTAAAAAAATAAAAGAACTTGAGGAAAACTAAATGCCTAAAAAACCCTACAAGCCTTTGCCTTTGCGAGCAGTTCATAATTTAGCATTTGATGCACACACAGGAGTTTCAAAAACATATGCAGTGCAAAAAGCTAGAAAGGTTGAGCCGCAAACACCGCCGCACATGATTCGAAAGTTATTTGATCGATTTGCAGGAATGGAAACAGAAGAACAAGTACGAAAACAACTGGCAGACTATGAACGTAGACAAAAAGTAAAAACAGCTTATTGGAGTAGATTTTCTTCAGAAGAAAGAACCAGAATGAGAAAAGAAAGCGTTGAACACATTCCTGTAGAAAAAAGAAGAGAAAGTGCTAGAAGAGCTAAACAAACTTGGATGGCTCAAACAACTCCAGAAGAACGCAGAGCCAGCATGACAAGAGACCGGGAAACTTTGCGGCAAGCACAACGGACACACTGGTCAAAAGTTGCAGTGGCAGAACGAATAAAGCATATGAAACCCGCCAGTGCACGATTTAGTACATGGATTAAAGAAAAAGGAAACAGAGAATTAATGCAAAAATTAGCCAAAGACCGACAAGCAAAATTGGGTGCAAAAAAAAGAGCCAGTATTGCAAAAAAAAGACGAAAAAAATTAGGAAAAGAAAGACGAAAAGAAATTGCGCAAAAAATGTTAAAAACTAGAGGTGGAGTAAAAGTTTTGCGTACACTAAGAGAACACAGTGCAGTTCAACAAGGAAGAATTGCTTCAGCCATGCAGCATATTTTAAAATTAATTGCAGTTCCCAAAGAACCAACCTATGTTTTAGTAAAAGAATTGGGAAAAGCTAGAACAAGAAAAAATTATCCAACTGCAGCAGCTATGTGTGTCGAGTTAGCTATGCGAGCTGCACAAAATCAGCGAAATCCCAGAGTCATTCAAACACATTTAAACAAGGCCATTGGATTTTTAGAAATGGAAATAAAAAAATTAGAACAACATCCAACAGAAGTGTTAGCAGACACAGAAAAAGAATTAAGCATACGCGGCTTAATGGAAACATTAAGAGTTTTAGCCAATGCACCTAAAACATTTGCTTACAGAATTCGAAGAAAAAAATAATTAAAATAAAAAAATAAAAAATAGGGAGAAAAAATTCTCCGAATTATACTTTGAATTTTTTGTCTACTTCTCTTTCCAGCATGTCTAAATCTGCTTTGATTTTTTCCATGTACTTAATAATTCGTTCGCGTTCCATTTCAACTTCTTCTAATTGTTCATAGGTTTTAATGGCTTCATTGAACATGGCTAAATCTACATAAGTATAAGGATGTGCATTCATTTTTTTGGCTAATTTTTCAACCAATTTCCCTAACCAAATATTCATTTCATCTTTGACTGGTCCTTTAATTTGTTTTCCTTTGTCAATGTATTGACGCATCATATTCACAATAGTTGCACGCGGAAACGGCAATTCGCGTTCATCTACAATTCCTTCTTCTTCCTGAATTTCTGCTGTGTTTACTTGAGTTTCTGTTTCTGCCAAAAAAATCACCACCTAAAAAAAATCAATTCACCCATAGAATTATGATATAATAAAGATTAAAACATTTAAAATTTAAATAGGTACTTAACGTTTTCTTTGCTGTTTTAGAGCTTCTAGCAAGGCATTTAATGCCAATAAGGCCATGGGAGTGATCTGATGATTGTTTTTTTGAATAAAATCTTGAATAGCTTTAGTTATTTTTTAATTGCATAAACTGAGACTAGACCGAGTCCTAACAAAATAACTGCACCACCAGCCAACTGAGCACCACTGATTGGTTCATGAAGCCATACTGCGGACAAAAGAAGAGAAATTACTGGACCCATTAAATAAAAGGAAACAGCCTCTGCGGCAGTTAGTTCTTTCATAGCATAGAATCCCAAATAATTTGTACCAAAATACAAAAAACCAACTAACAAAAAACTTATCCAGTGAACTGTAAGCACTGGCAAAATTTCTGGAAAAACAAAAAAACCTAAAACTGCAGATCCGAAAAGCACACGACCTAAGTTCATCAAACCAGGACCTGCTTGATGAATAATTTCTTTTGCAAGAACATCTTGCAAGCCCCAACTTAAAGCAGCTGCCAAGAAAAATATTGAAAACACAGAAAACATTAAACCAGAAGAAAAAAACAAAAATAAACCAATAAATGCCATAAGCATTCCCAGCCATTGATTTCTATGCAAACCTTCACGAAAAAGCAAAAAGCCTAACAAGCCAGCAAACAATGGCTCCAAACGAGAAAGAAATGCACCCTCTAAAGCTAAGCCGCCGGAGTAGCCAAAGTTTACAAGAGCAATACCCACCAAACCCAAAATAACAATTCCTGCAAAAAAATATTTTGAACGTGCACTGGTGGGAAGAAATAATTTTTCTCCAGTTAAAAACATGGCGATGAGTAAAAATGGCAATTGAAATAAATGGATAAAAAACGAAAAAACCAAAGGCGAAACGTCTGCTATAACTAGTTTAGATCCAATTGGAATAAAACCAGCGAATAATCCAACTAGCACAGCAGCAAGATACGCAATTTTTTTATCAGTCATAAAATTTCACACAACTTAAAACAATTACAAATTAATTTGATTTCTTTTGATCAAATACGGTTTCTTTCTTTTTTGCCAACGCAGTATCAAGTGCAATTAAGTTCAGGAGGATCAAGTGAAACGAAGATCCTCCACCCGGGATGCATCGAAACCCTGGAAGGGTTTGGATAGCGGGTGGGACTGGACTCGAACCAGTGTCCCAAGGTCAACAGCCTTGCATCCTACCAAATTGGACTACCCACCCATATTTTTGGATTAACTTTAATCTTTAGACAGTGATGCTTTAGCATCACGACCTGCCACCGCGGTCAGGCGGTGTTGCGACTACCCACCCGTATTTTGCCCCATTTTCTGCGTACTAAATACAATAAACTAGGTTATATTTAAAACTAATGACGGTTTTATTGTCAAAAAGACGGAATAGTGATACATTTATAAATTAAATACCGACATAATAAGTATATGATGGATAAAAAAGATTCTTTAATTATTGATAGTTTAAAAGAAAACTCTAGGAAGAGTGTAAAAGAGTTAGCTAAAGAATTGGGAATGCCGAGAACCACTGTTTTTGACAGAATTAAAAAATTGGAAACCGATGGATTCATCAAAAAATACACCATTGTTCCAGATTATGAAAAATTAAATTTAGGAACAACTTCCATGGTATTGATTACCTATGATTACAAGTCAGGCATTGACCAAAATGAGGTTGCTAAACAAATTGCAAAAATTCCCGGCGTAGAAGAAGTCTACATTATTACTGGAACATTTGATATTATCATCAAAGTACGCGGAGAAAATTTAAAAAAAATTGGAGAAACCATATTGGATAGAGTTCGAGGAATTCGTGGAGTTGCAGCAACCTTAAGTTGTTTGGTTTTCCGCACAGTCAAAGAATAAAAAACTGTGGCACTGAAGTGAAACGCAAGTGCCACGTGTTACCAACCCGCACGCGGGTTGTAATGCTTATGAAAAAAGAAGAATTGGAAAAACTAGCACACTTAGCCAGACTGGAATTAACTGAAAAAGAATTTCAAGAATTTGAAAAAGAATTGGCAGAAATTCTAAAATTTTTAGAACCTTTAAACACAATAGACATTCAAGAAGAAAGATTTCAAACAAACGAAAAACAAGAAAATGAATTTCGAAAAGATTGTATTCATATTCATTTAAATTCAAAAAATATTGTAAAAATGTTTCCAGAACAAAAAAACAGCCTTGCCGTTGTTCCCAAAACATTTTATAAAAACTCGAGTTGGGAACAGAATTCAAATTCCAGAAGAGTTTGAATAAAAATAGGAGCAAACTATGATGCCGAAAAAAACAGGCAAGGCCTTAACTGAATTACGGGAACGAACACTCAATTACTTGGAACAAATTGCACGCAAATCTGAATTGCAGGCATTTAATTCTGTTGAATCTTTAGGCAAACTGTTGGAACGAATCAATGAATTAGAAAAAAAACCTAAAGAAAAACATGGAAAGTTATTTGGATTATGTTTTTCCATTAAAGATGTTTTTGCAGTACAAGGACTGCCGTTTCAATGCAGTTCCAAATCATTGGATGGATACATCGCGCCCTACTCTGCAAAAGTAGTTGAACAGATTCTAAAAGAAGACGGAATTATTTTGGGAAAAACCAATTGCGATGAATTTGCCTGCGGCTCCAGCGGAGAAAACAGTGCATTTCAAACTAGCCAAAATCCAAAATTTAAAGGAAAAACATGCGGCGGAAGCAGTTCTGGAACAGCATGCTCGGTTTCAGCAGAATTATGCGACATAGGCCTTGGATCGGATACTGGAGGCAGTATTCGTTTGCCGGCAACTTTTTGCAATATTCAATCCTTTAAGCCAACGCATGACATTATTTCACGGCATGGTTTAAGTGACTTGGCCATGAGTTTGGATACTGTTGCCTGGATGGAAAAAACAGTTCAATACTCGGAAACATTACTGAATTTATTTTGTGAACAAAAAGAAAAACTAAAAGAAAAAAAAGAAATTACACAAATTGGAATCATTCGAGAGCAAATGGAAAATTTAGATACAAAAGTTGAACAAAAAATAAAAAAAACAATTCAAACACTGGAACGAAAAGGACTGGAAGTAATTGAGCACTCAATGCCTTTGCAAAAAATAGCTGTTCCAGCATATTATGCCTGCATGTATGCTGAATTTTCCAGCAGTATGCAAAAATTTGATGGATTCAAGTATGGAAAACAATTTTCAGGAAGCGATATTATAGAAGCAGTGAAAGTCAATCGAAGTGTTTTAGGAAAAGAAGTCAAGCGAAGAATTTTATTGGGAACTTATTTAACTCAAAAAGAAGAAAGCCAAAAATTTTACAAAAAGGCATTAACGGCAAGAGCAAGATTGCAAAAAGAATACACTCAATTATTTCAAAAAACACCTATCCTAATTTCCAGTGTGGCACCAGTCCCGCCGTTTGGCTTGGGTGAAAAAATTGCAGACCCTATTCAAATGTATTCTGCAGATTTGTTAACTGTTCAAGCCAATTTAATTGGAAGCCCAGCTGGAAGTATTTCTTTAGGCGAAGGCATTGGATTGCAAGTTATGGGAAATCAATTTGAAGATAAAACAGTTTTGGGTTGCTTACAAAAATGGGAAAATTGGGTGAATGCTCCATGAAGATTGGCTTGGAAATCCATATTTACCCTAGAACAGAAAGCAAATTATTTTGCGCTTGTTCTGCAGACTATGTTGGAAAAAAAGGAAATGAAAATATTTGTGAAATTTGCACAGGGCAACCTGGAGCTAAACCCTTGAAGTTGAATCAAACAGTTATTGAACAAGCCATTGAATTAAGCCATTTTTTGCATGGAACCATTGTCGAAAAAAAACAAATAAAAATTTTGCGCAAACATTATTTTTATCCGGATTTACCCAACAATTTCCAGCGAACCACAGAACCTTTAATCATTCAAGGAAAATTTCGCGGAGTAAATATTCGAGAGATTCATGCAGAAGAAGATGCTGGAGACTATGATTTTGAACACGGAACTGTGAATTTTAATCGTTCCGGAGTTCCATTGCTGGAATTGGTAACTGAACCAGAATTATATTCAGGGCCAGAAACCATTGAATTTTTGAAAGAATTCAAATACTTGTTGGATTATTTGGAATTTTGCAGAACTGGAGCAGAATTCAAAATAGACGTAAATGTTTCTATTGGAGCAGAACGCGGAGAAATTAAAAATTTAAATTCCATTCACGATATAGAAATCGCCATAGAATTAGAAGAACAAAGACAAAAAATGTTAATGGCTCAAGGGAAAAAAATTGTGCGAAAAACACTTCATTTAGACCGGAAGGCAAGATGTTTGTTTGAATCCAGAGACAAAGAAGATACCGCAGATTACAGACATCTTCCAGACCCAGATATTGCAAGTTTTGCCATTGATTCAAAAATGATTGAAGCCATAATTCAACAAGCACCCATTCATCCGCTAAATTATCGAAATCAATTAATTCAAAAAGGGCTGGCATTTAGTACAGCTCAAACCATTTGCTCGAAAAAAAATTTAGTAAAATCATTTTCAAAAATAAGTTCACGCTGTGATTTTTTAACGGCTGGATTGTTTTTTCAAAAACACGTAAAACATGAATTGGAATACAGAAATATTTCACAGTCCATTGAATTTTTGAACGAATTTTTGATTGAAATTATTCAAAAAATGAAAGAAAAACAAATTGAAGAAATGCAGGCAGTTGAATGGCTGCGCAACAAATTGGACGGAAAAACAGAAATGAAAATTTCAGAAAACAATTTAGAGACTGCCATAAAACAAATATTGGAAAAAAATGAACAAGCCGTACTAGATTATAGAAACGGAAAACAGAATTCATTGAATTTTTTGATTGGAAAAATAAAACAAGAAAACAAAAATCAAAAAGTTGAAATAATTCAAGAAATACTATTGGCCAAAATAAAAAATTAAATTGAAACTGCTTGATCGATTAACAAAATAGGAATATTGTTTTCAACCAGGAAAGCCAGTTTGCAAGATTTACAGGCTAATTTGGACTTTTCAACTAAATAAGCTAATTCGCCTTTGCATTGAGGGCAAACTAAGATTTGCAGCAATTCTTGGGATAAAGGCATGCAAAGATTAAGAAAATAAGTATTTAAATAAGGTTCAGCAATAGTATAATATATGCCTGGACCTAGACCTGTTCGAAAACCGCAACCTAGAAGAACTGGAAGTATTTTAGGAATGGCTGTATCTGCTTGGAGATCAGCTGCTTTAGGAAAACGACCTATAACCAAACCAACAGTTACAGTAAGAAAGCGATTGCCAAAATAAGTCAAAAAAAGTTTTCTATTTATCTAATTTTAAATTGTGCTCTTTAGCCCAAGCATAGCAAGCATCAATTCTTTTTTGAGAAGAAGGATGTGAAAAAAATAAAATTTCAATCCATTTATTTGGATTGTGATCTGCTAAAGACATGTCTGCTAAACGTTTTTCAGTTGAAATTTGAGCCAATGGTTTTTCAACCAAATCCAATGCAAAAATATCTGCAGACAATTCACGGTGCCGAGAATATGCTTGAATAATTGGACCGGAAAAAAATTCAATCACTAAACTGGTTAAAACAAACACAGGGATAATGACTAAACTAATAATTGGAATTCCAAACCAAACAAAACTAGACTGTAGAACTAAATTAATTACATACAAAGTAGGCAATAAAGCTGCTGCTTCCAATACAATGAATCTATAATTGTCTTTGAAAACATAATGGCCAAGCTCATGGGCAACCACTGTTTGAGTTTCATCAAAAGTAAAGCTTTCGGTTAAAGTATCAAACAATACAATGGTTTTGGTTTTACCCATTCCAGCAAACATAGCATTGGGTTTTTTGGATTTTTCGCTTTCTTTAGCCAGCAAAACACGATCAATGTTTTTAACTCCGGCTTTTTGAACCATGGCCAGCAGTGCTTGAACTTGTTCTTGATCTTGATAGGGTTGAGTTTTGTAAAAAAATGGAAAAATAATCACAGGATAAATGAATGCCATAAAAACAGAAAACACAGTTAACACCAGCCAAGCTAAAATCCACCAATTTGAAAAATTGGAAATAAAAAAGAACACCAAAGACATTAAAGGAATTCCAATCACATAACTTAACAGCAAGCCTTTAAAGAAATCTTTAAACCAGCCTTTCAAAGAATAATTGGATAAATGGTATTTGTGTTCAAAAATATAACTCGAATAAAAACCCAAAGGAAATTCAACCAATTCGGTTAAAGTTAAAAACAAAAAAACAAAAATAGGAATTCCAAAAACAGAAGAAAGCGAAAATGCAAATTGTTCTAAAGCCAAACCAAAGCCAGAGAAAATCATCCAAACTAAAAAAATTAAAGGAACTACAAAACCATTTAACAGGCCAGTGATTAATTTTTGTTTTAAGTAAATTTTAGATTTTTTTCGTTTTTCGGAATCAAATTCATACGGAAAAACAATCTCAGAAGTCATTACACAGTAATGAAACAAAATAATAAAAACAAAGCAATACGGCAATCAACGAACTTCGAAACTGGATTAAACGAAAGGTATTAAAAGAATTCAATCAAAGGGTTGTATAACCTATAGGAGGGTGAAGTTTAATGAGCGAAAATTCAATGCAAATGATTGGAAGCTGGGCTTTCATTTTAGGAATAGTTTTAGCTGTAGCCGCAGCCTTTGTAACCTTGGATGCAACCATGCTATCCACAGGATTGGTTGTATTAGGTTTAGTTGTAGGATTCTTGAATGTTTCAGGACACGAAAGTAAAGACTTCTTGTTAGCCACAGTTGGATTAGTCATTGTTTCAGGATTGGGAAGCACAGGATTGGGAGCAGTTCCAACAGTCGGAATGTACTTAACCAAAATGTTAACCAATGTCATGACCATGGTAATTCCAGCAGTAGTCGTAGTATCTTTGAAAATGGTACACAGCTTAGCTAAAGATTAAGGTTTTCCTTAATCTTTT
>JAUSKK010000050.1 GCA_030649345.1 Candidatus Iainarchaeum sp. | reverse complement strand
CTGATTTATTTCAGCTGTTCTCACTAAATGCAATGCTTTCAATTCTTCAAGTTTTTCTTTAACAAATGCACGTAAATGTTCAGCAATTTCTTTGGTTTCTTTGGGTAATTCTACATAGCGTATTTCCATGTCAATGGGTTTAATGTATTCTTGTACGTCTGCATCTTGCAATGTTTTGATTTCAATATTTTCGATTCCTAAATTTGTACAAATTTCTTCAATTTTTTCTTTACTTGCACCTGGGCTGGCAGTCAAAGCCAAGATCAAAGGTTTTCTTTTCAATGCATTTAACTGTTTTCCAATAAACACATACGAATATTCTTTGACGGCTCTATGCGTTTCATCAAAAATGCAAGCTTCCAATTCTGAAAGATCAATGCGTTCTGTGATAATATCGTTTTCAATGGTTTGGGGTGTTGCACAAATCACGCTGGCATTTTCCCATTCATTGTTTCGCAATTTTTGTTCTGTGGTTCCAGTTAAAGTAATAATTTTTTCCTCAGGAATGTTTAAAAATTTTCGAAAACTTTCTTTGTGTTGTTCACATAAAGGTCTTGTGGGGGCAAGAATTAAAATTTTTTTATCTGGATATTTTTGCAATAAATGGGCTGCCACCATGACAGCTACAATGGTTTTGCCTAAAGCAGTTGGAGCCACCACCAAAGAGCTGGGATTTTCTAGAACCCGTGCAGCTAAGACTGATTGATAGGTTCGAGCTTCAATGGTTTCTGGTTTAATCAAGGGGTGTTCAATAAATTCAGTCATATCTTAGTCATTTCTAACCTAAAAAAACTTAAACTCGTATTTTATCCTTTAATTAACCTGATTTTGGCTTGTTTTTCAATAAAAACGATAGCTTTTTATTTATCTGAAGATTAATCCTTTAAATGAGTTTATTTTTACCCGAGGTGTTTAATTTTGAGTGAATTGCCTGCAGCAGCTGTAGATCGAGTCATCCGAAAAGGCGGAGCTCCAAGAGTCAGCGAAGATGCTGCCAAAGAATTAGCTGAAATACTGGAGGAATACGGAATTAAAATTGCCCAAAAAGCAGTAAATTTGTCCACCCATGCTAAACGCAAAACCATTACAGCAGAAGACATAAGGTTAGCTGTGAAAAGTTTGTAGTAAAAGGGAGGTATCGGAACCGCTAGGTTCTGATTGCAGAAGACATAAGGTTAGCTGTGAAAAGCTTATAATTAAGTTTTGACATATTATTCTTAATGACTCCAAAAAGAATGTCTGTTGTAAAAAATCGTTTGTCCAAATCTGCTTTGACTAAAGAACAAAAACAAAGAATACTGGGAAAGGTTGCTAGAGCAGAAGTTAATTCATTGGGAAAACCTGTTTTTTTGAATGACCGAATTCTTTTTTTAGGCAAATCCAGAAACTGGAAATTTTCTTTAAAAGATGTTCAACGTTTGTGTATTTTAGCTAAACAGAATCCAAAAGCTTTTGCAGAAGCTTTAGGAATTCAAGACAAGTCTGCTTCCAGAGAAGTGAAAAGATTGGGTTTGCCTGCTCGTTCTATTTCAAGCATGCAAGTTGGACGATTTGCCAGTGCCCTTGGTGAACACGCAGGATTATTTGCTAAAACTTTGGCAAGAACAAAAGATGGAACAAGATTGTTTGTTCAAGGTTTAAATGGATCCGAATTATCCTGGTTTATAGGTGGTCTAAAAGAACAGATTTTAGGATTTACAAAAGAATTAGGCCCAACTACTGGGGATTTTGCTTCAGGCCTAACCAATGATTCCGCTGTTCGTTTTGCAAGTGCCTTGACGCCTGGAACAGCAGAGTTATTTGCCGAAGGCCTAGGTCAAAATGCAGTAGCGTTTTTTCGCGGATTAAGTGTTAGTGTAGCATTTTTTGCAAATGGTTTAAATCCTGTAAAAGCAAAAGGTTTCAGAAAAGGTCTTAACAAAACCAAACAAACAGTGGCTGTATATAATGACTTAAAAGCACGTGGAATTTCACGAGAAATTAGGTCTGCACTTACAGGCAGCTACTAATTATTTTGTTTTCTTTTGAAACTGTTTTATTTTTTTGATAACCAGTTCAGCTGTTTCTTTTTTGCCAATTGTTTCATTGTTGATTACAATATGAAATGGAGAAAAATCTTTCCCTAAATCAAAACCATACAATTTTTTATAAATTTGTTGATCAGTTTTCAAGCGTTCTTGCATTTGTTTGAGCACTTCGCTTGTTTTTAGTTTATCGCGTTCAGCAATTCTTTGAGCTCGAACTGTTTCACTTGCATCCACCCAAATTTTAATTCCTTTTGGAGACAACCAAGGCATAGTTCTAGAATCCAGAATCACATTGTCTTGTGTGTTGGCAATTTCCAATAATTTTTCATCCAATGTTTTATCCAAAGAAGTATCATTCGTTCGTTTGTTCATTAATTGTTTTCCTTCTTTGCTTTCCCAAAAGCCTTGTCCTTTTTCAGCATTTTCTACGTGAATTTCCTGCATTTTTTTCCTGCCTAATTCTTCTAAAATGCCGGAAGCAAAAATTTTTTTCAATTTAAATTCTTGGCTTAAAAGTTCCACCAAAGAGCTTTTACCTGAACCTGGAAGGCCAGAAACAATAATAATCATGCAAAAATTAACACTGGAAACACTTAAATATTGGTTTGCGTATATATTTTGTATAAAAATATAAAAATTCTGATTTTTATCTGTTCATTTTTCAAGAGCTGTTTTTACCTAAACGAGTCTTTTGCATTCAACAGACAAAAATGAGATAGGATATAAAGTGAAAAAATATGAAGTTTAAAGATATGAATCTCAGCAAACCAACGCTGAGTGCCTTGGACTCGCTCAATTTTTTTGAGCCCACAGAAGTACAAGCACAAACAATTCCTTTGCTGTTAAATGGTGAAGAATTAATTGTTCGCAGTCAGACAGGAACTGGAAAAACAGCAGCTTTTGGAATTGCTTTAATTGAGCAAGTCATCGCTGACAAAAAAAGAAAAGGCCTGGTATTGGCTCCAACTCGAGAATTGGCCATTCAAATCACTAAAGATTTAAGGGCTATTGGAATCAATCACGGAATACGCGTATATGCCGTTTACGGTGGAGATAGTATTCATCAGCAAATTGGCGTTTTAAGAAAAGGATTCGATATTGTTGTAGCAACACCTGGAAGACTATTGGATCATTCTAAGCGAGGCACCATTAATTTGTCTCATTTTAGTGTGATTGTTTTAGATGAAGCAGACCGAATGTTAGACATGGGCTTTCGAGATGATTTAAATTTAATCTTAGG
This sequence comes from Candidatus Iainarchaeum sp., assembly GCA_030649345.1. GTDB lineage: Archaea > Iainarchaeota > Iainarchaeia > Iainarchaeales > 0-14-0-20-34-12 > JAUSKK01. The sequence goes on along the minus strand of JAUSKK010000050.1, from coordinate 3,311 downwards.
CAGTGTCAGCAAAGTCAGACAATTAATGTTGTTTTCTGCAACTGTAGATTCAGGCATTCAAAAAATTGCAAGAACCTATATGTCAAACCCTTCTTTGGTGCAAGTTGGCGATCAAGTTAAAGTCGAAAACACTGAAGAAATTATGATTAAATTAAACCGACGAGAAAAATTTGATGCATTGACAAAAATTTTGCATCAAGAACCAGAGTCTAGAACTATTATTTTTGTCAGCACTAAAAAATCTGCAGAATACTTGACTCAAAAACTCTACGAAAGCCATGTCAAAGCACAATACTTACACGGCGGCTTGGTTCAAAATAAACGCGAACGAATTGTCCGAAACTTTAGTGAAGGAGCTTTTCGAATTTTGATTGCCACAGATGTAGCTTCTCGAGGTTTGCATATCGAAGATGTAGCCCACATTATTAATTATGATGAAGCCAGAGATCCTGAAACACATTTGCATAGAATTGGAAGAACTGGAAGAATGGGTGCCAAAGGAAAAGCTACCACCTTTATTGAATTGGATAAATTGCCAGAACGTAATTTTTCCAGAGGCGGAAGAGGATTTTCTAGAGGAAGAAGTTTTTCAAGAAACCAAGGCAGCAGCCATTCCAGAGACAGCCGATCCGGAGGCTATGGTTCACGCGGAAGTCATAGTTCAGGAAGTTCTAGTTCTGGAAGCCATAGGCCATCTCATGGTCGCGGAAAACCTTTTGGTGAAAAAAGACAATACAACCGCTAAAAGTTTGCATTCTTTTTTTTTAGACTGCAAACCTTATTTTATTTTTTTATTTTCAATTAATCTTTAGCGCAAGCTTTAAAAATTACCAATTCCTTAATTATGACTAGGTGATAGTTTGAGCAAACGCGTAGAATGGTATTTAGATTTTGTGAACCCAAATTACAAGCCAGCGAAAACAGATTTAATTGCTTTATTTTATTTTGAACCCGATACAGGAATTTCAGTCAATGAAGCTTTGGGAAGAATTGCTTCTGAAAGTTCTACTGGCACTTGGACTACTTTATTCAAAATGCCTTCGCGAATGAAAAAACTGCAAGCTACTGCTTTTGAACACAAAGGAAATACTGCAAAAATTGCTTATCCTTTAGATTTATGGGAAAACGGAAATATGCCGCAATTATTGAGCGGAATTGCAGGAAATATTTTTGGAATGAAAGCTTTAAAAAATTTAAAATTATTGGATGTATCTTTTCCTCAAGCTTACTTAAAATCATTTAAGGGGCCTAAGCATGGAATGCAAGGCATTCGAAAAATGATGAAAGTTTCCAAACGTCCTTTAACTGGAGCTGTGCCAAAACCTAAAATTGGTTTTAGTGCTCAAGAACATGCAGAAATAGGTTTTGAAACATGGATGGGTGGATTTGATTTTGTAAAAGACGATGAAAATTTGAGTTCAACTTCGTTTAATAAATTTGAAGATAGAGTAAAGTTCATGACAAAATTTAGAGACAAAGCTGAACAATTAACTGGAGACAAAAAAGATGCATTCATTAATATTACTGCTGAAACTGAAGTTATGAAAAAACGTGCAAAAATGCTGGCTGACTATGGCTGGAAATATTGCATGATGGATGTAGTTGTATCTGGAACTGCTTCAGTGCAAACTTTACGAGACTATACAGATGACTTGGGTTTAGCTATTCATGCGCATCGAGCCATGCATGCTACGTTTGATCGAAATCCAAAACATGGTTTAAGCATGCAATTTTTAGCCAAAATAATGCGCTTGATTGGAGTTACTCAAATTCATGCAGGAACTGCAGTCGGAAAATTGGTTGGATCCAAACAAGAAGTTTTGGAAATTGCTGATACTTTACGTGAACAAAAAATCAAAGAACATGGAACTTTATTAAATCAAGATTGGCAGCACATTAAATCTGCTTTCCCTGTTTCTTCTGGAGGTTTACATCCTGGTCTTGTGCCCAATGTTTTAGATATTTACGGAAATGAACTGGTTTTATTGGTGAGCGGAGGAATTCATGGCCACCCTAAAGGAACACGCGCAGGAGCCAAAGCAAGCATGCAAGCCATTGAAGCCCATAATTCAGGTTATACTTTAGAAGAATATGCTCACACGCATTTAGAACTAAAGCAAGCACTTGAAAAATGGGGGCATTTAAAACCTAAATAAAATTATTTTCTTTTTGCAATTTTTCTTCCATTTTTTCCCATTTTTTATCTTTCTGTAAAAGCAGTGCTGAAAATATAATGCTTTTATTAGGCCCTAAAATAGCTAATAATCTTTGCCCTGCTGTTTCAACCCAATGTTGTGAATTAAACATTCCAGTTTCTCTGTGGTAATTAATTTGTTCCATCCAAGTATCTACCAATGCTAAAACAGCTCTTCTTTTTTCAATGTCTCGAATTCCCAAAGCATTCAAAGCATATCGTGCATTGATTCTACTCACTAGTTTTTGTTTTTCTTTATTTTGTGCTCGCGAAATTTCACTAAAACTTCGACTCAATCTTCGGACAAACTCAGTAATGTCTCTTGATTCTTTTGCAGATTGCTCTGCTTTTTCTGGAACACCTTTAGATTGTGCAGTCAATCGTTTTTCGATATAAGGCCTAAATGCTTTCACTGTTTTTTCAGTTGGTGCTGTAATTCCACGAACTCGTTTTCTTACAAGAATGACTGCTTTTTTAAGTGCTCTCCGAAAAGGCTTTTTCATACTATTCTTTTGCTTCAAGTATTAAAAAACCTAAGCTATTCAATAATAAATATGTTAACCAAAAAAATGAAAGCTCGCTTGAAATTATTTCTACAAGACGATTTAGGCCAAGGAGATATTACGAGTCAATTAATTTCAAACAAAAATTGTACTGCAATTATTCAAGTAAAAGAAACTTGTACTTTGGCAGGCTTAGACGAATTGGTTTATTTATTTAGTTTAAAAAAATGCAAAGTAAAATTATTTGCAAAAGACGGACAATTTATTAAAAAAGGAAAAACAATTGCAGAAATCAAAGGAAACAATCACAGTATTTTAGGAATTGAACGCACAGCCTTAAATGTATTAAGTAGAATGAGCGGAGTGGCAACTACCTGTGCTCATGCCAGAAAAATTATCGGAAAATCAAAAATTCAAATTGCTTTAACCAGAAAAACTTTGCCTGGCTTTAATTTATTGGATAAAAAATCAGCAGTCTTGGCAGGCGTTTATCCGCATCGCTTGAATTTAAGTTCAGCGATTTTAATCAAAGACAATCACTTAAAATTTTTCCCGAATGTTTTGGAAGCAACTGTGAATGCAAAACAATATTGCAAAGGGAAAAAAGTAGAAAT